>CACPOY010000001.1 GCA_902635685.1 uncultured Pelagibacteraceae bacterium
GCAATTGACAAGTTTAAGATCTATTCCAAATTTGAATGTATTTAGACCAGCAGATACGATCGAAACTTTTGAATGCTGGCAATTAGCAATCAAAAGTCAAAAGGCTCCAAGTGTAATAGCTTTAACTAGACAAGGGATCAATCCTTTAAGACTTAAAAATTCATCTAAAAATGAGTCCTCTGCTGGTGCTTATGAAATTTTTAGAACTGGAGAGAACATAAAAGTAACGATCTTAGCAACTGGATCTGAAACTAGTTTAGCTAGTGATGTGGGACATAAATTGGCCACAGATGGCATCTATTCCAAAATAATATCAATGCCCTGTCAGGAACTATTTGATCAACAAAATAAAGATTATAAAAATGAAATTTTATCTGAAACTGAATTAGTTGTTTCAATAGAGGCCTCTGAAACTTATTATTGGAAAAAGTACACTGGTGCTTCAGGATTAAATTTTGGTATCAATGATTTTGGAAAAAGCGCACCTTACAAAAAAATTTATGATCATTTTGGATTAAATGCCGACACCATAGTCAAAAGGATTAAGGAAAGATTATGAAAATAAAAATTGGAATTAATGGAATGGGTAGAATTGGTAGAATGATTATCAGGTCTATAGTAGAAAATGATAATAAAAATTTAGAAATTAAGCATATTAATAATAGAACGAATTCTGAAACTTGTTCTTCTTTATTAAAATATGACTCTATACATGGAAAATTTAATGCAGACATAAGTTTTGATGATAAACATCTATTCATAAACAAAAATAAAATATCATTCAGTCAAGAAACAGATTTAAACAAAATTAATTGGAAAAAGTTTGATGTCGATTATGTTTTTGAATGTACAGGGAAATTTAACTCAAAAGAAAAATTGGAGCCTCATCTTAAAAATGGAGCGAAAAAAGTTATTGTCTCAGCCCCATGTAAAAAAGCTGATAAAACTGTTGTATTCGGAGTAAACGAAACAAAATTGAAAAAAAACGACAAAATAATTTCTGCTGCATCATGTACTACAAATTGTCTTGCTCCAGTAGCTCATGTTCTAAATGAGAACTTCGAAATCGAAAAAGGTTTTATGACAACTATCCATGCTTTTACAACTGATCAAAGACTTTTAGATAATTCACATAAAGATCCTAGAAGAGCTAGATCCGCAGGCCAATCGATTGTGCCTACCTCAACAGGTGCCTCTAAGGCAATCGGTGAGATTATTCCATCTTTAAAAGGAAAATTAGAAGGTGTCGCAATGAGAGTTCCCACACCCAATGTTTCTTTAATTGAACTTGTTTTTTGTACCAAGAAAGATTTAAGTGTTGAAAAAATTAATTTAGCATTTCACAATTTTAGCAAAAAAAATAAAATACTTGAGATTACTAAAGAAAAACTTGTATCTATAGACTTTAATCATAATCAAGCTTCATCAATAATTGACGCTAATTTAACAAACGTAATTGGAAAAAATATGGGTAAAATTTCAGCTTGGTACGATAATGAATGGGCTTTTTCAAATAGGATGTGTGATATTGCAGAATACATTCACAAAAATTCTTAATGAAAAATATAAAAGACCAAGAAAATCTAAGTCAAAAAATAGTTTTGTTGAGACTAGATTTAAATGTTCCATTAAAAAATGGCTTTATCACTGATGAAACTAGAATTGATAAAATTGTTCCTATTTTAAACTTCTTAATTGAAAAAAAATCTAAAATTATAATTATCTCTCATGTTGGAAGACCGAGAGGAGAATTTAATAAAATTTTTTCGCTTAAACCAATATGTGAGAATTTAGAGAAAAAGCTAAAGAAGAAAATTCAATTATTAGATGATAATATCTTTAAACTTACAAAAAAAGATTTGTTTAAAAGTCCTAAGAATCAAATAGTATTTTTAGAAAATATTAGATTTTATAAAGAAGAAGAAAAAAACGATGTATTTTTTGCGAAACATTTAGCTAGTCTTGCTGATTTATATGTAAATGACGCATTTTCTTGTTCTCATAGACTCCACGCATCTATAAGCAAAATTACAGAATTTTTACCCTCATATGCTGGTCTTCAATTAGAGACAGAAATAAATGCACTTAAAAAGGTTACAACAGAAATTAAAAAACCAATTACTTGCATCATTGGAGGATCGAAAATTTTAACAAAAATTAGTATAATTAAAAATTTAATACCAAAATTTGATAATATTATAATTGTTGGGGCAATGGCCAATAGTATCATAAATTATAAAGGATACAACATTGGTAAGTCAATAAAGGAATTAAATTGTGAAACTGCGGTAAAAGAGATTTTTAAAACTTCAAAAAATCACTCTTGTGAAATTACTTTTCCTGAGGATGTTTTGGTTGGAAAAAATATAAACGATCTTTCAAAAGTTAAAAAACTAGATGATATTGAAAACAATGACTTAATATTAGATATTGGACCAACTACAGTTCAAAAAATAAAAGAAATTATCAAAATAAGTAATACAGTTTTATGGAATGGTCCAGCAGGTTATTTTGAGAATCCGAATTTTGCGGGTGGAAGTTACGAAATTGCAAAGGCGATTGTAAAAAAAAATAAAGAAAAGTCAATTTACTCTGTAATAGGTGGAGGTGACACCATAGCTTTGATAAACCAACTAAATGTAATTCAAGATTTTAACTTTGTTTCAACTGCTGGTGGAGCATTTTTAGAATATCTTGAAGGAAAAGAACTTCCTGGTATAAAAGCCTTAAATCAAAATGTCTGAATTACACGATATAGTATTAAAAATTCTTGAAAAAGGTAAGGGAATTTTAGCTGCTGATGAAAGTACAGGAACAATGACAAAAAGATTAGAAAATGTAAATGTTCCATCAACTCCAGAAAATAGATTATTATTCAGAGAAACTCTATTTAGCTCATCAGGTATGTCTGACTGTATCGGAGGAGTAATATTATACGATGAAACTATAAAACAGGAGACTTCAAAGAAAATAAAAATACCAGAATTGATTTCTAAAATGGGAAGCACTCCAGGTATTAAAGTTGATACTGGTGCAAAAGTTTTGGCTGGATCGCCAAATGAAAAAATTACAGAAGGTCTTGACGGATTAAGAGAAAGATTAAAAGAATATCACAAACTTGGTGCAAAATTCACAAAATGGCGTGGCGTTTACATTATAACAAAAAATACTCCAAGCAGACTATCGATACAATCTAATGCTCATGCATTAGCAAGATATTCAGCTCTTGTTCAAGAATGTAAAATGGTCCCAATAGTTGAGCCTGAGGTCTTAATGGATGGTGAACATTCCGCGAGAGAATGTTATGAAAAAACCTCAGAGGTAATAAAAAAATGCTTCGATGAATTAATATTACATAAGATCGATTTAAAAGGAATTATTCTAAAACCCAATATGATATTAGCTGGTAATAAATCTAAAGACAAAATTTCAAACGAGGAAGTTGCAAAATTAACAATTAAATGTTTAAAAAATTCTGTCCCATTAGAAGTCCCCGGAATAGCTTTTTTATCTGGGGGTCAATCAGAAATTGAGGCAACAGAAAATTTAAACTTAATAAATAAATTCAATGATACAGATTTTATAATGAGTTATTCTTACGGACGAGCCCTTCAACAAAGTGCTTTAAAACATTGGTCAAAAAACATTCAAGACATTACGGGTACTCAAATGGTTTTTAACCATCGAGCAAAAATGAATACATTAGCAGCTCAAAGCAAATGGTCTAAAAATCTTGAAGTATAATAGAAAAAAATTCATTTATCTTATTTCCCCCTCAAAAATAAACAACGCTTTCTATAATAATTTGCATAAAGTTCTCAAATCAAAAAAGGTTTGTTTTTTTCAATTAAGATTAAAAAAAGAAAGTTTTAAAAAAAAATATACAATTGGAAAAAAAATCAAAAAAATATGTAAAAAATTTAATGTCAAATTTTTAATAAATGACGATGTTTTACTTGCAAAGAAACTAAATGCTGACGGTTGTCATTTAGGGCAAAAAGATACTAATATTTTTAAAGCTAGAAAAATTATCAAAAATAAAATAATAGGTATTACCTGCCACAACTCTATTAAGTTAGCAAAGATAGCTGTTATAAATAAAGCCGATTACATAGCTATTGGAGCATTCAATTTTTCAAAAACTAAAAGAGTTAAGTATAAAGCTACAATTGGTCTACTTAAAAAAGTAAGAAAAATAACAAAAACTCAGATTGTCGCTATAGGGGGTATCAATTCTAATAATTATAAAAAACTACTATTGAATAAAGCTAACTTTTTAGCTATCTCAAGCTACATTTGGAAAAATAAAAAGCAAAAACCATTCGAAGCTATTCAAAAATTAAAATGAAAATAAATGCTAGTGAAATAAGAGTTGGAATGCTCATTGAATATAAAAATGATTTATGGCAAGTGCTAAAAACTCAGCATGTAAAACCTGGAAAAGGGGGAGCATTTGCACAAGTAGAAATGAAAAGTATAAATAAAAATACTAAATTAAATGAGAGGTTTAGATCAAGCGAGACTGTTGAAAAAGCATCACTTGATGAAATAAAACATAATTTCTTATATGAAGATGAAAATAATTATTTTTTCATAAATCCAATTTCATTTGAACAAATTGAAATGAAAAAAAATATAGTTGGTGAGAAAGGAAAATTACTCACAGAAAATTTAGAGGTATCAATAAGTTTTTATAATGAAAAACCTATGTTTGTAGATTTGCCAAATCAAGTGGCCTGCAAAATTGACACAACTGAGGCAGCTTTAAAGGGTCAAACTGTTTCATCCTCATATAAACCTGCAGTTTTAATAAATGGCTTGAGTGTTCAAGTACCTCCATTTATAGAGTCGGGAGATGAGATTATAGTTGATACTAGAAATCTTGAGTACATAAAAAAGATTTAATTTTATGAATACTATTTCTGCAAATCTGAACATAATGATAAAGGCAGCAGAAAAAGCATCAAAAATATTGATTAGAGATTTTGGTGAAATTGAAAAATTACAAGTTTCTAAAAAGGGTCCTGCTGATTTTGTTACTAATTCTGATTTAAAAGCAGAAAAAATAATCATTGAGGAATTAAGAAAAGCTAAGCCTCACTATTCAATTATTAGTGAAGAGAATGGAATAGAAAATAACAGAGATAAGAATAATATATGGATTATTGATCCTATTGATGGAACTATAAATTTTCTACATGGAATACCACACTTTGCAATATCAATTGCTCTAAAATCAAATGATGAAATAATTTCTGGAATTATATTTGATCCAATAAAAAATGAGATGTTCTATGCTGAAAAAAATAACGGGTCATTCTTTAACAATCATAGAATAAGAGTTTCACAAAAAAATGAAATTAGCGAATGTTTATTTGTTACTGGAGGAAAAATTTATAGTGAACCTGATATAACTTACAGAAAAACAGGATGTGCAGCTCTAGATATGGCTTATGTGGCTTCAGGACGATACGATGGTTGCTTTCAACAAAATTTAAATTTATGGGATATTGCTGCAGGAATAATTTTAGTGAAAGAAGCTGGAGGTGTTTTAAATGAAATAGATCTTTCAATTCATAAAAACATTAAAATTGTTGCTTCAAGCACCAATATTAGATCAAAATTATTAGAAAAACTTGTTAACTTTTAATTGTTTTAAAAATTTGTTTTGTTATAAGTCACGTCATGAAAAAAAATATTCACCCAGATTATCACACTATTAAGGTTGAAATGACAGATGGTAGTCAATTTGAGACAAAATCAACATGGGGTCAAGAAGGGGAAATATTAAAATTAGAGATAGACCCTAAGTCTCATTCTGCTTGGACTGGAGGCAAACAAAAACTAATGGATAAAGGGCGTATCAGTAAATTTAACAAAAAATTCCAAAACTTTAAATCAGATAAGAAAAGCTAATGTCTAATAGTCCATTAATGCCAATGGCAACTGCTGTTTGGTTAGTTGAAAATACCACATTAACATTCAAACAAATAGCAAATTTTTGCAACATGCATGAAGTTGAAATCCAAGGTATAGCAGATGGAGAGGTTGCTAAAGGCATTAAAGCCTACAATCCTATAATCTCAGGTCAACTTTCAAGGGAAGAAATTGAGCTTTCTTCTAAGGACGAAAATAGACCACTTACGATTAAAAGTGCAGATATAGAAATTTCTAATACTGAACAAAAGACAAAAAAATACGTGCCATTATCAAAAAGACAAGATAAACCAGATTCTGCTCTATGGCTGATTAAAAATCATAATATTCTTAAAGATTCTCAAATTGCGAAATTAGTGGGAATAACAAAAAACACTGTTACAGCGATAAGAAATAAAAGTTATTGGAACTATAACAATCTAAATCCAAAAGACCCAGTTGCATTAAATCTATTTTCTCAAAAAGATTTAATTGAAGCTATCGAAAAGGCTGAGAGACGTATCAAAAGAGAGAAAAAAGAAAAAGAAAAACAACAAAATACAAATACTGTTTGATGAGGAAAATTAATAGACATATTTTTTTAAAAGTGTTATCTAATCGCTTTTTTGGAGGTATTTATTAAAATAGAAGTAAAAGATAATAATGTTGAGCAGGCTCTAAGAGTTTTAAAAAGAAAACTTCAGAGAGATGGTTTTTTCAAAATTATTAAACTTAAAAATACATATGAAAAACCATCAGAAAAGAAAAAAAGAATTTTACAGGAAAATATTAAGAGAGTTAAAAAGTTAAATAAACTCAAAAACAGAATTTAAGTATACCGCGGGGTGGAGCAGTCTGGTAGCTCGTCAGGCTCATAACCTGAAGGTCGGCGGTTCAAATCCGTCCCCCGCAACCAATTATATCAAATAAATTTTTTTAAAAATTCTTAAAGAAATATAAAATAAACTAAAAACATATAGATAAAATAAATTTCTCTTTTTTGAAAAAAAATTTTTATAATCTAGGTTATTAAATAAAATAAAAACTATAATCAAAAATAATGGCTCATAATATTTATGATAAATAGTATTTTGTATATTAGATAAAATTAACAAAAAAATTAATGTAAAATTGTCTTTGTGTAAGCTTGACAAGTAAATAATTATAAAAAAACTTAAAAAACTAATTATAAAAAATAAAAAATTATTATTAAATAAAAATTGTGATAATTGAAAAAAAACACCACCTCCAGTAAAGCTCAATTGATAATTGAAAAAATAGACTAAAATTAAAAAAATTATTGATATAAAAACCAAATTTTTTTTAAAAAATAAAATCATTTTTTTATAATTTAATAAAAAAAATAAAATCGGGATTAAATGAAAAAAAATTATTGAGCTGATAATTAATAATTTATTAGATATATTTAAATTTAAACTTGTTGCTTCCATGTCTAAACCAGGTGTTCTTCCAGCTGCAATAAAATTGATGTCTAGAGAAAAAATGTAATAAATCATTGGTAATGATGCAGCAAAACTAAACAAAATAAGTAAGAAAAAATTTTTAAATTTTAGTTTTTGAAAAAAATAATAAATAAAAAAAATAAAAAATAACGAAAAATTTGGACTTATATAAGAAGAAATTATAATTGTAATTAAAGAAAGCCAAGCAAATTTCTTTTCATATTTAGGTGATAATAGAAATTTTAAAAAAAAATATATCGATAAAGTAAAAAAAATTAAACCAGGAATCCTACTATCAGGCCAAATAGCTAAAGAGCGAAAAGTTGGCGAAAGAAAAATTGATAAGGCTAATATTTTAAGAATAGTACGGTTTGTATCCTTAAATTTTAATTTAAGGCAGTTATAAAATATTACAATTAAACTTAAAGAAATATGCAAATGAATAAGTCTTATAAAATCAAAACTTAAGCCAAATTTATATAAAAATGATAGAAAAATAATATAAATAGGCGAATGTCTTTGACCAAAACTATCATAACTAAGAAAAGTATTTTTAAAATCTTTTGAAAAACTTTCAATAACAGGATTATACGCATTTACCCAATCCAAATATGATCCATGATTTAAATTCTCTCCAAAGTAGAATCCGATCAACAAGGAGGTATATAATAGAAATATTAAAGTCTTTTCTCTAAAGAGTTGCACTTTTCAGTTTTTCTAAATTTTAAATTTAGATTTTTTACTGTCAATCAAAAAAGCTTTTACTGTATCAATTGTTAAAGCTTTAAAAGATTTTCCAAATTTTTCGATTTTTTCAATCATTAATGGGGGTATCGTAATTATACTGCATCCTAATTTTCTAGCTTGTATAAAATTGTATGGCTCTCTAACGCTTGCCCACAAAATTTCAACGTTATTAAATTTTTTTGAGATTAATATACTTTTATTAATTTCTGGGATTGGATCTTTACCAACATCTGCAGCTCTGCCAACAAAAATTGAGATGATAACTCGAGTTTTTTTGTCAATTACACTTAAAATCTTTTTTGTTTGAGCAGAATTATATACCGCAGTTATGTTTAATTTTATTTTCCTACTATTTAATTCTTTGATGACCTTACCAGTGAATTTTCCTTTTGAATTAACTACTGGTATTTTCACATAAACATTTTTACCCCACTTGCTAATTTTTAGACCTTGGTCAATCATTTCGTGGAACTTGTCGCCAAAAACTTCTAATGATACTGGTTTTTTTTTACAAATTTTAAGTATTTTTTTTGAGTATTCTTTATAGTCTTTTGCTCCAGCTTTTCTCATCAAACTTGGATTAGTCGTAAAACCTTTTACTATTTTTTTTTTATTAAACTTTTTAATTTGATTTATTTCTGCACTATCGCAGTATATTTTAGTTTTCATTTATTATTATAAATTTTTAGTAATATCCTCTGTCATTTTTTTTGCATCAGCAAATAGCATAAGAGTATTCTCTTTGTAAAAGAGGTCATTATCAATTCCAGCATAACCTGGCGATAAACTTCTTTTTACAAATAAAACTGATTTACACTTCTCAACATCAAGAACTGGCATTCCATAAATTGGACTCTGAGGATCAGTTTTTGCAACTGGATTTGTTACATCATTCGCACCAATCACGAATGCTACGTCCGCGTTAGCAAAATCGTTATTTATTTCCTCTAATTCAAAAACTTCGTCATAAGGAACGTTCGCTTCGGCAAGTAACACATTCATGTGTCCTGGCATACGACCAGCTACTGGGTGTATTGCGTAGGATACTTTAATATCATTTTTTTTTAAAGTATCGACCATCTCTCTCAATGCATGTTGCGCTTGAGCAACTGCCATACCGTACCCAGGAACTATTATAACTGAAGACGCATTTTTCATTAAAAAAGCTGCATCATCTGCATTTCCACTTTTGACTGGTCTTTGTTCTTTATTTTTGTCCTTAGAGGATTGATCTGTAGCACCAAAACCTCCTAAAATTACATTAAAGAATGATCTATTCATTCCTTTACACATTATATAAGATAAAATTGCACCTGAAGATCCAACTAGAGCACCTGTAATTATTAGTGCAGTGTTTTCTAATGTAAAACCAATACCTGCCGCAGCCCAACCTGAGTAAGAGTTTAGCATTGAAATAACCACAGGCATATCAGCGCCTCCTATTGGAATGATTAAAAGTAACCCAATTAAAAATGAAACTGCAATCAAAACCCAAAATAAATTAGAGGATTGAGTTGCACATAGAAAATAAGTTAAAATAACAATAGAAATTAGTATCAAAGCATTTAATAAATGTTGACCTTTAAATGTAATTGGGGCTCCAGACATTATGCCCTGAAGTTTCAAAAAAGCTATTATTGACCCTGAGAATGTAATTGCACCTACAGCTGCACCAATTGACATTTCAATCAAGCTTGCAAGCTTAATATTTCCAGGGAATCCAAGATTAAAAGCCTCGGGATTTATGAAAGCTGAGATGGCAACAAAAACTGCAGCGAGACCTACTAGGCTGTGAAAACCAGCTACTAATTCAGGCATCGCTGTCATCGGAATTTTAAAAGCTATAAATGCTCCAATTCCACCCCCAATTAATAAAAAAATAAATACATAAAAAAATCCAGATTCGAAATTTCCTACAGAAAGAAATGTGACAGTGACGGCTATCACCATTCCGATAATACCATAAAAATTACCTTGTCTAGACGTTTCAGGTGAAGATAAACCTCTTAAAGCAAGTATGAAAAGCACACCAGAAATCAAATAAAAAGTTGCAGATAAATTAGCTGATATCATTTTTTATCTTTCTTTTTTTTTTTGTACATGGCAAGCATTCTCTGGGTAACTAGAAATCCCCCAAATATATTTACAGCAGCTAAAGTTATCGCTAAATATCCAAATAAAGTTGATGGATTAAAAATTTTTCCCTCACTGTTTGCAAGAGCAGCAATTATAGCACCAACTATAATAACAGAGGAGATTGCATTAGTTACAGACATTAAAGGTGTATGTAAGGATGGAGTCACACTCCAAACAACATAATAACCTACGAATATGGATAAAATGAATATGCTTAATCTAAAAATAAAAGGATCTATTTCCATAATTATTTAATCAATGTTTTTTCTATTATTTCGTCTTCTAAGTTTATATTAATTTTACCAGTTTTCTTATCTAATAAATTTGAGACAAAATTAAACAAATTTTTTGCATATAAAGTTGAAGCAGAAATTGGTAATTTGTTTAAAATATTCATTTCACCCATTATTTTTACTCCTCCCTTAAAAACTATTTTATCAACTTCTGTATAGGCTGTATTTCCACCCTGAATTGCTGCTAGGTCATAAATGACTGATCCTTTTTGCATATTTTTAATCATATTTTCTTTTATAATTATAGGGGCTTTTTTGCCAGGTATTAGAGCTGTACATATAACAATATCAATCTTTTTTAAAGTTTCACTCAAAAGATCTTCTTGTTTTTTTTTAAACTCTTCAGAAGCCTCTTTAGCGTAGCCGCCCTCAGTTTCAAGATTTTCAGATCCCTCCACGGTCAAAAATTTACCTCCTAAACTCTCAACTTGTTCTTTCGAGGCCATTCTAACATCGGTCGCAAAAACAATTGCACCCATTCTTTTTGCAGTTGCTATTGCTTGTAAACCTGCAACACCAGCTCCTACAACTAAAACTTTTGCTGCTGGCACTGTTCCTGCAGCAGTCATCATCATTGGTATAGCTTTTTCAAAATTGGCAAACGACTCAATAACAGCCTTATATCCAGCTAGATTTGCTTGTGATGAAAGAATATCCATTGATTGAGCTCTAGTAATTCTAGGAAGCAATTCCAAAGAAAAGTTGTTTATTTTTCTTTTCGACAATTTTTCTAATTTTTCTTTATTTAAAAAAGGATTTAAAACTCCTATTAAATTTTGATTTTCTTTTAATAAAGATAAATTATCATCCGATGGTAAGCCTAATTGTAATATAATATCGCTATTAGTTAGAATGTCTTTTTCATCTTGAATAATATTTGCTCCTTGGGATTTATATTGTTCATTGTCAAAACCTAAATGAAGGCCGTAATCTTTGGAAAGAAAAACTTCAAAACCTAGCGAGTTGTATTTTTTTGCTATTTCAGGGGTAATTGCTATTCTTTTTTCAATACTTAAATTTTCGGATAGAGAAACTATTTTCATATGATTTATCCTACAATAAGAATATTGCCATAAGAACTAAAACTATGACAACAGCGACAGTTCCCCACAACACAAATTTAGTAAAATTATTCCAAGTTTTTTTATGGTCTTCATCATCCATAAAAACTACTTCTGTCTTGCTTTAAATTTTGGATTATTTTTATTGATGATATATACTCTACCTCTTCTCCTTACTAACTTGGAGTTTAAATCCCTTTTTTTAATCGATTTTAATGAACTTTTGATTTTCATAAAAAAAAATTGTATGCCGGCAACGACCTACTCTCCCGTATCTTAAGACAAAGTACCATCGGCGCTGAAAGGCTTAACTTCCGAGTTCGGAATGGAATCGGGTGTAACACTTTCGCAATAATCACCGGCGAGCAACTTATACAGATAAAATATTCATTGTAAACAGAGATTTATAAAAAAAGCTTATTTTTTACTGTTTTTTACAAAATTTTTTACATAGTCTCTTAAGTTTATTTCACCATAAGTTCTATAAATCTTATTTGATAAACTAAGAGTTGTTAGGGCTGACGCATATCTTTCGCCTTTTCTAGCTGGCAAAAATCTTATTTTTTTGCCAAACATTTTTGCAACCTCTAAGATAGTATAACTATTTTTATTTGAGATACTATAAAATCTAGATTTATTACTTTTCCATGCATTATAACAAACCTTAACAGTGTCTGTTATATGAGTGAATCTTCTAGATTGTGAACCAGGTCTGACAACTGGCAAAGGTAAATTTTTTAAGAAGCAATCTTCAAAAATTCCAATTACTGTTGACATCTTTCCTTTTGTAATTTGACCTGGACCATAAACATTATAAAAGAAAATTACTTCATATTTGAAATTAAACCACATTTTTAAATTTTCTAGAAGTTCTAAATTTTTAGCTTTTGTAAATGCATACGGAGAAAGATTTTTATCATTTCCCTTATTACCTAAAGAAGCAGAAGTTGCTGAATAAACTAGCTTTATTTTATTCTTCAAACAAAAATTAAAAACTGCATTGGTTCCAATAGAATTTGATTTAATACATTTGTCCATATTTAAGAAACTTTGATAAATTCTTGAAAATTCTCCAAAATGGAAAATTGAGTGAATTTTATGAATATATTTTTTAAATATTTTATCTATATCTTTGGTATTACCTTTTATATATCGGACTTTTTTTGACTTAATATGATTTTTTTTAGTTCCAGAGGAATAATCATCAAGACTAATGATATTATAATTAGTTTTTTTAATTAGATATTCAATTAAATTACTTCCTACAAACCCACTTCCTCCAGTTACAATTATAAACTTTTTCATTATTTCTAATTAATCTTTTTTAAATAATCATCGTAAGTTAAATCAAAGCCTTTAAGTAAACTAAATTTTGATTTCCACCCATATTTTTTTGCTAAAGTAAGATCTAATTTTTTTCTTGGTGTTCCATTGGGTTTTTTTTTATCTAACTTTATTTTCAAATCAGCCTTTAATCTTTTTATTACAAACTTACAATATTCTAAAATTGTTTTCTCTTGGCCACTACCAATATTGATGAGAGAATGCTTTGTTTTTTTTTTAAGAAAGAATTCACACGCATCCGCAAGATCATCTACATACATTAATTCTCTTTTGGGAGTGCCGTCTCCCCAGATTTTAATTATTTTATTTTTATTTTTCATAGCAAAATACGTTTTTTCTATTAAAGCTGGAAAAAAATGAGAGGACTTCGAATTATAATTATCATTTGGCCCATAAAGATTTGTTGGCATTAAACATATATAATTAGTCTTATATTGTTTGTTATAAGCCTCACACATTTTATAACCTGCTAACTTGGCGATTGCATAAGCGTCATTAGTCTCTTCAAGTTTTCCTGTCATTAAATATTCTTCTTTAATAGGTTGCTTTGAATATTTTGGATAGATACAGCTTGAACCTAGAAAAATAAGTTTTTTGACACCAATTAAAAATGATGAGTGAATCAGGTTTGTTTGTATCATAATATTTTCGTAAATAAATTTTGCTTTTTCCTCTTTATTGATTAATATTCCACCAACTTTTGCAGCTGCAATTATTACAAAATCTGGTTTTATCTTTTTAAGATATGAATAAGTTTTTTTTTGATCTATTAAATTCAAAGATTTTCGACTTTTAAAAAATAAATTTTCATAACCCTTTCTTTTAAAATGTCTCATTACTGATGAGCCCACCATACCATTATGACCTGCAATGAATATTTTACTTTTTTTATTTAGTTGCATTTAAGATTTTATATTCTGACTCGATCATTTCATGAATTAATAAATTAATGTCGTTTTTAGGTTTCCATTTCAGTAATTTTCTTGCTTTTCTTGCATCACCCAGCAAAGTATTTACATCTAAAGGTCTAACATAGTTTTTGTCACATTCAATTATTGGGTAACCAAACTCGTTATAACCTTTTTCTTTTATCCCTTTTCCCTTCCAAACTACTTTCATGTCTAATTTTTTTGCAGTCAAATTTATAAACTGTTTGATTGAGTATTGTTTTCCAGTTGCTATGACATAGTCGTCGGGTTTTTTTTGCTGGAGCATTTTCCACATAGCATAACAATAGTCTTTGGCATGACCCCAATCTCTTTTAGAATTTAAATTCCCTAAAAATAATTTTTTTTGTCTTCCCTCTTTAATCTTACAGAGTGCAGAAATAATTTTTTTTGTTACAAATGTTTCACCTCTTCTTGGACTTTCATGATTAAATAGAATTCCATTACAAGCGAAAATATTATAAGCTTCTCTATAATTCTTTGTAATCCAATGAGCATATAATTTTGCAACTCCATAAGGACTTAGAGGATAAAAAGAAGTTTTTTCATTTTGAGGTGAACTTTGAACTTTACCATACATTTCTGAAGTGCCAGCTTGATAAAATTTTGTTTTTTTCTCAAGTTTATGAAATTTAATTGCCTCTAGTATTCTAAGGGCACCCAATGCATCAGCATTTGCAGTATATTCTGGAACTTCAAAAGAAACTGCAACATGTGATTGAGCTGCTAAATTATAAATTTCGTGTGGTTTAATTTTTTTTATGATATTCGAAACTGATAAAGAGTCTGTAACATCTCCATAGTGAAGTCTAAATCTGTAATTCTTATCATGGGGATCTTGATAGATATGATCCACCCTAAAAGTATTAATACTTGAGGACCTTCTTATTACACCATGAACAATGTAATTTTTTTTTAATAGCAATTCTGCTAAATAAGATCCATCTTGACCGGTGATACCAAAAATTAACGCTACTTTTTTTTTCATTTTAGATTTATTTTAATATTTTCATCATCATTGTTTAAATATAATCATTTATCCTTTTTTAAGATATAGTAAATATTTTTTTTATTAACCGATATTCTGTCAAAGCTTTTACAATTTATTTTATCTATATTCTTACAATTTTGATAATTCAGTATTAAGCTGTCTAGAAATTTGTCAACTCTAAAATGAGTTTTGTCTAATTGATAGTATGGTCCAGAAAAAAAATTATAATTGTATTTTTTTATTTCGTTCTCAATTCTATTCAAATTTCTCCCAACAAATATTATCAAAGATAATACAACCAAAAAAATAATTTTCCCTTTAAAAAACTTTATAGAAATAAATTTTGAAAGATATATCGAGAATGGGATAAATATAATCAGAGCTATCAAACTGTAGCCTCCGTACCTTAAACTTGGATGATTATAAAACCACTCTAGAAATAAAATAATAGCTATGAAATAAGTTAAATAATTCTTTTTTTCAATTTTTATTTTTATTTTTTTTCTTGAATAAAATGTAAAAAAAACAATTAATATTAAAAGAAGTATGCCAAATATAAAGTCACTTACTTTATTAAAAAAATAGATATCAATCCAATTTGAAACCCAATTAAATCCTTTTATATAATTTTCTGGATTATCAACTCGATGGTTTGGGCCTGCCCCAGCTTTAGCCCATTGTTCAAACCATTCGTTAGATGATTTAGCCTCATTGAATAAAGACCATTCAAAATTAGAGAAACAAGTAATACTTACTGGATATATAATACAACCAGAATTAAAAATATTTACTAAAATTAAAAAAAAACCAATAGAACAAAAAAGATAAAAGTAAAAATTTTTAAGTAATTCTAAAAAATACTTATGTTTTTTAAAACTTATAAGTATTGGAATAAATATTATTAAATACAAAACATAAAAAGCTTTAAGAGAAACAATTAAACCAAGTAAGATAAGAATCTTGGAAAAAATTTTTTCCTCAACTATTGATTTTCTATTTAGAGTTAAAACCTCAATAAATAAGAGAAGAATTAATATTTGAGCAGAACGATCAGTTCCATGTTCGGCTATTCTGTAAAAAAATATGTTGATAAATAAAAAAGATAGAATCGTTAAAAAAAATATAAAATCATATATCTTATTTTGATAATCATTCTTTAATTTAAAAATTAAAACTAGATTTGAAAACCCAAATATCAAAATTGCCCCCAAACTAAATGAAAAATATTTAATACCAGGAAGATAAAATAACGAATTAAGATAAAAAATTGAGGAAGGAGTTCTAAATGCATGAACAAGATTTCCAACGCCAATAATTAGATTTTCCTGTGTTAAATAATATATATATGGGAAATGATAATAAGAAAAATCATCGTGAGTTTTAGCAGCTAAAAGTGCAAAAATAAATATTCCAAAAATTAAGAAAATGTACTTTAAATATTTGTCTAATAATTTCTTATAATTAAAAAAGTGAAATATGAACGAAACAATCCCTATGATTACAATGATTGTATTATGAACAAATCCGTGTTTAAAAAAAAAATGTGTGAAATATGACAAGGATACCAAAAAAAATAAGCTTCCGAGAAGGTTGTACTCAAATTCAATATCTATGGAATTTTGTAAAATTTTTTGAAAAAACAAACCATACCCGAGAATTGAAAGTATTATTATTACGTAAGATAATAAGTAAATTGACAATTCCATTTATACATTTCTATATTTTTTTTTATTATATTACAAAAAAGTTATTTAAATTATTTGATTTAAAAAAGTTAAAAATATGAGATAAATCAATTTATAGTTACTTTAAAATAATAAAAATCTTGTATATTTGTGAATAATCTAACACTATTAATTCCAGCTAAAAATGAAAAAGAGTCTCTTCCTAGAGTATTAGATGAATTAAAAAATTATAATCTTAAAATTTTGATTGTTTTAGAGACAGAAGATAAAGAAACAATTGAGTCGATAAAAAATTATAATTGTCAAATTCTTTTTCAAAACGGTAAAGGTTATGGTGATGCTTTAATTTATGGTATCAACTCAGTTGAAACAGAATTATTTTGTATATTCAATGCCGACGGATCATTCGATCCAAAAGAGTTGAATAAAATGTTTGACCAACTTAATGATAAAAAAGCTGATTTTGTTTTTGGCACGAGATATGAAAAAAATTGTGGAAGTGATGATGATACAATCTTAACATCAATTGGCAATTTTATTTTTACTAAAATGGGAAACTTATTATTTGGTCTAAATTTAACAGATATTCTATATACTTACGTTATAGGTAAAACATCCAAAGCTAGGGACTTAGGTTTAATATCTAAAGATTTTAAATTTTGTGTCGAATTGCCAATCAAAGCCAAAAGGAAAGGTTATAAATTGGTAAATTCTAAAGCTTACGAACGATTAAGACTTGGTGGAAAGAAAAAGGTCAATCCATTTAAAGACGGATTGATAATATTAATCTATTTAATCAAACTATTTTTTATTAGAAATTAGTATTTTATATTTAAACTTAAATAATTTTAAATATACTAAAGTATAAACCAAAATATTAACTAAAATTAAAATAATTAAAAGTTGGCTGTTATAAATATTATAACTTCCAGAAAATAAAACTATTAAATTATAGAAATTAATTATAAGGCTGGAATAATTATTACAATTTAGATCGTTCAATTTAAATTTTTTTTTCAAGAAATAAAATAATAAATGATGAAAATGTTTACTGTCTGGAGAAACTGGAGACTTACCTAGTTTGAATTTTCTTAAAATTGAGAATAGATTTTCAAAGCAAGGATACCACAATAATAATACTACAAAAAAAGGGGATATATTGGGATAAAAATTATGTATTTTTATTAAAATAAACCCAATTAACAATCCTAATAAATAAGCTCCAGAGTCACCTAAATAAAATTTATTTAAAAAATTAAAAACAATTAAAACAAATAAAAAATACCAAAAGTGAATAAAATTAAGGTCAGTAAAATCGATCCCGACTAAAAGATTTAACTTATAAAGTATGGTAATAACTATTAAATAATATGTTAGAACCAAGCCATTTAATCCATCAATAAAATTAGTACCGTTAATTAAGATTATTAAACAAAAAGCGCTGAAAAAAATACTTAGGTAATAATTCTGTAAAGCGTGATCAATGAATATAATTCTAGTCGAAATGGTATCAAATTTTGAAAAATAAACAAATAATACAATCAAGATTAATTGATAAAATAATCTTCTCGAGGGTACAGATAAAATTTTCAGATCAGAAAATAATCCTAACACAAAAATTAAAATCAAAAAAATTAACGTAGTTATATCTTTATCCCTAAAAATGACTGATAAAAATAAGATTAAAAAAATTCCACCAGATAAGGGTGTATTTTTTGTTCCTAAAATCTTTTGATGATTTTCACCTGAAAAATTAAGAAAGTATCCATTTTTTACAATGTAAAAATTAATACAGTAAATTAAAACTGGAATTAAAAAAAAAAACAGGAGATCCATATTATTTTTTTAAAAAATTAATACTTAAACATATCACATAGTAAAACGATTTAATAAAATTAAATTTCATGTAGTAATTATAAACTTTAAAAGCATCTTTTATTTTTTGAAAAATTGAACTTGAAAGCGAATTATCAAGTTTTCTCCATGATGTTAGAGTTTCATTCAAAGACCCTATAAAAATATTTCTTTGAAGAATTTTAAGCCATAAAACAAAATCTTCTTTAGTTTTAAGATTTGGAAATTTAGTTTGAAGATCAAATATTTCTTTTTTTAAGATTACCGTTGATAACCCAATATCACATGAAAAAATTAGATCGTTAACTTTTTCAAAATTTCTAGAAATTCTTTTACCTAATACTTTATCATTTTCATCGATTATTTCATATGATGTGTGGGTAAATTTGAGATTTTTCTGTTTCATAAAATTAATTTGACTTTCTAACTTAAATTTTTTCCAAATATCATCTGCATCTATGAAAGCAATAAATTCCCCTTTAGCATTTTCAATTCCTCTATTTCTTGAAAAACCTGCACCAACAGTTTGTGAATTTTTTAAAATTTTGATTTTTTTATAAGACTTAAATAATCCCTCTAAATAACTCAAATCAGATAAATTTTCGTCATCATAAACAATTATTATCTCAAAATGATCATAGGATTGATTTAAAATCGAATTTATTGTTTTTAATATATACTTTTTTTTTCGGTAATATGGAATTATGATAGATACCAAATCTTTAGTAAATTCTATTGTATTTTTCATTAAGATATTTTAATCTTTTTTTGCTATAGCCCACACTTGCACTGGAAAATTTTTTTCGTTCTTAAGGTCTCTGTGAAACCAAACCCTAGACCAAGTGTCGTCTGTTCTAAGATTAGATATAACACACTTTTTATTTCCCCAAGAATTAGTAAAAATATTTTTTATTTTAAATCCACATTCTTCTAAATGATATTTCAATCCTTCCTCTGTCCATCTAGAACAATCAATTGGAACATTATGAACTCTAATTAAAAAAGGAACTATTACAAGAAAGTAACCACCTTGATTTAGTAAATCGAATACATTTTTTGTGGCTTTATAGGGATATTTCAAATGCTCCCAAACATTATCGGCTATAACTAAATCAAATTTTTTATCTAAGTTATTTGTTTTACAAATATCAAAATCTGGAAAATTGAGTTGTGTAAATGATTTAAAATTAAAATTTTCTTTCCAATATTCTCCTGCTGAAATTTCAAGCGTATCAAAATTGCTTAAATCTAAATTTCCAATATCCTTCTTAATTTGTTTGTATGTTGGATATCTTTCCCAATGTTCTAAATTCAAACCAACTTTTTTTGAGAGCCTTTTTAAATTTTTGACAAATTTTCTGTTTGGGCCTATCTTTTTTTCAAAAAATCTTTGAAAGCTCATTATTATATTTATAACTCTAAATTTTATATTAGAATATGTTAATTTTAAGATAATCTGATAATTAATTTTGATAAAATAAACCTCTTTATACCTAATAAAATGATAAAAAAAAATATATTACTCTTCGCTCCAGAGCTTGGTGGTGGTGGAGTAGAAAAAAATCTTTTTTTAATTGCTAATTATTTTTCAACTAAATTCCAAAAAGTAACGGTTATATCGGCATCTCCAGAATATAAAAATAAATTTAAAAAAAAAATTGAATTTATAACTCCAATAAGTGAATTCTGGATTGGAATAAAAAATAGGAGGCTAAAAATAATTATGAGTTTATTTTTGCTAATTAGATATTATTTTAAAAATCCAAAATTTACCTTACTTTCATTTAAAGGAAATTTATACTGTTGTTTAATCTGTAAAATATTAGGTATTAAAGTTATATTAAGATCAAATGCCTCCATAACTGGTTGGTCAAAAGGTTTTCTTAGGCATTTTTTTTATAAAAATATCTCCAAAATGGCAGACAAAATTATAGTCAATAGTTTAGAGTTTAAAGACGAATACAAAAAAAAATTTAAGATTAAAACTCATTGTATTTATAATCCACTAAATAAAGATGAAATTATAAAAAACTCAAAAAAAAAAATTGTTTTTTCTTTTTTTAAGAGAAATACAAATAACTTTATAAGTATTGGCAGATTAGTTGATCAAAAGGATCAAATAACAATTCTTAAATCTTTTAAACAATTAAAAGAAAAAACAAATTATAAATTTAAATTATTGATAATTGGTAATGGTATTAATAAAAATTTTTTAAATAAGTTCATAAAAAAAAATAACCTAAGTTTACATATAAAAATAATGAATTTTCAAAAAAACCCTTTTCCTTATCTAAAAAAATCTGAGGTTTTAATTTTATCTTCTTTATTTGAGGGGTTACCTAATGTTTTGCTAGAAAGTCTGTCTTTGAAAAAATTTGTGATTTCAAGTGATTGCCCTACAGGCCCAAAAGAAATTTTAGATTATGGAAAAAACGGTTTGCTATTTAAAGCAAATGATGAAAATGATCTGTTAAAAAAGATCATCTACTACATTCAAAATAAAAAAAAATGTAAATTTTTATTGAAGAGTGGAGTCAAAAGATTGTGGAGATTTGATTATCACTCTAATTTACAAAAATACGTAAAATTAATGAATTAATAGTCACATATGAAAAAAAGAAAAAAAATTTACTATGTTGCAGAACTGAATCTGCCTAGTAAGTCTGCTTACTCTATTCACGTTATGAAAATGTGTGAGTCCTTTTCAAAACTTAATTATGACACCAATCTTTTCGTTATAAATAAAAAAGATACAAACCAAATTAACAAAATTTATAATATAAATTACAAGTTCAAAATTATTTCTGTTTTTAATAATTTTATCTTATTAAATTTTATAATTAGGATATTATTTTCAATTAAAATTCTCTTAAAAACAGAAAAGAACGCTTTATTTCTTTCAAGAAGTATAATTTTCTCTTTAATTGCCAGTCTTTTTAAAAAAAAAATCATCTTAGAGTTACATCATGAAATCACAGGTCTTTCAAAAATAATATATTGGTTATTTAAAAACTTAAAATTAATTGAAAATTTAAAATTCATATTTCTAAGTAAAAATTTAAATCGCGTTTACAAAATTAATAGAGCTAGATTTTTAGTCCTCGATGATGCTGTAAATATAATTCATTTTAATTTTAAAAAAAAGATAAAGCACAAAAAGACGTGTGTTTACATCGGAAGTTTTTTTGAAGGAAAGGGTGTTGAACAAATATTTAGATTAGCCAAAAAAAACCCAGAAATTTTTTTTCATATTTATGGGGAGAAACAATATTTAAAATCAAAAAAAAAAGAAAAAAATATAAAACTTTTTGATTATGTGCATTACTCAAAAATACCAAAGATTTTATCAAGATACGAAGTTGCACTTATGCCTTATCAAAAAAAAATTAGAGGGAGAGGTTCAATTTGGTTACAAAAATATATGTCACCATTAAAAATGTTTGATTATATGGCAGCTAAAATGGTTATAATTGCCTCGAACTTAAAAGTATACAAGCACATACTTAAAAATAATTTTAATTGTATTTTAGTTGATATAAATGAAGACGATAAATGGTCAAAAGCAATTCAGTGTGCCTTTAAAAAGAATTACAAAAACCAATTTTTAAGGAACAATGCTTATGAAACCGCTAAGAAATATACATGGGATAAGCGTTGTCAAAAGATAATTAATTTTTTTTAAAGGAGAAAATGATTTCAATAAGAACTTTTATAATAAATAAAAATATTTACTTAGTGAAAATTTTTTTATTTTTAAAAAACCAATCACAGGTATTTTTAACACCGTATTTGTAATTAGTAAGTTCAAATTTTTTTCCTAGAAAATTTCTTATCTTTTTATTATCACCATAAGTTTTATAAACGTCAGCTTTATCTCTTGGTTTATTTATAATTAATGGTTTTGGAGAGTATTTGTCTATTTCTTTTAAAATTTTAGTAATATGTAATGGTCTTGAAGAACATATGTTAAAAATTTCAAAGTTTTTTTTAATTTTTTTGTTTAATAAGGAAATACAAAGATTTGTAGCATCGTCAATATAAGTAAAATCTCTAAAGTGATCTCCATTGTTAAAAAGAGGAAAGCTCGATTTTTTATAGGCTGAAATAAGATATTTTAGTATCATCATATCTGGCCTACCCCATGGACCGTAGATGGTAAAAAATCTTAGCCCAATCATTTTAGTATTTGATTTTTTACTAATCGATTTTGCAAATTGTTCATTGGATAATTTTGAGAGGGAATATAAATTTATTGGATTAACTTCTGAATTTTCTGTCTTAGGGAATGGTTTTTGGTCACCATAAATAGAACTTGAAGAAGCAAAAATTAATTTATCTATCTTAAAATTTTTAGTCACTTCGATCAAATTAATAAAACCTATAATGTTTGACTCTGTATAAGATTTTGGATTCTCAAACGAATATCTTACTCCAGCCTGAGCAGCCAAATTAAAAACAATATCAAAATTATATTTTTTAAATAAATTATGAAGTTTATTTTTTTCTGTCAAATCAATTTTATAAAACTTAAATTTTTTTTTTTTTAGGAGACTTAATCTTTTTATCTTTAATTTTTTAATGTAGTAAGAGTTTAAATTATCTATTCCAATTACATCATACTTTTGTGTCTCAATGATTTTTTTTGCTAAAGAAAAACCTATGAAACCTGCAACTCCAGTAATCAATATTTTTTTTTTCTTTTTAATTTTCATTAATAATATTAGATAATTTTTTTGAATTATAGAAACAAGTATATAATTTCGATCTTTTTTTTGCGTTAATTAACTTCTTATTAATACTATCTTTTGATGAAACAATAAAAGCATCAAGTGCCTTTTTAAAGCTAGCCTCGTCATTTGAATTAAATATAAATCCATTTTCATTTTTACCAATGAACTCTTTTGGGCCACTAGGACAATCAGATGATATTATTGGTGTACCTACACAAGCACTTTCAATCATTATAAAACCGGGATCTTCCCATAAAGAGCAGGAGATCACACATTTAGCGTTGTATAAATATTTAAAAATATTCTTTTTATAGCCTAAAATTTGAATTTTGTTTTCTAGCTTCTTATTCTTAATAATTTTATAGTAGTCTTTTTCTAGCTCTCCCTGCCCAATAATAACTAGCTTATAATTCTCTAAATATTGTAAATTTTTTGAAAAAAAATTAATTAAAAAAATATGATTTTTTTGTTTTGTAAATCTTCCAACGCTTAAAAAAAAAGGTTTCTCAAATTTTGTCTCTAATTTTTCTTTTTTTAAAATGCTAATTTTTTTAATATCTAATATGGGATCTGGTATAAATATAACTTGTTCTTTATCAAAAATTTTTTTTTTCAATAAAAAACTTTTTGTTTCCTCAGTTGGGCAAACCACATATTTTATTTTTGCCGAAGCAATTTTCCAAAGGCAAAATCTAAAAAAATTAAGTTTTGGATAACCTGATATTCTAAGAATTAATTTAGTTTTAAATTTATTAAAAATAAATAATAAGATTGGTATTGATGTAATTAAATGAACGATTAAGAAATCTGGTTTATTTTTAATTAAGATTTTTTTTAATGGGAAATAAGATGAAAAAAAAATCATAAGATATAAAAATCTTGAATTAATAAAACCTTTGTATTTTTTATCTTTTAAATTCTTATTAGAAGTTAAATCAATTTTATTAACATTTAGGAAATTGTGTTTATCCCATTCACCAAAAACATTTATTAAAAAATTTTTTGTTTTTTTTTCATACCTGGTTAAAGAATTTAACGAATTTGAGACCGATTTTAACGTTGCTACCTGTGGATCAATATGTGGTGACCAAAAATAATTTTTTTTCATTTTGTTATAATTCTAGGATAAGGAATATGAGTAATAAATTTACCAGAATTAACGTAAAAGAAATTTTCTTTTCTTAAAATTTCTTTATAAAAGTTCCATGCCCCTAAAAAAACGTATATTTTGTTATTTTTTAGTTTTTTATACTTAATTACCTTAATTCTTGTTCCAGGCAAAAATTTGCCAATTTTTTGTTTCGTTGTATCATAAAAAAAGTCAAAATAATCTTCTTTTAAATTACAATAATTTATAATTGTTACCGCCTTCGCAGAAGCGCCATAACCAATGATTTTATTATTATTTCTTTTAAGTTTTTTAAATAATTCAATTAATTTAATTTTAGATTTTTTTACTTTTTTTGAAAAATTTTTGTAACAAGAAAATTTATGAAGCCCAAATTTTTTTTCTAAGATAATATTTTTATTAAATCTTTGTGAAATTTTAGTTTTTTTATTTTTTATTTTTTTAATATAATATCGGTTAGATCCACCATGAACTTTAATATTTTCAACATCATATATTTCTAGATTATTTTTTTTTAAAATATTCTGTAAAGCTATCGTTGAAAAAACATAGATGTGTTCATTATAAAATTGATCGTAAGAATTTTTTTTAATCGTTTCTAATAAAGATGGCTCCTCAATGATAAATGTCCCATTATCAGACAAAATTCTTGACACGTTATGAAAAACTGAGTTGAAATTCGAAATATGTGTTATCGTGTTAGCCGAAAATATCATATCAAATTTTTTATGATCATTGATTAATTTTTTTACTAACGAATCATCAAAATACTTAATATAAACTTTTAAACCCTTTTTTTTTGCCTCTACCGCAACTTCACCACAAGGTTCAATACATGTTATATTCTTTTTATTAAAATTCGAAGCAAATGTTCCATCATTACATCCAATTTCTAAAATATTTCTAGGCTTCAATTTTTTTTTTATTTTTTGTGATAATTCCTTAAATAATTTTTCCACTAATTTTGATTTTGATGATCTGTAAGGATAAGAATTATTGAACATTCTCTCCTTCTTCATATGCTTATTGATCATTACTAATTTTGACTTTGTGTCAAACTTAAGTTTAAGTCTAAAATGTGGTGGGAAATATTTTTTACTAAAGTTATTTGCCAATGGCTGGTTTCCAAGATCTAAAAATGTTTTTTTCATTTAATAATTAAATTTTAATTTTTATAAAAAACCTTAACAAGAGAATTTTTTATCTTTTTTTTATTGAAAAATATAAAATCCGTAGATTTCAAGATCTCAAAGTTAAATTCTTCACCTATCTCATTTATTACTTTATTACATCCATAATTTTTAATAATTTCTGTATCAGAATAATAATCATCGAAAATAACTATTGATTTTTTTGACATGATTTTTTTAACATTTTTCCAATCTGACAAAATAGTTTTTACAGAATGACCACCATCAATGAATATGAAATCAACCTTTTTTTTTGACTTTATAAATTTTTTTAAGGTAACTCGAGTATCACCACTTATTAACTTTACTTTAGTATTCTTAAAATTATTTAGTTTTTCCTCGATTTCTTTTTTAGATAAAGGTTGTTTGCTCAACTCTAAATTAATTTTTTTTTTTGAAATTTTTTCAAATAAATCAAAACCATAATATTTAATTGATGAATTTAGATCACTAGCTAAACTTATCATTTCATAGGATCTAATACCCCTGTATACTCCAATTTCTAAAATTGTTCTAGGTCTTAAGCTCAACAACGTGAGATAGATATGTCGGTATCTAGAATATTTTGAAAAATAATATTTCAACCAAAACTTCAAAAATTTGAAATTTAGATTTTTCATAAAATAGAGTCTAATTGTTTTTCAATATTATTTTTACTATTTTGGAAAATTTCTTTTAATGATTTTAATTGAGACTTATAAAATCCAAAATCATCTTTTAAAATTTTTAATTTTTTAGTTAAGTCATTTAAATCAGTAAATGTAAAATAATCTTCATGTTTTCCAAAAATTTTATTTGAGTCAGATTGTCTTAGTTGAAGTAAGTATCCTCCGCTTTCAATAATTTCAATAGACCTGGGATAAAGACTTAAAGAACCTGAAATTGAACCAAAATCTAAACATATATTCCCCCTGTATAAATTTTGAATAATTTTTTTTTTTTCAACATTTGCATGCGCTTCTTTAAAATAATCTTTCCAATCATTACCATAAAGTTGAAAATTATTTTTGAAATTATAAAAAATATTTTTTACAATTAGCATTCTTAAACTAATTTTAAAATCTCTATAAATTACAAATTTTTCTTGATCATCGTACTTAGAATTAAATTCATTTAACCAAAAATACTTATCATCAATCAATCTAAAGTTTTTACTAATTTTTTCTTTATATATTTCCCAATATTTGGATGAGATTTCTGGTTTTTTTAATTTGTAACTTGAAATGTAAATAATTTTTTTGTTTTTGATAAATTTAGTCTCTTTTTTTATTATAGGATATAATTGAAATACATTATCATTTGAGTGAAAGACACTCCTCATATTTACATAGTTATTATTACGATCTCTAAATTTTTTAGGAATTTTATGAATTGTTCCAGTCAACCAAAAATTAAAGCCGTTTCTTTTATCTATGTGCGGTATTGAATCTATAGATATTGTTTTAAATATTTTTAGTTTACTAAAAATTAGGCCAAAATAATAAAATATAAATGAAAAGCTTAGTATCAAATATTTTCCAAAAAAATTTATTTTACAAAAATTATTAAGGTTTCTTTTTCTATAACTTGATTTACATAATAATATAACTAATTTCATAAAATTTTAAAAAATCAAATTTTATTTCTTTTTATAGCCGAATAAAAATTTTTTTTGGTTACAACATATGTACCAAATTTTTCAACTGCAATACCTGAGATATTATTAGATAAATTTGTAGCCATTTTAAGATTTTTTGTTAAGCAAAGCATTACTGCTAATGATGATATAAAATTATCACCCGCACCTGTCACATCAATATTTTTTCTTCTCTTATGTCTAAAATGATAAAAATTATTATTTTCATCTAGAAGTGTTGAACCATCACCTCCAAGTGTAATTATTATATTTTTTATTTTATAATTTTTTTTAAATAGAAGTGAGCATTTTTTGAGAGATTTGTCATTTCTTTTAAGTTTTTTATAAATTGATTTTGCCTCAAAAAAATTTGGTTTTATACAATAGCTCTTTTTATAAATATTAAAATCTTTTGCATTTTTCCTGGTATCCAATAGCATAGGAACTTTAAGTTTGTTAGCGTTCATTATTACGAATTTTAAAATTTCACTTGAGCAAAAACCTTTTCCATAATCTGAAACTATAATAACATTGCTTGATTTCATTTTAGATAAAATCATTTTTTTTAACTCAACCTTTTTTTTTTTGGATATTGAAAATGAAGACTCGTTATCTAGTCTTAATAATGCTTTTTGATCAGAAAAAATTCTCACTTTATTTGTAGTTACTGATTTTTTATCTGTAACAATATAACTTTTGACTTTATTTTTCTTGATTTGATATTTTAACTCATATGCACTTTGTTCATTCCCAAGTCCGCCAATTAAAAATGATTTCCCACCAATTTTATTAACACAAAGAGCTACAAGAGCTGCTGCACCAGCTGTAGAGTATTCTTTTTGTTTTTTTATAAGCGGAATAGGTCCTTCCGGTGATTTTCCAAGATGTTTACCTAAAATAAATGTATCTAGCATGATGTCCCCTATAACCAGAACATTTGGTTTTTTTTTATTTCTAAATGTTTTCTTAAAATTCATTTTAAGGGTTTAAATTATTTTCTATTTTTTTCAAAACGAATTCACTATCAATATTATGTTTCACATTTTCTTGGTGTTCTTCACATACTAAATCATAGCAAGGATGACACCTAATTTTATCATTATTATGTATAATTATATTATTATTGTATTTAAATGACTGAATTGGTAAAAATCCTGTATGTATTAAAAAGGTTTTTTTATTAAAACATGAGGCTAAATGGTTAAAAAAACCTTCATAGCAAACTATAAAATCACAATTACTGATTAGAAATGCCAATTCTCTCATAGGTAAATCAAAAAAATAATTGCAATTTTTAAGTCTTGGTTCTTCAGATTTTCCTATCTGAATCCAATTTATATTATCGAAGTAATTTATTATATCTTGCATACCTTCTTGTTTCCACTCTTTATTTTTAGTGAAACTTTGTTTTGATTGAGAGTGAATTAAAGAATATTTTTTTGAAAGTTTCATTTTAGCACTAAAATGTTTTTTTTCTTCTTCTGTTAAAAACATTTCATTCTTTAAATCAGTATAATCAAGATCTAGAGAAAAATGTTCTGACATTGCTTGTGCAATATGAATATTTTTTTTGTGGTAATACAGAAAGTGCTTATTAGATTTATTTGAATGTAAGCTATTAAAATTCATTATCATTTTTCCTTTCATGCTCTCTAGTAAAAATGATATAAACGTTCCATGAGTTGACTTGATTAATATCTTTATTCTTGGGTTATTTTTGTAAAATTGATCAAAATTTGTAAATAAAATAATATTTTTTTTTTTTTTCATATTAATTTCTCTCAAAACGCTACTCATATAAACTTGGTCACCTAGAGAGTTACCAAATCTAAAAATTACAACTGTATTAAGTAATTTAAGTATGACGTAAAAAAGTGGCTTAAGAGAACAATTAAGAATTAAGACAAAAATTTTTTTTATCATTTTTTTTTTATTTTTTTTATTAACGAAGAAGTGCTTATGCCCCGCAATTTTTTTAAAATTATTACTTTGCCTCCATATTTTGATATAAATTTATATCCAGAGACTTTTCTTTTTGTATAGTCTGAGCCTTTAAATATGTAATCTGGTTTTATATTTTTTATCATTTTTAAAGGTGTTGTCTGATTAAAAGATATAACTAAATTAACCTCTTTTAAGTTGATTAGTTTTTTTTTTCTAATACTTAATTTTTCGTATGGTCTAAATTTGCCTTTTAATTTTTTGACTGAATTATCTGAGTTAATAAGTAAAATTAATTTATCAGTTTTTTTTTTGGCTTGTTTGATGAGATATTTATGACCCTCGTGCAAATAGTCGAAACATCCGTTACAAACTCCAATTTTGGAGCCTTTATCTCTCCATTTTTTTATTAAATTAAATTCTTGGCTATTCAAATCTTAGCCCTAAATTTAATTTTTCTTTTTAAGTATTTAGACCAATTTGAATTAAAATTTAAACTTTTATCATCAATCACTAAGTCGAAACTTGGTTTTCCGAAAATTAATTTGTGATACTTGATACCCCATTTTTTCAATTGTTTTTCAGTAAATCTATAACCCTCTTTTTTTGCTTTGACAATATTGTCAGAATTTCTACCCATATATCTTGCGGTAAATATTAAAATCTTAAATTTTTGATCATATAAAGAATTTATCATCTTAATATTCTTTTTTATTGGAACAGATTTGGTATATAAATTTTTTTTAGTTCTACATATTACTCCATCAATATCAAAACATATTTTTTTCATATTATTTCCAGACCTTTTTTTGTATTTTTTTTAATTTAGCCTTATTACTTATAATATGTTTTATCTGTGGCAAAATTTTTTTTTTTAAATCTAACGGAAAAACAATTTTTTCATCGAAAAATTCTTTCAATGAATGTTTGCTTCTTATAGAAATTGGAAAAACATCAAAATAAGATGCACTTAGTAATGCTGTTGAATTTGCTCCTATGACTGCATGAAATTTTTTTTTATTTATTAAATCCTCAAAAGGAATATTGTCATATATCTTGATATTATTTCTTTTACAAAATTTTAAAATCCTTTCATCAAGAATTTGATTTTGTCTTGGTTTGTAGCTAATGATATATTTTTTTGATTTTCTAAATTCTTCACTTAATTTGAAAAAAAAAATATTGGGGGTATTTTTTTCTTGTAAAAAAATTATATTTTTTGATTTTAAATTATTTTTTTTTATCTTTAATTTTTTAAATTTATTAAAAATTTCAATATTTTTTTTTTTATATTTTGAATTGATACTAAGTATTTTAATTTTAAAATAATTACTCCACACAAAATATTTATCAAAAGTATGTGTGAATAAGAAACTTTGTGATTTAATATTTTTAGAAAATCTGCCATGCATATATCCTATTGTATGAATGTGAAGTTTTTTACAAGTGGGGATAAAAATATTTAAATATCTATAATCATCTATCGTTGTAAATTTTTTAATCCTATAAACTCTCAATATAAATTCTAATAAAAAAACATTTTTCAAATTTAATTTATTTGAAAAATATTCGAGACAATTAATGAAGACCAAATTTTTAAATTTTAAATAAGAAATAATTGATAATTTTAGGTTGTGTGATCTTACAAAATTTAAACTTTTTTCAATCTTTAACTTGGGCGAATAAGGATCAGATCTTGGATCAATAAGCGTTTCGTGGTTGTTAATAATAAAATATTGGGCATATATTTTTTTAACAAACAAACCTTTTATAATCGTCAATATGCTTAAAAATAATAAAAAGAAGTTAAGTAAAAAAACTGGTTTCATTTATAATAGAATTTTTGATTTTTTTGATGAATTTCATATATACATATAACAAATAAATTGTATTAAAATGGCAATTTTATGAAAATTTTAATTCAAACAAACGAAATGCAGGAAATTGCTTCTAAAGTATCTGCGGCATCATTTAGAAAATTTGGTTTTAAAGAAGATGATATATTTTTTTTAGATTTCAAAAAGAATGACTTAATTCAGTCATACATTGGAAAAAAATATTTAAGAAATGGTAAATTAAAAATTTTTAAAAATGACCTTCAATCATTTACTCTTTTAAGATTTTTAGGTCCAGAGTTTTTGAATTATAATGGAAGAGCTTTGATAATTGATCCAGACGTTTTTGCCATTAAAGATCCCTCAAATATTTTTAATCAACTTAATGATGAAACAGCGATTGCGTGTACTTTCTACGAAGATTTGCCAAGATCTGAGGTAATGTTAGTAAATTGTAACCTAATCAGTTGGAATTTTAAAAAAATATTATCAGATCTTTTCTCATTAAAAGTAGACTATAAGGATCTAATGAATCTTTCTTTCGATAAATCTTTGAACATAAAAAAGTTGAGCAAATCCTACAACTCGCATGATATAATTAATCCTGATACTATTTTACTGCACACAACCAACCGAATTACTCAGCCCTGGAAAGAGGGTCTCAACATAGATTTTGAACGCCACATTTCACGTAAATATATATTTACACAGTATCTAAAAAAAATAATTGGCCTTAAATATAACAAAAAGATATTTGAAAAAACATATCAACGGCATCCTGAACAAAATGTCATAGATAAATTTAGAGAGTTGTTTTATTTTGCTAAAGAAAATAATTTTATACATGAAGGAGATATTAATATCTCAATAAAAAATAATTTTTTTTCTAAAAAATTTTTGGAGTAATAAATGAAAATTAAAAAAAAAAGCAATAGAGATGCACAGTTTATTGATACTTATATAAAGAAAATTATTAAAGAAATCTCATTTGATAAAGAAATAATAAAAAAGATTCTTTCAATTAAGAAGCTCCTGCTTGAATGCAAAAAGAAAAATAAAAAAGTTATTATTTTTGGAAATGGTGGAAGTTCGGCTATAGCAAGTCATTTTAGTGTTGATCTTACTAAAAACTCTGGAATCAAGTGTGTTAATTTTAATGAATACGATTTGATCACATGTTTTTCAAATGACTTTGGTTATGAAAATTGGATTTTCAAGGCTGTCGAATATTATGGAGATAAGGGTGACCTTTTAATACTTATATCATCAAGTGGTATGTCTAAAAATATAATAAATGGATGTAAAATTGCTAGAAAAAAAAAAATGAAAATTGTTACTTTATCGGGTTTTCAAAAAACAAATCTTCTTAATAAAAAGGGGGATATAAATATTTGGATTAACTCAAAAGTTTATAATATCGTTGAAAATATACATCAAATAATTCTTTTATTGCTTAATGATTTAACAAGCCTCAAAACAAATCAAATAAAGTAATTGAGAGTTAATGTTAATATCAAAAAGAAATAAATTCATTTTTGTCCATATTGATAAGAATGGTGGAACATCCATTAGAAATTCATTGAACAAATATCACGATAGGAAAGGAATTTTTTTACTTTCAAATAAAATTGACAAAATCTTTAGAGTCAAAATTTTTAACAGGAATTTTTTGTTAGGAAGATATATATTAAATTTCTTAAACAAATTTCTTAAAATAGAAAATAATTTCTTAAGTTACCATCATCGACTGAAATTATTAAATAAAAATCAAATGAAAAAATATTTCAAATTCTGTGTTATAAGAAATCCAATTGATAGATTTTATTCATTATATTATCATAATTTATCACATAAACATAGTTCAGGTTTCATTTTTGCTAAAAAAGGTATTTCAAAATTTTTAAACGAATTTGTAATTAAAAAAAAGATTTATAGCCAGGCAGACTACATCACTGACAACGGTAAAATATTGGTAGATGATTTAATACTGTTCGATAGATTAGATAAAGATTATAAGAGAGTAACGAAAAAAATTATAAAAAAAAAAATAAGTTTAATTCATCTTAATAAAAAAAAAATTAATAATAAACAAAAGCTTAACCACAAAGATCTTCAAAAATTGAAGAGGTATTTTAGAGAAGATTTTAAAATTTATAAATTACTTATGAATAAAAAAAATGTTATATAAATTTAGACGTTTAACAACTAAAATTGAAAAAAAGTTTAACATTTCATTATTTTTTTTATTTCCACTAAGAATTATCTTAATAATATTTGAAAACATTTTCCTCAGAAAAAGCAATGGAATTCCCTATATTGCAAATTATAAACTAGATCAAAATAAACTAAAAAAAAAGGAACTAAATATAATATCTGCTGGAGTTGGATTGGATATAAGCTTTGAAGAAAAAGTTTTAGAAAGTTTTACAGTAAAATCAGTTATATTAGTTGATCCTGGAGAAGACTCAAAAAATATTGTTTCAACAAAAAAAGGTTTTTTATTTGAAAAGGCTGCTTTATTCACAGAAGAAAAAAAAATGAAAATTTACAAGAAAAAGGGTAATAAAAACTTGTCACTGGATAATCTTTTCAATAGTGATCAATATAATTTGGTTAAGACTATAACAATAAGCCAGATTATGGAAAAATATAATATTTATAATCTTGATATTATGAAACTAGATGTTGAGGGAGTAGCTGATAAAATTATTATTGATTGTTTAGAAAAAAAAATATTTCCTAATCAAATTTGCTTTGAACTTGAAAGACCAATTAAGATTTTTAAACAAATTGACTATTTTAAAAGATTTATTAAAACCGTACTATTGCTAAAAAAATCTAACTATATTTTATACAACTGTACCAATCTAAAATTAGGATTAAGGTCTGAAATTTTAGCTGTAAAAAATGAAATTAAATAAACTTAATATTTTACAAAATTTCAAAGTCGAAAATTATTTCGATTATCCTTATCCTTTTTTTGAAATAGAGAATGCTTTGCCTGAGGATGTGTATGCAGCTTTGAGGAGCGATTATTCAATATTTAATAAATACTTTTCACAACATAAAAATTTTAATGGCAATAATAAAAGGGTTCAAATTAATAGTGAAACAATATTAAAAAATGAAAATGATTTTAAAAAAAGTATTTGGTATGATTTTATAAAATATCACAATTCAATTGATTTTTTTGAACAATTAATCAATATTTTTGATAAAGATCTAATAAAGATTTATCCGTTTGTAAAAAAAATATTTCATGAGAAAAAAAAAGATGAATTTTTTCTATCTTATAGGTCAGTAAATAATAATAATAAGTATGAATTTGTTTCAGATTGTCAACCAGGTATTAACACAGCCACAATTGAAAAAAGCTCTGTAAGAGGGCCACACGTAGATAACCCAGTAGAATTATTTGGTGGTCTTTTTTATCTACGTGATAAAAATGATAAATCAATTGGTGGTGATCTAATAATATATGAGAAATCTGAAAAAATTATATTTCATAAAAAAGCTGAAGTTCAGAATGTGAAAGCTTTGAAGCAGTTTAAAAAAATCAAATATAAAGAAAATAATTGTATTTTCTTTTTAAATACTAAAGATAGTATTCATTCAGTGAGCGAGAGATCTATTACGAATAATCCAAGAAATCTTACAAATTTAATTTTCGAGAGGTATAAAAATTCAAATTCTTTTTTTACTCTCGATAGAGAAAAAAACTTATTTAAAAAGTTACTTAATAAAATAAATTTATAATGTTAGAAAAAATAAATAAAATTATTTACTTAAATAATTTAAAAAAAAGCCTCAGTAAAACTAAAATTGATAATCTTAAAAAAAAATTTTTTTTTTTAAGTAATACTCCTTATTCAAAACTCTCAAAAAAAAACAAAAAACATTTTGAAAAATTAAATATAAAAAAGAAAGATATTTCTGTTTTAAAATATACTAATTACACACAGCAATTAGCAAGAGCTTTAAATAATTACATAACTATAAATAAAATATTTAATAACTATAAAAGTGTTCTAGATTTGGGTTGTGGAGTTGGTTATTTTTTATATGTTAACAAATTTTTTAAAAAAAAAATAACTGGTATTGATTGGCTAGAAGCTAATGCTTATTATGAACGAGACTCAATTAATTTCATAAAAAAATACAACAAAATTCTTAATATCAGGCCGATAAATTATAAAATTGTAGAAAATTTCAAACCAGATATTAAAAAAAAGTTTGGTCTAATCACAGCTTTTTCAGCTAATTTTGATGGTACTTATAAGAATAGGTATAAGTTCATACCCTGGAATTTTAGTAATTATAAAAGTTTTTTTGATAAAATTGAAAACTACTTAGCTCCTCATGGAAAGTTTTTAATTAAATTTAACGAAAAATGGGAGTATAAAAAAAATTTCTACATTGATAAAAAATTTGAGAAATTTCTGATCAAAAAAAAATTGTGGTATGGAAAAGGTATTGTTACCAATCTTAAAGTTAATGAGGAAATACTAGGATTATTTTACTGATTAAGAGATTTATATTTTTCAACGCCTTCTTTTAAGTCACCATTAAAAATTAATTTTCCATTTTCAAGAATTACAACTTTATTACAAAGTTCAACAATATTTTCTATTTGGTGACTAACGAATATTAAAGAGGAGTTCTTATGATTTATCTTTGATTTGATTTTTTTTATTGTTTTTTCTCTAAAAAATTGATCTACGGTTGCCAACATTTCATCAAAAATATAAATATTACCATCTAGGTGTGATAAAATAGAAAATGCTAATTTTATTGTCATTCCATCAGAATATCTCTTAAGAGGTGTATCTATAAAATTTCTACACTCTGAAAATTCAATAATTTCTTCAAGATTATTGTCTATATCTTCCTTATTCATTCCATGCAATACACCAGATAAATAAATATTTTCTTTACCTGTTAGCTCTGGATGAAAACCAACTCTTCCTTGAAGAATACTACACACTTTTCCGTTTATTAATATTTCACCCTTGGTTGGTATAGTGATATCAGAAACCATCCTTAGCAATGTTGATTTTCCTGAACCATTGTGTCCTAACAAACCAATTCTATCACCTGTTTTAATCTCTAAACTTATATTATCTATAGCTTTAATTTTTTTTAACTCATTATTTTTGGAGGAAATTTTCCCCATAAGGCCCAAAAATTTGTTTTTTCCAAGATAATACTCTTTTTCTAAATTTGAGATTTTGATTGCTAATGGATTATTGCTATTAAAATTCATATTAAATCCACCATCATCTTATCTTTATTTAAAAAAAGTTTTATTGAAAATACAAATAAAGCAAATGAAATTATCAATTGTGATATAATTTGATTTAAAGTTATTCCAAAATCAGAACCAAACCAGGCCCATCTGAATGTTTCTGCTATTAATGTAAGTGGATTAATATAAAGAATATAGCTTAAATATCCAGTCAAGTTACCTGATGAATAAAGCACACAACTAATGACCATTAAAATTTGAATTATAATACTATTAGCATAAACAATATCTCTATATTTAATACTCAAACTTGCAACTGCCAATGCATAAATCAAAGATAAAAATATACAGTATGCAATTAAAGGAAATATTATAAAAAATCTTATTGATATTGAGATTGTAAAATCAGTCTTTAAAATAAAAATGATATTAAATGCTACAAAAATTGAAAATGAGACTAGAAATACTATAAAATTATATATTATTGGACTTATTATAAATATTGTTCTTGGTATAGATATTTGTTGAATAAGTTTTATGTTATTAATGATTCCTTGTGATCCTCTTAAAGCACCATTAGAAAATAAACTCCAAAATATAAATCCCGATAAATAAAATAAATAATTTGGAATCTCGCCAGAAAAATTTACATTTGCAACGTTAGTTAATAAAAAATTAAAAATCAATGCCTGAATAAAAGGTATCAAAAATAGATATCCTGGCCCAACTAAAGATTGGGCAAAATTAGTTTTCAAATCTTTTTTAATAATTTCTGAAAAAAGATTTTTTTTTTGAAAAATATCCAAAAAGAAATTTTTAAAATTTTTTTCTCTGTTTTTTATTTTGTAAGTCCAATTCATTAAAAAGGTCCTCTAAAATTTTTATTTGGTATATCGTGTAATTTATAACTATATTTGCTTGTATCAAATTTTGAGTTAATAGATAAAAAATTGCAGATAATTTTCACTGTCTTTTTAATTTGGGGATAAACTTTGTCAGATAGATAAAATGAAGTTGGAACAGACATTTCTTCATTTGAGATTATTTTGCTTCTAAATAAAACACCAGAGGTATGAACCCTGGCTAAAATTTCACTAGATACTGACATCGATTTGTGTGTTGGCTCTAATAAAATTAAATTTTTAGTTTTTTTCACAGATTTTGCTATCATGTCTACTTTAAGAGGATTAATTGATAAAATTTTAATAATATCAAATTTTATCTTTTTTTGACTAAAAATTTTTTTTAAAATATAAGCATCCAAGACTGTGTTGCCAATGCATACAATTGTTCCTTTATTTCCAGATGAAACTTTTTCAACAGATTTAATTTTTTTCTGGAATTTTATTTTTGACTCCAACTCATAAAGCCATCTATGTTCAATTATTATTACAGGATTTGGATCAAATATAGAGTGATATAAAATATTGAATATATCGTTAGAGTTAAATGGAAAGTAAACCTTTAGCCCAGGCACACTTCCTAACATAGCCTGAAAATTTTGAGAGTGTGTAGGTCCTTGCCCCCAACCCTTCCCAACTATCGCTCTTATCGTAATATTTGACTGAAGGTTTCCCCCATACATAAAATGTATTTTAGCAGCATTGTTTATTATTTGGTCAAACGACAAAAGCATAAAATCAAAACGTTGATGAGTTAAAATAGCTTTTTTTTTTAAACCATAACCAACACATATTCCTGTTAGTGCATTTTCTGAACAAGGAACATCAAAAACTCTTTTTTTTCCAAATTTTTCTTGTAAACCTGTGGTTGTTTCAAAAATATTTTTTGGGTCTCCCACTCCCAGACCCATTAATAAAATATCTTTGTCTTTTTTAAGGGCTCTTTGTAAAGCTAAATTTATTGCTGTTTTGAATTTAACGGGATTTTTCATTATAAATTAATTTTTTTGTTGTGGAAAAATTTGGTCTTGGATAATTTTTTGAATTTTTGTAAAGGTTATGAATATAATTTTCAATTTCTTTTTCTAAGGCAACTATTTGCTTGTTTTTCATTATATTTTTTTTTACAAGATAATTAGAAAAAAATGAAATTGGACATTTTCTTTTCCATCTTTTTATCTCTTTTTTTGGCCTGTAATTCAAATTGTCATCATCATAGGGACCACAATGTTCTACATACCGGTAAGTGTTAAATTTAATGAAAAATGGTTTTTTTTTAGAAAAAATATATTTTTTTGCTTTTTGATAAGTTTTTATAACTTGAAAAATATTATTACCATCTGCCTCAATAGCTTCTATACCCATTTTTTTAACAACTTTTAATATATCGCGATTTTCAGGCTGCCTAACACTTAATGAAGAATAGACTGAATATTTATTATCTTCACAAATGAAGAGTGTTGGTAAATTTTTAAGGGCTGAAAAGTTTACCGACTCGAAAAAAACACCCTGCTCCGTTGCCCCATCTCCAAAAAAAATTAGTGTAAGATTTTTTTTATTTTCCATTTTTTGTGAAAGTGAGAGACCTACTCCAACTGGGATACTATTTCCAACTATCGCTGAACTTGATATGAAGCCAACAGATTTATCAGTTAAGTGCATTGATCCACCGATGCCCCCTGAACAACCTTTTAAACCTAATATTTCAGCAAACATATTTTTAATGTTGCCTCCTTTCCCAATATAATGAGCATGTGCTCTGTGAGAACTAACAGCTAAATCTTTAGAATTAAATACAAAATTAATAGCAGCACTTATCGCTTCCTGACCAATCGAAAGGTGTACAGGACACCTAAAGATATTCTTGTGATACTCTTTAGAAATTAATTCTTCTGTTTTTCTTATTAAGAATAAGTTTTGTAAAACTTTTCTGTATTTCATTTTTCAGATTTCATGTAAACATTCTTTATTTTTTAATTTAAATATATATATATAGATAGTGAAAAAAATACTAGTTATTGGTTGTAATTCATTCTCTGGAAGTTCATTTGTTGATTATCTAGACGAAAAACAATTCAAAATTTATGGAATAAGCAGGTATTCTTATAAAGATAAATTTAATAGGTTTTATAATAACAAAAAAAAGATCACTTTTAGACAACTTAATCTAAATAAAGATTTAAAAAAAATATGTGCCTATATTATCAAAATTAGACCTAATTATATAATTAACTTTACCTCTGAGAGTATGGTAGCTGAAAGCTGGTTATTCCCTGAGGATTGGTACAAGCTAAACAGTTATATACTTCCAACTTTTTATCATAAAATTTCAAATTTTAAATTTATTCAAAAGTTTATTCATTTTTCGACACCAGAGGTATATGGATCCACTAAAGGAAATATATCAGAAAACAACTACTATAACCCAAGCACTCCATATGGAATTTCTAGAGTTACAGCTGATCAAGTTTGCCAAACATTATTCAAATTTAAAAAATTTCCAGTAATTATAACCAGAGCCTCTAATGTTTATGGGGAATATCAAAGATTGTATAGAATAATACCAAAAACTATTTTTTTTATATCAAAAAATAAAAAAATTCATTTACATGGGGGTGGGAAAAGTAAAAGAAATTTTATTCATATAGACGATGTTTCAAGAGCATTACTAATCTTATTAAAAAAGGGGGTGATAGGAGAAACTTACCATATATCTTCATCAAAAATTATATCTATTAAAGATTTAGTAAAATTTGTTGGATCTAAATTCGATAAGAAATTTTCTGAAATTACTAAAGTTTCAAAAGAAAGACTTGGGAAAGATGAGCTATACTTTTTAAACTCAAATAAACTGCGAGGGTTAGGTTGGAAACCTAGAATTTCTTTGATCAATGGGATTGATAGAGTTTCAAAATGGATATCGAGTAAATCATCCGCTCTCAAAAATGAAAAGGCATTTTATGAACATAAGAAAAAATCTTCTTAATAAAGATTTAAGATTAAAAATAATTGAAACAATAATAAATGCGAAAGAAGGTCATATTCCAAGCTCCTTATCAATAGTAGACATTATTAATTTTCTTTACGAAAAAAAAATTAAGATAAAATCACCTAATGATGACAAGAGAGACATATTTATTTTAAGTAAAGGTCATGGTGCAATGGCACTTTATGTAGTATTAAATAAATTTGGTTTTTTATCTAACACAGAATTAAAAAAATACGGAGATTCAAAAAGTGCCCTAGGGGGACATCCTGATATGACAAAAATAAAATATGTTGAAGCATCAACAGGTTCTTTGGGTCATGGATTTTGTACAGCTGTTGGAAGTGCTTTAGCTTTAAAAATCAAGAATAAAAAAAACACCGTCTATTGTCTGACCGGAGATGGAGAATGTCATGAAGGAACTATTTGGGAAGCAGCTAATATAGCAACAAATAATAAATTAAATAATTTGCTCAATATTGTGGATGTAAATGACTCAGCCAAACAATTAATGCCAATTGATAATCTAGGTTTAAAATGGAAAGCGTTTGGATGGAATGTTTTGAAATGCAATGGACACTCAAATTCTAGTTTAAACCAAGCTTTTAGAAAATTTAAAAACTTTAAAAATAAAAAACCTACTGTAATTTTAGCTAAAACGACCAAAGGTATGGGAATACCATTCATGGAAGGGCATGGAAGATGGCATCACAAAATTCCTAATGAGGAAGAATTCACTAAAATAAAAAAATTGTTAGGGTTTAATGAAAAAAATTAGACAACAATTTGCTGAGACTGTTCTCAAAATTGGTAAAAAAGATAAGAATATTGTTGTTATGGTTGGAGATATAAGTCATGGTATTATGCAACCATTTGCAAAAAATAATCCTAGAAGATATTTTAATATAGGTATATGTGAACCCGCTATGGTTAATGTAGCTGCAGGAATAAGTAAAATGGGCCTAATACCAATTGTCCACACGATTACCCCCTTTTTAATAGAAAGATCATTTGAACAAATTAAACTCGATTTTGGTTATCAAAAACTTCCTGTCAACTTGGTAAGCGTAGGTGACACATTTGATTATTCTAAACTTGGCTGTAGTCATCATAGTTACTCTGATTTAGCCATGATGAACCAATTTAATAATTCACAATTCATTTATCCTGGCTCAGCTGAGGAGTTTGATATTTTATTTAACCAGGCTTATAGACAAAAAAAAATTAACTATTTTAGAATTTCAGATTTTTCACATAGTTTTAAATTTAGTAAAAATAAGATAAAACTAGGTAAGGGTATTAAATTCCAAAAAGGTAAAGATTTAACAATAATTTGCACTGCAAACTTTTTGAATGATGCAAATTTGGTTTCAGAAAACTTAAAAAAAGAAAAAAAAACAACTGAAATAATATATTTACATACTATTAAGCCGATAGATAAAAATTTGATAATAAAAAGCGTGAAAAAAACCAAAAAAGTTCTTATTTTAGATAAATTTAATTTTCATAGTGGTTTAGCAAATATTTGTATAAACTTGCTAAAAGATTTGCGTAATATAAAAATTGAAAGTATCAGTATCAACGATTTTATTCATGATTATGGGTCTTATGAGAATTTAAAAAATAAAGCAGGTTTTAGCCAAAAAAATATTATGCTAAAAGTAAATAAATTATTTAAATAAAAATTTTTTTATCTTAATTAAATTTAAAAAATTATCATCATCTGATAAAAGTACATTTCTTCTTCTATTCAATATTTTAGATTTTTCATCCCGCTCTAGTCCTAAATTATCTTCGTGCAAGCCTCTATTGTTGCCATCACCCCAAACTTTCCAACTTATTGAGTTATATTCATTAATCCAACATATTGTTTGTGGACCACCATTAACAAAAAGATTGAAATTTGAAATTTTATAAAGAGCTGATCTTGTAATTATATCATATGATGCATTTGGAAAAAGTTCATATTTTTTAAAAAAATCTTTTTTATAAATTTTTTCAAAATCCCTTATAACAATTATAAAAAAATTTTTTTTTTCTAAATATTCTATAAATTTTTTCCAGTCTTTAAGTGATGAGTTTCTCTCAACTGTATAAGAGCTTTCTCTCAATGTTATTGTAATAATTTTTTTTTTTGTATTAATTTGACTCTTAACATTTTTTGAAACTAAATTTGGAACACTCATTTTTGTAAAAGAAAAAATTTTATCATCTTTTTCAAGATTTGCCCAAATACATTGTTTAACATATTTTCTTTTATCAATATTAATATGGTAATTATAAGGAAATAATGAAGTTTCTTTTTTGAAAGTTTTCTTAAACTCATCTCTACTTTTAAAAAAATAGAAATTCTCATAATGCTCTTTAAACATACCAATTGATGGCAACACTATATTTTGTAAACGTGATTTAGCATATTCTAATTGATTATTTTTCTCCCTTTTAAATTGGTAATATTTAAAACCATTGAATGAACCTGGGATAATACATAAATCCATGTATTTAAGTTTATTTTTTTTTTTAAACAACATTGCATTTTGAAAAAAAACTAAAAAGTCATGACTGCAATTAATTTTATCCAAATCATATACAGCTAATAATCTATTGCTTTTTTTTTTAAAATAAGAAAACATTTGAATTATTATTTTTATACTTTATTAAATCTAATTATAGAAATTAAAATACTTCTGCTTTATTTTAAACACAATTTAACTATTAATAGTTTAAAATAGCTGATTACTTAGAATGAAAATTAATCTACTCAGAAATTACCCAAAATCAAAAAGAAACTTAAATAATAGAGCACTTTTAAAAACCAAAAAAATACAACATATCGCAAGAAAGTTTGGCAAAGAATATTTTGATGGTGAAAGAAGTTATGGTTATGGTGGATTTAATTATCACAGAAAATTTTGGACACGAGTAGTAAAAGATATAAAAAAAAAATATAAACTTAGTAATAATTCTAAGATTTTAGATGTTGGCTGCGCTAAAGGATTTTTGATTTATGATTTGAAAAAAATTTTACCAAAAGCAGAAATCTTAGGAATTGATATATCAAAATATGCAATCAAAAATTGCAAAAAAGAGGTGAAAAAATTTTTAAAATTAGGAAATGCATGTAAACTTGAATTTAAAGATAATTACTTTGATTTAGTTATATCAATTAATACGATTCATAATTTAGATAAAACTGATTGTGCTAAAGCATTAAAAGAAATGGACCGTGTTACGAAAAAAAATGCTTTTATAACAGTTGATGCTTATAAAAACCCTAAAGAAAAAAATAGAATGCAAAAATGGAATCTTACAGCGAAAACAATTTTGAGTGAAAAAAACTGGATAAAATTTTTTAAAAAAAATAATTATAATTATGACTATTATTGGTTTAAACCGTAACTTATATGAATATATCTTTTAAAAATAAAATAGCGTTAGTCACTGGTGGTGGAAGGGGTATTGGCAAAAAAATTATTGAGGATTTATTATCAAGAGATTGTAAAGTTATTAACTTAACAAGAACTATAAAAAAAAAAAGTGAAAAAGAAAACTTAATAAACATAAAGTGTGATTTAGGAAATTTAAAAGATGTAAAAAAAAAAATAAATATTTTAAAAAAAAAGAAAATTAACCCAGATATAATTATTAACAATGTTGGTGGAAATCTTAATATAACAAATCCTTTTTCATCAACGAGCGAATGGAAAAAGGTTTATGAATTAAATTTTTTTAACTCCATAGAGATAAACAATTTTTTTATCAAAAATATGCAAAAAAAAAAATGGGGACGTATTTGTTATATTTCTTCAATATCTGCTCTTGAACAACAAGGAACTCCTCAATATTGCTCTGCTAAAGCATCGGTTAATGCCTACGTTAGATCGGTTGGAAGATATGTTGCAAAAGATGGAATAATAATCACATCTGTAATGCCAGGAGCAATTTTTACTGAAGGTGGATATTGGAACATAAAAAAGAATCGCGATTTCAGATCTTATAAAAAATATATGACGGAGAGAATGGCGATAGGCAGAATTGGGAAAGTTGATGAAATAAGTAATTTTGTGATATTTTTATGTTCAGAAAAATCGTCGTTTGCAGTTGGATCATCCTTCTTAGTGGATGGTGGTCAAGGTAAAACTTTTTATCCAAACATATAAATTAATAAATGACCCAAGAAAAAATTAATGCATATATCTTAAAAAAAAATAATTCTAAATTAAAACTTGTAAAAGACTTATATTTTCCAAAACTGAAAAAAGGACAAATTCTTGTTGAGCTGATCTATACCACAGTATGTGGTAGCCAAATAATGGAGATCAAAGGAAAAAGAGGGAGAGATAAATATTTACCTCATGGCCTAGGACATGAGGGAACTGCTAAAGTGATCAAAACAGCCTCGGATGTAAAAAAAGTAAAAAAAAAAGATAAGATTATATTAACTTGGATTAAGTCAAGAGGAAATAATTGTGGAGGGATCAAAATTAAAGATAAAAAAAATAAAAAATATAATTTTGGTCCAATAACCACTTTTTCCAATTTTTCAATTATTTCAGAAAATAGATGTGTAAAAAAACCAAAAGGTTTAAGTGATGAATTAGCGGCTTTTTTTGGGTGCTCAATATCTACAGGATTTGGCGTAGTATATAATACAATTCCTAAAAAAAAATCTAACATTTCTATCGGAATTTTTGGATTAGGAAGTGTCGGTTTTTTTAGTTTAATTGCTGCTAAATGTCTAAGATTGAAAAATATATTTGTTTTTGAAAAAGACCCAAATAGAAAAAAAATAGCAAAAAAACTCGGAGCACAAATCATTAATATAAAAAATGCAAAAAGAGAAATTCTCAAAAAAAATAATAATAGATTATTAGATTATTGTTATGAGTCTGCTGGGTATGCTAAAACTATAGAGAAGGCTTTTGATTTGATAAATTTAAACGGAAAGTGTTTTACCACCTCTCATCCTGCTGAAAAAGAAATTTTAAAAATAAACCCTCATGAGTTGATTAAAGGTAAAAAAATATTTGGTTCTTGGGGAGGTTATACTCAACCAGAAACTGATTTTGTTAAATTTACAAGAATATTGAATAAAAACAGAAAGTATTTAAGATTTCTAAAAATTAAAAAATATAATTTTAATCAATTAAATGATGCCATTTTTGATTTCTCAAAAAATAAAATTATAAAACCGTTAATTAAATGCTAAAAGAAGAAAAATTAAAAAAGTTTCTTAAAAAAAACAATAAAAAAAAAATTGTATTATGCCATGGGGTTTTTGATGTTTTGCATATTGGTCATTTAAATTATTTGAAAAAGGCAAAAAGTCTGGGTGAAGTTTTAATTGTTTCTATTACATCAAAAAAATTTGTAAATAAAGGGTTTGATCGACCACTATTTAATGATTACGAAAGGAAAAAATTTTTAGAAAATATATCTTTTGTTGATTATGTTTATATCAACGATAATTTCTCATCCAAAACGTTGATAAAAAAAATTAAACCAAATTTTTATTGTAAAGGAAAAGAATACTCAAATCCAAAAAATGATCTGACTAATAATATTGAAAGAGAAATTAATGAGGTAAAAAAATTCGGTGGTAAATTTAAAATTATAAATACAAAAACTTATAGTTCGTCAAAAATAATTAATAACCAATTTAAAAATTACGATTTAGACCAAAGAAAAGTTTTATCTAAAGTAAAAAAAGAATTGACAGAAAAAAAAATTTTTGAGATCAAAAAAAAAAATAAGAATAGATCAGTCACTTTAATTGCTGAAACAATTATAAACTCAAAAAAAAATCAATTAAGATTTTCAGAAAAATGCTTAAAGGATATATTATCAGTGGCAAATATATTGGCAGCATTTATGAAGAAAGTTACAATCGTGACATATTTTGATAAAAAAAAAAATCAGCTTAAGTATCTAAGAAATAATACCTTAAAAAATGTTAAATTTGAGTTTATAAACAAAAGAAACGTATCAACTATTTATAAAAAAAGTTATTTTGACTATTTTCCTAAAAGTAGAATTTTAAGTTCACATAAAATAAATGAAAATTATTTCAATTTAGTAGAGGAAAATAAAATATTAAAAATTTTAAATAATATTAAAAAAAACGAATTTTTATGCGTAATGTACCACAGTGGTGAATTATTCTCACAAAGAATATGTGACAAGTTAAATAAACTAAAAAACAAAAAAGGTCTCAATTTTAAATTTGATCCATTAAATTCTAATTTTCAAAAAATCTTAAAATTCAAAAATTTTGATATAGTTTGTTTTAACCCAAAAAGGATACAATCTGGACAAAAACAAGGTTTTAATTTAAAAAGCATTGAATTAAAATCAAAAAATCTTCAAAATAATCAGAAATTTAAGAAAGTTATTTTAGCTCTAGATAAAGATGGCTCAAAATTACGAGATAGGTATAAAAATAAGATATATCACTGTCCTGCTTTTACGGAAAAAACAAATAAAAAAAATAATTTAGAAAGTAGTTTATTTGCCATTGCCATAATCTTGAATGATTTACCTTTAAGTAATAATTCAATTTTATTCTTAGGAAATTATATGACTTTTTTGAATTTAAAAAATAATAGTCCAGTTCATAAAATAAACATTAATGATTTTTTTAAACACGTTCAACACTATATAAAATGAAAACAGTTTTAATTACAGGTGCAGGAGGATATATTGGTACTGAATTAACCGAGTTTTTAGCAGATAGAGGTTATTTAATATATGCTTTGGACACCTTCTGGTTCAAAAATAAAATAAAAAAAAATAAAAATATTAAAATAATTAAAGAGGATATACGTTATCTTTCACAAAAAAATTTTCCGAACAATATTGATACCGTTATTCATCTAGCGGCTATTTCAAATGATCCATCTGCTGAAATAAATCCAAAATTAAGTTGGGAAGTAAATGTATTGGGTTTGCTAAATATTTTAAATTTATCAGAAAAAAAAAAAGTAAAAAAATTTATTTTTGCCTCATCTGGAAGTGTTTATGGTGTAAAAAAAGAAAAAAAAGTTACTGAAAAGTTATCTTTAGTTCCAATAAGTGAGTATAATAAAACTAAAATGGTTGGAGAAAAAATTGTTGAAAGTTTTAAAAAAAAAATGAAAACTATTCTTCTTAGGCCTGCAACTGTCTGTGGCCCGTCAAAAAATCTTAGGTTAGATTTAACTATAAATATGCTTACTTATCATGCAATTAAAAACAAAAAAATCAATGTTTTTGGTGGATCTCAATATAGACCAAATTTAACCTTAGACGATATGATAAATATCTATCATTTTTTTTTAAAAAAAAATTTAACGGGAACATATAATGTTGGTTTTGAAAATGAGAAAGTGATTGATATAGCGAGGAAAATATCAAAAAAAATCAAAAAAATAAGTATTAATAGAAGTAAAAGCAATGATAAAAGATCGTATAGATTAGACTCCACAAAATTATTACTCAAAGGTTATAAAAGAGTCTCAAATATAAGCGATGTAATTAGTAAACTTCAAAAATATTATTCTAGCAAAAATTTCAAATTTTCTGATAATATGATTAGAATTAAATATTTAAAGAAATTTCTAAATGGAAGTAAGTAAATATATCTCACAAGATTATGAAATCATTTTTTTTTAAACCTAAGTTGCAGAATAAAACTAAACCTAAAAAAGTGTTTGACTATTATAAAGAAGAAAATATTAAAGAATGTTATATTGAATTTAAGAAATATTTTAAAACATCTTTGGTTTTTGAAAAAAATGCACAAACGAAAGAGTATGCGATAGATTTGGCACTTAAAAACAAAGATGTTGAAAATTCTTTGTATTTAGAGTTTGGAGTTTTCAAAGGTGAAAGCATAAATTTTTTTTCTAATAAATTAAAAACAAATATTTATGGGTTTGACTCATTTGAAGGACATTCTCATGATTGGCCAGGTACCTCAACAACTTCTAGAAATAATCATTACAATCAAGAAGGTAAACTGCCCAAAGTTAATTCAAATGTTGTTTTAATTAAAGGATTCATTGACGATACACTAGATAATTTTCTTAAAGAAAAAAATGAAGAAATTAATTTTATTCATATTGATGTAGATATATATGAGCCTACTTACACAATTTTAAAATTGACCAAACCTTACTTAAGAAAAAATAGTATAATATTATTTAATGCATTGTACAATTATGTTGGATGGGATACCGGTCAATATAAAGCTTTAAAAGAAATTTATAATGAGAAAGAATTTATTTTTAAAGCTTTTTCAACACACGGTCCTCAAGGTGTAATACAAATTTTAAAAAAATAATTTAAACTTTCCAAAAATTTTCTGAAGAAATAAAAAGTGATCCTTCTTTATAGGAAGTAGGTAAATCACTTAAATTTTTTACTTTTCTGAAGTTTATTTTTTGAGCATAAGATTTTATTTTTTCTTTTTTTAATTTTTGATAAATTTTTCTTGCATTTTTTTTACTACCTATTTCACAAATAAAATCATTTTTTGATAACTGTTGATTATTAAGTGAAAGTAAAATTTTGGCTTCCTCGCCTTCAGCGTCTATTTTAATCAAACTGTTGGCTTTGACTATTTTTTTGGCAGACAAAACATTTACTTTAAGTTTTTCTATTTCATTATAAACATTTCTTTTAGATCCAGAGATGTGTGAGCCAGTGGTATTTCCAAGAACTCTGGTAAAAGAAGTCTTTTTATTCTTATTACTTACCGCATATTTAAAAAATTTAATATTACTAGTTTTATTTCTTTTAATATTTTTCTTTAAAAGATTGATGTGCCATGGATCTGGCTCAAAAGATAAAACCTTTAAACCTAATTTTGAATTTATTATTGAGTGCGTACCTATATTTGCCCCAATATCAATAAATTGATCATAAAATTTATAATTTTTTAAATAATATTTAAATATGAATAATTCATCAATTTCTAATAAATTTAGAGATGTTATGTTTCCAAAACTTATTTTAGGATGATAAAAACTAATGTTTTTATTCAATTCAACTTTGTTATTATTCTTAATAAGTTTTTTTTTTATATATTTGATAATTTTTAACTTTGTCTTTTTATAATTTGAATTTTTATATGATGGATTAACATTGGTTATTAACTTAATGTAATGTTTAAGCATTATATTTTATACGAAGGAATAAAAAAACTTAACTTATTTTCAATCAATTTTTTACAAATTACCTTTAAAGTATTTTCAGTGCTTATAGAAGTAATTAATATCTTATGATTTTTTAACAACTTAAAATTTCCATTAAAATGTTTAATTTTTGGTTTCATGTTGATAAAAAATTTATTATTTTTGCTTAAATCATTATCTAAAATAAACTTTAATTTATTTATCACTGGAAGGTAATAATTTAATGTAGGGACCATTATTCCTGCACCAAATCCTATAAGGTTTTTTTCAAATTCTAATACTTTATTAATAATCTTATAAAAATTTTTAAAATTTGAAAACTTTCTCTTAATTTCTCTGGAACTTATTCTTACATCAAAATTATTTTTTTTCGACGATTTAATAATTTTCAATCGTACGGTTCCAAATACAGAATTGTCAAATTCGTATTTTAAAATGAATAAATTATTTTTATTTAAAACACGACTAATAGACTTTAGTGAATATAGATTTAAATGTTGATGTGTTATCTGGTCAAATCTTGAATTATTCACAAACATTTCTAAGGAAGGATATTGTAAAAAGAAATAGTCGTTTATTTTCATGCTTAAAGAGATTTTCTTAATCAAGGATTTTATATTTGGAATATGCTCTATTGTATGGCTAGATACGTAGATTTTTTTTAAATCATTATATTTCGAGAAATTCACTTCTTCAAAATACTCTTTTTCCTTTATTATATCTTTTTTTCCTGATGCGTTTGGGTCAATGTTAATTTTTAATTTATTTTTAAATAGATTTAGAAAAGTTGAGTCATTTCCACCAATGTCAATAATCGCTTTTTTGCCAAAGTTTTTTGAATTTTTTTTTATAAACAAATAAAAATTTGTCAAATATTCACCAGCATGCTTTATTGAAGTTTTGCTTTTTACTTTGTAATTGCTGTAAAGAAAACTTTGATTAACTATTTTCTCTAATGATATATGTTTGCATCTTTCACAAAATAACAATTTTTGGTTAATATTAAATTTTTTTTTAATTTGTCTTTTATTTGAAAAAAATTCTGTAAGAGGATAATCTGGTAATGATGCAACTTTTTTAAGTTTATTAGAACAAATATTGCACTTGCTAATATTTTCTATAATCAGTTTCATAAATAATTAGTTGTTAAATTTAAATTAATAATTAATTCTTATTTTTCTAAAATTTTATCTAAGTTAAATAATTTTTTAGCCAAAAAAGTTGTTACTCTATAAAATCTAACTTTATAATAGAACCTACTGAATATCATTATGAAAAAAGCATCAAATCTTTTAAAATAAAATAAGCTTTGAATATTCAAAGGGAAGAAGCAGTATCTAAATACAGCTAATTTTAGATAATATTTTGATAAAACTTGATTCTTATCTTTGAAATAATAGAAAAGTTTTAATAATGGCATAGCAACTGATATTCTATAAGTTTTTTTCCAAAAATCTGAAGCACTATAATTATCGTTATAAGTCCCTCGCACACTTACAACTTTACCAGATATAACTGTTTCTCCATGAAAAATACATAATATAGAAGCTGTCATAATTTCATCAGGTTCATATTTAAATTTTCTATAATCCTCTTGGCTGAAATAAAATTTGAAATATTCATTTTGAATTAAAGTTTCTCTTTTAACTAAGATTGCACTATAAGCAGGTGGATTTTGTAGATAATGAATTAAAAATTTCTCTATATCTTTTACTTTTTGCCAAGTCTCAGCTCTGTCTTTAAACATCTTTTCTTTACTTAGCTCACTATATGAATTTGCAATAAGACAGGTCAAATTTTTATTTTCTTCAATTAGCGAATTGCATTCTGAAAAAAAAGATTTATCGATTAAATAATCATCATGTGGTAATGATAAAATATATTTACCTTCCGCTTTTTCAAAGATAAACTTTGTATTAAGAGTTGGACTTAAATTTTTTTCTTGATAGAAATATCTTATACTTAATCTGGGATTTACTTGACTAAATTCATCACAAACTTTTTTTAAATTAGCTTTTTTTGAACAATCATCTGACACAATAATTTCTAAATTCTTAAAGCTTTGATCTCCAATTGAATTTAATGCTCTTTTTAATGCAGTCTCGTTCTCATAAGCTGGAATTACGATACTAAAATCATACATATTAAAAATATAAATTAACTATTCTCGAAATTTCTTTAATCTTATGAATTTCCAAATTCTCACTTAATGGCAAACATAAGATTTTTTTTGAAATATTTTCTGATATTGGACATTTTATCTTACTACTAAAATGTCTAATTTTATTTAAACTTGGAAAAAAATATCTTCTTGGAAAAATGTTTTTTTTTGCTAATTTTTTTATACATTTAATAAGATTAATTTCAGACTCAAATATTATTGGTAAATAGCCATAATTTGAACTGCTCAGAGCTTTATTAGGTACAACTATATTTTTATTTAAATATTTTAAATATTTTTCAAATCTTATTTTCCTTAAATTTTTTATTTTAGTAAATCTATCAATAAGCGCTAAACCCCATGCAGCTTGTAACTCAGTCATCTTCAAATTTATACCCTCTTTTGGAACTAATTTAGAGTTATCTTTTTTATAATCATCCGTTTTGAAACCAATTTGAATTAAATGCTTTGCTATATTTAAATCCTTTTTTTTTTTAAAAATTATAGCTCCACCTTCACATGTGTTAAAAACTTTAGTCGCATGAAAACTAATCACACTTGCGTGACCTTGTAACAAAACAGATTTATTTTTATAATTAAGTCCAAAGCAGTGAGCTGCGTCATATATAATTTTTTTATTTTTTAAGTGCTTATTAAATTTTTCAAAATCACAAGGTATGCCAAAACTGTTAACTGGAACTACGCAATCAACTTTATTTAATATTTTTTTGGAAATTTTTTTGTAATCTAAGTTAAGACTCTTTTTGTTAATATCGGAAAAAAAAACTTTTAAATCTATCCATCTTGCAGCGTTAGCAGCAGAAACATAATTAAAAGGAGAGGTTAGTATGCCTTTTTTAACACCTAAAGCTTTATAAGCAATTTGTAGACCCATAGTACAATTATTCAAAAGTAAAATATTTTTAACCCCTAAAGTTTTTTTTAATTTTAACTCTAATTTTTTAAGCAAAGGGCCGTTTGTTGTAAGTCTTCTAGTTTTGAATATAATATCAACATTTTTTGACAAAATATTCTTTGAAGGTAAAGAAGAACTTGTGACTTGGATTTTTTTCATATTTAAATTCTTTATTTTTTTACCGTATACAATAAATTAAATTAATCATAAAACATTTCATTCGGGAAATTTTCCCTAATATAATTGATCATATCCTTATCACCAAAATTTTTCCATTTACCTATTCTTGATCTTGACCAGTCTAATGAAAAAAATTTACCATCATATTTTGTATTTTTTAAAAGTTTAATGTCCAGAAATTTTTCTAATCTTTCAGTTTCTCTCTCATTTTCAAAAATTAATTTTTCGAATTGAACATGTAAAATATTTTTGTTTTTTTGTTTTAGAAAATGTTTATATTGGTTTGCGTAAATTTTACAAAAATCTTTGACATTATTAGGAAAATTGCGCGCGAGTTTGTTTTGACTCAATGAACTGAGATACACATCCCTTGGATCTCTAGATACAATGATTACTTTAGTCTCCTTAGGTAAAATTTCTAAAGTTTCATCAGCTTCCTCTGGTAATACACCTTGGTCTAAAAGTAAATATTTTTTTTTCAAGGTTATTATTTTATCATCGTACCAAAAAAAATTTTTTACATAATTATCAATAATAGACTTGAATATCTTGTTGAGATAATTTGAAAAAATTAGATCAATTTCGTCTTTACTAAATTCTTTAACCTTAATTAAAAAACTATCATCTTCAATTTTCTTGCTTTTTAAGTGTTCGATCAATTCTTGGTAAAAACTTAAATTTCTATAATGATTCCACCAATTAAATTTGTGCCTTACATCAATCAAATCATTTATAAAATCATTTGTATAATTTTCAAAATTATCGTTTGTCAATTTTGCTAATGCAAAACCTTGTTGATACTTTAATTCACTTGGCCAAAAAATTTTAGTGAATAAATTTCTTTTTGATAGTCTTGAATTCAATTTTGTTTGATTAATATAATCTTGGATATAAGCGTAATTATTCCAATAAGAGTTTCTTTTTAATGATCTTCTTAAATCAACTAATCCTCCAGGATCTTTGATTAATCTAAACTCAAAAGTATTTCCCTTTGGTTTGGGATCAATGAATCCAATATGTTCTCTTAGAAAATGAACCACTGAACTTGATCCTGTGGCACCAAAACCTGAAACTACGACCGGTATGGGCTCATAATTAGCTGTATTACAAAATTTTTTAATATCAGGATTATTTGAATAAATATAAGGCTGTATTAATTCGGCTTGTTTAGGCTCACATCTTAATATTATGTGGTCACTATTTAATCCTTTTAAAAACTTGTTAGTAAACTTTAGTAATTTGGATTGATTATTTTTCAATATTTCAAATTCTGATATTTTAGAATTTTGAATTTTTACTTTATTAAATATTTCAATATCAAATAATCTTAAAAAATATTTTAATAATTTTTTAATCATTATTTTTTATTAAAATCCTATCACCAATTATCAAATAGTCTATTCCGCTGGCATAAAAAGTTGAAATTGCATCTTCTGGGGTATTAACGTTAGGTTGCCTGTTAAGATTGAAGGAAGTATTGATTAACACTGGATTTTTAGACAATTTTCCAAATTCATTAAGAATGTTTTCTATAAGCTTATTTTTACCCTTTTCCAATAATTGTACTCTTGCAGTATTATCTACGTGAACACAGCTTGGAATTAATTGACTAATGCCTGGTTTTGCATCGCATGTTACGGTCATATGTCTATAGTCAACACCCTTTTTAATTTTAAAGTATTTCGTAGAGTCTTTTTTCATGACAATTGGTGCAAAAGGTCTAAATTCCTCTCTATACTTAATTTTCGCATTAAGAATATTTTTCATGTTTTTATTCATAGGATTTGCAAGGATAGACCTATTTCCTAATGCTCTAGGTCCAAATTCTTGACGTCCTTGAAAAACTGCAAAAATTTTTGACTGATTCAATTTTTTTGCTACAAATTTTTCATTTAATTTGATCGTCTTATTATAGATACCGTTATTTTTTAAAACTTTGGCAATATGTTTATTGTTGTATTGATTTCCTAAGTATACATGCTCTTTAACTTTAATTCTTTTATCAAATTTGAGTGAGGTAATTAAAGCAGCACCTAATGAATTACCAGCGTCAGATGATGCTGGTTGAACGTAAAGATTTTTTATAAAACTTAACTCTGAGATTTTTTTATTCATTGTACAATTTAATCCCACTCCGCCTGCTATACATAAATTTGATATTTTTGTTTTTTCATATGCCCACTTGATTAAGCTAATTGCAGCGTCATTTAATTTTTTCTGAGCTGAAGCTGCAATATCAATTTTATTAATAAAGTCTTTTTTTTTTAATCTTTTTTTAATCTTTAAAATTTTAAGTAATTCTTTTGAGTAAAAAGGTTCTTGTCTTGTTAAGTCTTTTGAATATTTAAACTCGTTTTTAGAGATTATTTTTTGGTTTAATTTGTAATATCCTTTACCAACTTCTAAAATTTTATCCATATTATATTTAGGTTTTCCATATGAAGCTAGACCCATTAATTTATATTCATCATTATCTATTTCAAAACCTAGAACCTGTGTAATTAGACTATAAAAAATTCCTAAACTATTTGGTTTTTTAAACTCTTTAATTCTCTTAATTTGATTATTTTTTCCAATTGAAATTGTAGTCGAAATTCCATTACCAGAATAATCGGCTGTTAAAATAATTGTCTTTTCAAAACCTGAGGGATAGAAAGCGGATGCCGCATGACATAGATGATGATCAACAAAAACAATTTTAGGGCAATAACCAAAGTTAAAGTCAAAGTAATCTCTTATTTTATTTCTTAATTGAGGCAAATTAGAAGCAAAGGCAATATAATCAATTTCTTTAATTTTAGTATTTTGATGTTTTAAACATTCTTTAATAGCGAAGGTTGGAATAAGACCTCTAGAGTGTTTAATTCTATTAAACCTTTCTTCCTCTTGAGCAAATACTACATCGCCATCAATAATTAATGTTGCAGCTGGATTTTCAATTCTGTGAGTAAATCCTCCCGAAATACCAATTATTTTTGTCATAACTTAAATTAAAATTAAAATTAATTATCTGAATTTATTAATTAAACGAATAAATATCCCAATCATCATAAATATACAAAATTTAAATTTAAATATTGTTAAAATTATGTTTTTTCACTATTAAATAAGTTATTTTGTATACACTTGATTTAAATCTATGGAAAAAAATAACGATAAAAATTTTTATATAAAAAATTTAATTTCTGCACTTGTCTTTTTATATATAGTTCTAAACATATTTGCTTCCTATAAAATCTTTCCAGTCAGTGGATATTATTTAATTACAGATTTAGTTTATTTATGTTTTGGATATCTTTTATGCAAAAAGAGCAAAGATGATTATAATTTCGGAATAAAAAAGTTTTTTTATCAGACTAAAGATTACATTTTATTATATTTTTTATGTTTATTGATTATTCTTATGCCCACTTTTTATGGGCACTCACATCAATTTTTAACACACTTTGCTAAGGCAGAAATATTTTCATTGTTTTTTTTTTCAAATGCCTTTTTTTGGTTTCATGGAATTAATTTTCATGACCACATTATTTCGGTAAACGGAACATACGACGGTCTTTTTACATTTATTTTTTCTAGCTACTTTATTTCCCAACTATTACAATTGTTTATATTAAGTATATTGCTCAATTATTTTTTTAATACTTTTTTGAAAAAATTTAAACTTATATTTTTTTTCATATTTTTTCTAGGGAGCTATTACTTAACATTTTATATTTCAAATAAACTTGAAAGTTTTTATTTTTATTCACCTTTCTTCTACATAATACCTTTTTTAATGGGGTTTTTTTTAAAATTAATTAAAGAAAATGATTCTTTAATAAAGAAAATTGATAACGTATATATATCTAAATTTATTTTTTTTTTTTCAATCCTAGTTTTAATTTATTATCTCTTTTTCTTAAATTTTACAGATTTTTATCTAAGTCTTAATAGAAAAATATTTTTTTATTTTTGTTGTTCATTTATAATTTTAAATTTAACCAAAAGTTCTTGGATTAAAAAAGAAGAAGTATTTAATCTTAATATAAAAAAAATTCATAAGGGTATATTTTTTTTATTTTTAATACATTTTTTATTAATATTTTTTTCAAAATATAAATTTATACCAAGTCATATTTTTAATATCGATCAGCTTTTAATATTATCGATTGTAACAATTTTAATTTTTTTAACACATTATTTTTTAAAAAATTTCAAAAACACAAAAACTATTGTAAAAATTTTGATTCCCTTGATTATTAATATATCTTTATGTTTAGTAATATTAGATAAAGATGGATTTAAAAAAAAATATCCAAATATTCTGACAAATTTAAGTGCAAAAAAAACTGCATATTTTGAATTAAAACAAGATGGCAAAATATGTTTAAACCGTAAAGATAATTTTTGTACTTATAATAAAAAAAAAACAAAAACCATAATATTAGTCGGAGCGTCAGAACTAGCACCACTTCAAACAAGCCTCCTAAAGTACTCAATGGAAAATGATTATAAATTTATTTCTATGACGATAATTAATTGTCCTTTAATTCTAAATTTATTTAATATTAATAGAAAAACTAGAGATAAAGATACAAATCAGTGTGATCTTGATGTCCAAAAAAATAGAATGGATATAATCAAAAAACATAATGATGCAATAATTATTTATTCTGTAAGAACTGACTATTTTTATAATGAGACCTTTATAAAAGACATAGAAAATGACAAACCAATTTTTGCAAAAAGCAGAACTTATTTAGATGATCAAGTTAAGGGAGTAAAAAGTTTTGAAGAAAGACAAAAAGATTTAATACTCAATATAAAAAACTCTGTTAATGAAATTTTAAAAACTAATAACAAATTAATACTTTTATACCCTATCCCAGAAATTGGATTTAGTTTAAAAAAAAAAATTAATTCAAAAATTAAAAAAAGTTTTTTAAGTGAAGAATTTAGATTTGATAGTGAAATTATATCATTACCCTACAGTATATATTTAGAGAGGCAAAAAGAATTTTTTGCTATTTTTGAAAATATGTCAAATCAGAATCTAATTAAAATAAAAACGGCTAATGTATTTTGTAATAATTATATCCCAAATAGATGTGTAACACATGACTTTAAAAATATATATTATGATGATAGAGATCATTTAAGTATAGAAGGGGCTCGATTAGTAACAAAAGAAATTATTAATAATTATAAACTTTACATAAATAAATAATGCTTTTTTTTTCTGAAGAATTTTTATTCATCTTTCTTCCAATAGTTATTTTGCTAACATACTTGTTTCATAAATTTATTAGCCCTGTTTATTCATTATTTTTTTTGTCATTTTCTTCGATAATATTTTATTCAATACATAACATTAAATCAGTTTATATAATTTTATTCTCAATATTATTTAATTTCTTAATGTGCAAAGAGATTGTCAAAAATAAAAATAAAATGATCTTTTTTTTTACAATACTTTCTAATCTTTTTTTATTAGGTTATTTTAAATATAGAAATTTTTTTATTGAAAACATTAATTATGTTTTCTTTTCAAATTTTCAAATTGCTGATTTAATTATTCCTTTAGCTATTTCCTTTTATACATTTCAACAAATTTCATATATTATTGATGTATACAATGACAGAGTTGAGGCAGTATCCTTCAAAGAATATTTATTTTTTATATCCTTTTTTCCTCAATTAATTGCAGGCCCAATCGTTTTAATGGAAGAGATGAGAGAGCAAATCTCAAATTTTCTCAAGAAAGATTATAAAATTTTCAAATATTTTGTATTTGGTTTTTTTATTTTCACTATTGGGTTATTCAAAAAAATAGTTATTGCAGATACAATTGGTATTTATGTGGATGAATGGTTTGTAAATCTAGCTGATTTAAACTTTTATGAAAGTTGGATCGCAATTATTAGTTTTGCAATCCAAATTTATTTTGATTTTTCAGGTTACACTGATATGGCAATTGGATTAGCACTGATTTTTGGGTTCAAATTACCTGTTAACTTTAAACTTCCATATAAATCATTATCAATAATCGAGTACTGGCAGAAATGGCATATTACCATGACACGATTTTTCATGAATAATATTTACGTACCTATAGCAGTAAATTTTAGTAGAAAATATTATGATAAAAACTTAAGCCTTATTATTTCTAGTATTGCGCTCCCCTCGCTATTGACTTTTTTTTTAAGTGGTTTGTGGCATGGAGCAGGTTGGAAATTTACTATATTCGGGTTAATTCATGGATTTGCAATAGTAATAAATCAAATTTGGAAAAAATATACAAAAATTAAATTGAACAAATATATTTCTTGGACTTTAACAATGTTTGTTGTTCTTATTTCACTGGTTTTTTTTAGAGCTGAATCGTTTAATTCATCAGTTATCATGATTGAAAATCTTTTACTTTTAAAAGATCTTTCACAAATATTAACCTTTAAAATTAGTTTATTTAAAGATAATTTTGATAAATTCTTTTTTTTGGTAATTTTCGTTTTTTCAGTTTTTTTCATAAAATATGAAAAAAATTATTCTGAATTAAAGGATAATATTAAAATAGGATATTATTCGTCTTTTGTAATTATACTTATTTTTTATGCTTCAATTTATTTGGTTGAAAGAAAACAACCATTTATTTATTTCCAATTTTAGATTTATTTAATTTTGATATTATTAGTTTAGTAACATTGTTTATTGAACAAAAACTATTTATATCACTAGTAGTGAATTTAATTTTGTACTTTTTTTCACAAGCAACTAAAAATGTTACCATTGCTAGGCTATCGTAAACAGGTAATTTTGATAAGTTGTTTTCTTTGATAATTTCCTCCTTTCCTAGCTTTAATATTTTAGATAGTATTTGAGTAATATTTGACTTTATTAATATTTCTTCTTTCATTCAAAATAGTTAAAAACTCTATCCTCTACGATTAGTAAGATATTATATATTTTTTTTAAAATAAAATCTCCGTTTATAATAATAAAAAAAATTAAAACTAAAATTAATGTAATTATAAAAAATACTTTAATACTTAATTTCATTAGAATATCTGTTAATCAGTCTAGCTCTATCGATTTTTCCATTTTTATTTATAGGAAATTCTTTTAGCACAAATATCTTCTTAGGTATCATATGTGGTGGCAAAACTTTAGACATATATAAAATCAGGTTATTTTCATCAATTTTTTTTTTAGTCTCAACTACTGAAAATAGAAAAACTTCATATTCATTTTTTTTTTTATAAAAGGTAATTGAATTAGAAACGTCATCATTTTTTCTTAAGTTTATATCAATTTCTAATAATTCTACTCTGTAACCTTGAATTTTAACAACCGTATCATTTCTTCCAACAATAAAGGAGTTCTTTGACTTAACTTTACAAATGTCATTGGTTTTATAATATTTTTTATTTGAAATTTTAACAAATTTTTCATTATTTTTATTGTCCAAATATCCATTCACTACATTCGGCCCTGATATTAATAGTTCATCATTCTTTATAAGAGTTTTAATTAGATGATAAGGCTGACCGATTGGTACCAAACCATTATCTCTTATTACTTGGTAATCTTTTTTTTTATATTCATAAATATGAGACCAGGGAGATAGTTCTGTGCTACCATAACAATTAAATAAAGATTTACTTTTTAAATTTTTTAAAATGTAATCTAATATCTTAAAATAAAATGGCTCACCACAACAAATAAGAATCTTAAGATTAATTTTTTTTGTAATTTGTTTTGAAATTAAAATTCTGTTTATAGTGGATGGCACAGTTATAAAGCAATTAACTTTGTTTGACCTAATTAATTCTAACGGCATTACACTTTCTGAAAAAAATTTAGCTGGAACTATTGTACCCCCAAAATAAATACAAGGTATGATTATATTCAAGGAGATAACAAATGAGATATCGTGAATATCTACAATCACAAGTTTTTTTTCATTTTTGTAAATAGTCTCACACTGGAAATTAAAACTAGTTATGAAATTTTTAAAACTTATCGGAACTCCTTTTGGAATACCTGTTGACCCAGAAGTAAAATAAATTACTGAAATATCATTATCTTTATATCTTCTTTTTTCTAATACAGATTTCTTTGATTGTTTAATATCATCTGTTGTTATAAATCTGATTTTTGAGGCTTTAAGTATTTTAATAATTTTTTTGTTAAATGAAGAATTTCTATTTTGTAATATGAATAGATCTATTTGGCTTTCTTTAATCTGCTTTTTCATTTTTTCTAAAGGCAAGTTTACAGATATAGGAATCCATATGTTGTTTGATAATATTATTGATATTGCTGTGGCATAAAGCTCGAATGATTTTTCACAACAAACATAAATATTATTTCTTTTTTTTGGTAAGTAATTAGTTATTGTAAAAAATTTTCGTAAGAATTCTTTTAAATCTGCGTAAGTGAAAACTTCTTGATTATATCTATAAAATATATTTTTCGAATTTAAATTTTTGAAAACTTGCTTAAAAAAATTACGTGCTTGCATCGTCACATATTATATATATATTATTATTAACATAAAATTATATTTCCATGAAACTAGGATATTTTGCTTTTCCAATTCATCCAAAAAATAAAAATTATTATTCTTGTCTCAGAGAAGACCAGGATGCAATAATTCTTTGTGATAAGTTGGGTTTTCATGAGGCATTTATCGGTGAACACTTAACAGATGAGTATGAAAGGATTACATCAAGCCAAATTTTCCTTTCTAGTCTAATTAATCTTACAAAAAATATAAAATTGGCCACAGGCACAATTAATTTACCAAATACTCATCCCGTGAAGGTGGCATCAAACATTTCTATGTTAGATCATATGAGTAAAGGTAGGATTATTATGGGCATAGGACCTGGCAGTCTCGTGTCAGACATGGAAATTATGGGTAATCTTAAAAAAAAAAGAAATGAGATGTTTTTAGAGGCTATTAAGCATGTTTTAGACTTATGGTCTAAAAAACCTCCTTACAACTTAAGAGGAAAATATTGGAATATAAACACAAAAAAAACATACGATAAAAAACTCTCGATTGGATCAGTTGTCAAGCCTTTCCAAAAACCTAGGCCCGAAATAGTTTTGACATCATTAAGCAACAATCCTCATCCAATAAAGGCTCTTACATCACGTGGTTGGAATTTATTAAGTTCAAATTTTTTAAATGAAAATGTACTAAAAACTCATTTTCTATCAATTCAATCAATTAAAAGAAAAAAAATAAATTGGAGAGTTGCAAGAAAAATATTTGTTAATTACGACAAAAAAGTTGTAAACAAATATGTGTTTTCATCAAAAAGTCCTTACTACAAAGTTGTTTCGCAAATATTAAATAAATTAAAAAAATATAACAGATTGGATGTTGTCAAAAAGAACCCTTTAGACAAAAAGGAAAAAATTGATATTGAAGCGTTAATGAAAAAATTAATAATATGCGGTGATCCATCAACAGTTAGTGAAAGAATTTTAGAACTAAAAGAAAAATCAGGTAATTTTGATACCATTACATATGTGGGTATTGATTGGATGAACAAGAAATTAGGAATAAAATCTCTTGAACTTATGGCAAATAAAGTTATGCCAAAGTTAAATGATTAATAATCATAATTATTATATTTTAGTTAATAAGGGTTTATTAATACCCAAGAGTGTAAGTAGAAACATTATAAATTTCATCAACCTAAAAAACAAAGATTATGCAATTAATGATCTAAGAGTTTCAAAATATTTAACATATGAAGAATTAAAAAATCTAAAAAAAGAATTTTTAAAATTTAAAAAAAAATTTTATAAAAAAAAAGAAAATTCAAGAAACTATGCAATATATAAGTTTATAAGTAGCAAATATTCAAAGAGTAAAAAAATGTATGAAAGACTTTCTTCTAACACAGCTAAAAAAATAAATGGCTATATTCCATCACTTTCAACATTATTGCTTCAATCCAAAAAAATAAATAAAATTAATCACGATAGAAAAAGTTCAATTGAGATTTTTAATAGTAAATTAAAAAAATTTCTCATCGATTGTGATTTTACTAAACCAGATAAAAATATGTTTAAAAATTTAAGTAAGGTAATTCACAAATATAAAAATAAAACAAATAAACAAATAATTTTTTTTTCCGCAGTCTGTCCAGACTATTCTACAGAAAAAATAGGTAACATACATCGATATACTTTCGACAGTATCAAAGGTAATATTGGCTTAGGTGCAAAAAGAATAATTAAATCTAAGAGAAAAATTGAAAAATTTTTTAATACGAATAGAATAAATTCTTCACATATTATATCAGTGGGAGATTTTGAGGCTTTTAGTAAAAATAATCAAGAAAGATTAAAATTAAGTGAAAAAGAAATTTTATCAGAAATTTCAAATTCTCAAGAAAAAATAAATGAAGCTTTTAAAAAGTATAAATTCTTAAAAAGTCAAACTTTCACAAAATACTTTGGTGGAAAAAATAATTGGCTTAAGACTAAAAAATTTTTCAAAGAAAAAATTAAAAATTACGATTTTGGAAACTCAAAAATTTCTGTTATTAAATTCAAAAAAATACTTAAATCTAGACTTAAATTATATAAAAGATGGTATGGCGATTTAACTGAGAAAGAATATGAGGATATCCTTATAGATCAAGCTGCTGAGTATGCATCTATGGGATATCTTATAGAAAATAAATTTAAAGATGCTATCATAATAGGAGCGGACCATCATAGAATGATAGACTTTTACTTGATTAAATCTAATATTGTTGTTATTTATTTGAAAAAAAATTACGAGACATGATCAACTCAGATAATCATAATATAAAAGAATTCATTAACGACTACAATCATAAAGGCACTATTCAAATTTCAAGAGAGAACGGACTATATCCTTTTGATAATGAGGATTTAGAAAAACTCTCGGAATATTGTAAGAATGTAGAAAAAGAATACATACAGATTGGTGATGCTGGTGAAAAAAATAATTTAATGGTTGGAAGATTTATGACCGATGTAGATAAACCACAAGTAGTTGAAAACCCTTACTCAAAAAAAGTTATTGATGTTTTAAATAAACCAAAAGTAAAAAATTTTATAAAAGATATTTTAAATCTACAAGATGATTTTTATTTGAGAAGAATTCAGTTTAATCAAATAGACAAAGATTGTTTTGTTGGCTATCATTTGGACACAGATAGCAACCCTGACTATATAGCTGCTGGTGTAATTCAAATGGGTAGCAAATTTGAGGGTGGTTTGTATAGAGTGTATCAAAAAGATGAGAGTTTTTTTGATTATAAATCTGGTTATGGTGACTTAATTATAAGTAACTGTAAATATCCTCATGAGGTTACTAAAGTTACTGAGGGTGAAAGAAAATCATTAGTTTTTTTTGTATCAAATCATGGAAGTAATAATAGAAGAAAAAATTAAATATTTAGAGAATTACGATCAAAATGGTATAGCGTTTCCATTTCAATTAGACCAATATTTAAATTCAAAAGATCTAGAAAAAGAATATCTAAAATACAATTCAAAGTCGGAAAAGATATTCAAGAGGAAATTAAGTTTAAAACCACACCTTTTATCAACTTTTTTTTACAATTTATCAGTTAACGACGCTATAATAGATAAAGTAAAAAAAGTTATTGGAGAAAATGTATACATATGGTCATCTGCTTTTTTTTCAAAAGAACCTGGTGAGGGAAAAATTGTAAGCTATCACCAGGACAATCCATATTGGCAATTAAGTACGGACAAAGTTGTTACCGCATGGATAGCATTAACAAATAGTGATAAAAAATCTGGTGCATTAGAAATTGTTCCAGGCTCTCATAAACTTGGTTTAATAAAAAAATTAGATGTAGATAATGCAAGGGAATCATACTTAAATGGTGAAAAAACTTCAGATGATAATGATTTAATTTCCTATAAACAAAACTTAGATAAATTTATAGGTGACAATCCTCCTCAGCTTTTAGAAATGATACCTGGGCAGTATTCTTTACACCACGTAAACACTGTGCATGGAAGTGGTATAAATCGTAGCTCTCATCGCAGAACTGGTTATGCTGTAAGATATATATCTTCAGAAACAAAGCATTTAGAAGCAAACGAAGATAGAGCTCTTCATGTATGTGGTAAAAAAAACAATTATTATATTGATGAATATCCACCAAAAAACGACTTTGATGACAACGCAATTAAACAGTATAAGATGTCTATGAGCTCAACAGGAGTGTTTGGAAATAAAATTTATTAAATTGAATTCAAACTTTCAGGACATTTTTTTTTAATTTCCTCATATTTTCTTTTCAAAAAATTTATAGTTTCACAATTTAGATTGAATTTCTTGTTTAATATTCTTTTTACTGGTTGAATTTCTGCAGCAGTACCTGTTAAAAAGACTGAGTCTGAACTTAATAGTTGCTTTAATTTAAAATCTCCAACTTTAAGTTTAATTTTGTTTCTTTTACATAATCGTATTACCGCTTGTCTAGTCACACCGTTCAAAATTGAATGGTCTTTTGGAGTATATATTACATTTTTTTTTACCCAAAAAATATTACAAGCTGAAGACTCAGCAACGTTTTTGTTTAAATCAAGCATTAAACAATCATCAAAATTTTTTTTTTTTGAATCAATTCTTGAGATGACGGATGTTTGATAAGATCCTGAAGACTTTGCTTCGATAGGATATATATTATTTTTGAGTCTAGGATATTTAGAAATATTCATTGAAATACCATCATTACTAAATAAAGTACCCCATTTCCAGCATGCTATTGCCACCAAAGTTTTACAATCATATGTTTCTGGAGACATTGAATGCGAGGATCTATAGATTATTGGACGAATATATCCATTAACTAGATTGTTAATTTTAATCAATTTTTTCATAGTATCATAAACTTTTTTTTGGCTATAACTTATATTTAACCTCATTATTTTTGACGAAACAAATAATCTCTCAATATGATCATAGATAAATAATGGTTTTTTATTGTATATTCTAATACCTTCAAAAACTGACGTAGCGAAATGAAGAGAATGATTCAAAACATGAATTTTTGCATCTTTTGAATTTATAAACTTATTTTCAAAAAAAATTTTATTATTTAGTTTGGAGAAATCCATTCAAAATAATATTTAAAATAATATAAAATTTCAATTAAAAATAATTTTCATATCAATTGAATAAAATTTTTAAGTTTGATGTGTAATTTCTTGTGACCTCATCTTTATATGGGTAATCAACATGTGTTAATTCGTCACCAGTTTCCTCTATTTTAAGCTTAACAAAAAAGTTTTGATTATCTATTGAATTTTGAGAATAAAAATTGTTGTTGAAATTTATCAATTTTTTAATCATGTTAGAGTTATTTGTATTAATATGTATAGGTCCATAAACAATAACTAAATTAATATTTTTTTTTTTACAAAATTGTACTATCAACTCAAGATAGTGTAATTTGTTTCTTAAATTCACTTCTTTAATATTTTTAACATTTTCAATAAATTTTTTATTTTCAGACTGTTTGATATAATCAGATTTAATATTTTTTTTTAAAAACAAAGTATAATCCTCCTTTTCATAAAATTTATTTGCTAGGAGATTTTTAAAAAAGAACGCAAAATAGTTTTTTAAATGGGAGAATTTATTGTTAGAATTTAAAATATCTTCAATATTATTTGAAGTTAAAAAATGCGAATAGTTTTCATGATCGTCTAATAGAAAAAAAAATGAATGAAATAAAATAACATTTTTTAAATTTTTTTCATTTTTTTTGTGTGATAACTTTAATAAATTATACATACCGGCAAAACCATAGATCTCGTTAAGTGCTAAATTTAAAGAATTGAGCCCTAATTCCTCTGAAAATATTTGATTATTTATTCCATTACCCAATGAACTGTCACCAAGCAAAATAGTATCAAAGTTTCCATTTTGTGTAATTTTTTGCATTTGATAGCTATATATTAAAAATTCTTTTTTTTTTGTTTTGGATATGTATTCTAAATTAGAATGATTTAAAGCTGAAAAAATTGATATAGATAAAAAAATTATTGATATACAAATTAGTAATAATATAAAATTTTTGTTAGTGATATTTTTAAGATTAGTTTTTTGCATTAGATTTGAGATTAACATAATAAATAATTTATTGCGAGTTTATTAAATTTAGCTATAAAAAACCCGTTAACTTTACAAACTCAATTTTATGAAAAAAAAAAACAAAAAATATGGCACAGTTTTTTGGATTACAGGATTATCTGGTTCAGGAAAAACTTCTTTGGCAAAAAAAATTTATCCTTTTATTAGAAAAAAATATGGTCCAACTTTGATTATTAGTGGTAATGATTTAAGAGACATATTTGGTCTCAAAGGTTTTACTAGAGCTGAAAGATTTCAAATAGGAAGAAAATATAATAAATTTTGTCAAGGTATTATAAAAAACGAAATAAATATAATTATTTCAGTCGTAGGGCTTTTTCATAAACTGCATTCAATTAATAAAAAAACTCTTAAAAATTACCTTGAAATTTTCATTAAATCGAAAATAACGACTCTTACTAGGTCGAAAAAAAAATTTTTTTACAGAAAAAAAACTAATAATGTATGGGGTATAGACTTAAAGCCTGAATTTCCAAAAAAACCTGATATTATAATTAATAATAATTTTAAAAAAAATATTGATCATTTAAAAAAAGAATTGATTAAAAAGATAACAAAAAATTATAGTGAATAAAAAAAAAGTTTACGTTGGAATGGCTGCAGATATTATTCACGAGGGCCATATAAATCTTCTTAAAAAAGCGAGTCAATATGGAGAGGTTATTGTCGGATTATTAACCGACAAAGCAATTTCAAGCTATAAAGGAGTTCCTTACTTAGATTTCAAAAGAAGAAAAATAATTATTCAAAATATAAAATACGTAAAAAGAATAATACCCCAAGAAACATTGGATTATGTGTCTAATTTGAAAAAAATAAAACCAAACTACGTAGTCCATGGAGATGACTGGAAAAAAGGAGTTCAGAAAAAAACTAGAAATAGAGTAATAAAAGCACTAAAAAAATGGTCAGGTAAATTAATCGAACCTGCATATACAAAAAATATATCTTCATCGATAATTAAGGAAAAAATTTTAGAGATAACATCTTTGCCACAAAATAGAGTTTCAAGGTTAAAAAGACTAATGAATAATAAAAGTTTAGTTAGAATCCTGGAGTCTCATAATTCACTGACAGGATTAATAATTGAAAACTTAAAAATTCAAAAGAAAAATATGACTAAAGAATACGATGGAATGTGGTCATCTAGCTTGACAGATTCAGCAACAAAAGGAAAGCCGGATAACTCCTCTGTTGACTTTTCGTCTAGAATTTCATCTTTAAATGACATGATGGATGTCACAACTAAACCGTTAATTTTTGATGCAGACAATGGTGGACAATTAGAGCATTTACCTTTTTTAATTAGATCCCTAGAAAGAAGCGGTGCGTCTGCCATAATTATAGAAGACAAAGTGGGTCTCAAAAGAAACTCACTTTTTAAAAATCAAAAAGGTACTAAACAAGATAAGCCTGAAATTTTTGCAAAAAAAATTAAAAAAATATGTAGTTCAAGACAATCAAAAGATTTCATGGTCATAGCAAGAATTGAGAGTTTTATTGTTGGAAAAGGTATAAACGACGCTTTAAAAAGAGCAGAAGTTTATTCGAAAGCAGGTGCAGACGCGATATTAATACATAGCAAGGAAAAATCACCAGCAGAAATATTTTCTTTTTCTAAGAAATTTAGAAAAAATAAATATTCTAAACCTCTTGTAGCTGTTCCTTCAACTTATTCGAAAGTTTATGAAAAAGATTTAATCAAAAACGGATTTAAGTTGGTTATTTATGCAAATCAACTATTAAGGGCAGCATATCCTGCAATGCAACTAGCTGCGAAAAAAATTTTAGAAAATGGCAGGTCTTTTGAAATAGAAAAAAAAATTATACCTATTAAAGAAATTATCAATTTAATTAAAAATGATTAAAGCTAATACTTTAATAAATTTAATAAGAAAAAATAATTGTAACTTTTTTACGGGTGTACCTGATAGCATTTTAAAAGAACTTTCATTTTCACTACAAAATCAAAGTAAGAATAATCACATCATTGCAACAAGTGAGGGCGCCGCTGTATCTTTGGGAATAGGCCATTATCTTTCTACAAAAAAAATTCCATGCATTTATATGCAAAATTCAGGACTTTCTAATGCTTTGAACCCTCTAATTTCAATTGCTCATAAAAAAGTTTATTCAATACCTTTAATTCTTATTATTGGTTGGAGGGGATCACCTAAAACTAGTGATGAACCTCAACATAATGTCAAAGGTAAGATTACTGAAAACATCTTAAAACTTTTGAACATTAAATACAAAATTATCAGACGCGATAAAGATTTAAAAAAATTTGATAAACTTATTAAAGATGCAAAAAAAAAAAATTCTATTGTTGCGTGTTTAATAGAAAAAGGAACGCTAGAAAAAATTAAGAGAGTAAAAAAGAAAAAAGATTTTTATAAACTAAATAAAGAATTTTTCTTAAAAACATTATTACAACTATTGGGAAAGGATACAAAAATTATTGCAAGCACTGGGTATAACTCAAGAGAGCTGATGTATTTAAGAAAAAAATACAAAATTAATAAAAGTAAAGATTTTTATATGGTTGGTGGAATGGGTCATACAACTTCAGTCGCTCTTGGATATTCTCTGTCTAATAAAAAAAAAATATTGTGTATTGATGGAGATGGCTCTCTCTTAATGCATTTGGGTTCAATTAAAACAGTTGGTAGTTTTGCAAAAAAAAATTTTAAATACGTTCTATTAAACAACAATTCACATGACTCGGTGGGTGGTCAAAATACCTATGCAAATGATATAGATTTCAAAAATTTATCAAAAAGTTTAGGTTTTAAAAATTACCATTTAATAAAAAAAAATGATGGTATAAAAAGAAACATCCAAAAATTTCTTACTAACAAAAATCTTGGATTTTTAGAAGTAAAAATATCAAATAATAAAATTAAGAATCTTCCTAGACCAACTAATTTAATAAAAATTAAAAATCAATTCATGAAATAGATGATTAGTAATAAAGAAGATATAAATAAATTTATTAATGATAATGGCTTTAAACAAATTTTCATACTTTGTGGTAAAAAATCTTTTATAACATCTGGAGCTGAAATTTTTTTTAAAGGATTATTCAAAAATAAAAAAATCAAATTATTTTATAAAAAATCAGAAATACCAATCTTTGATGAGTTAATCGAGATTATTAGAGAAATTAAAAACTTCAAACCTGATTTGATATTAGCTATTGGTGGAGGAGCTATAATCGACTATGCAAAAATAGCAAATGTGGTTGAAATAAGAGATGATCTAGCTGATCTTATTATTAACTATTCGTATCCATATAAAAATAAATATACAAAATTAGCTGTGATACCAACAACAGCTGGTTCTGGCGCAGAAGTCACCTCCAATGCTGTAATTTATCTAAATGGAGTCAAATATTCTTTTGAAAGCGAACTATTATTGCCAGATAACTTTTTTTTAATACCTGAATTTTTATTATCTGCACCAAATAAAATAAAAGCATCAGCAGGTTTTGATGCAATTGCTCAGGCCTTGGAGTCATTAGTTTCTAAAAAATCCAACAATCAAAGTGTTGAATATGCACTAAAATCATTAAAAATTTCTATAAATAGCTACATTGCATTTTTAAATAATCCGACCTTAAAAAATGCAACAGAAATGAGCTTAGCATCAAATCTAGCTGGAAAAGCAATAAGTATATCTAAAACTACAGCGCCTCATGCTATTTCCTATCCTTTCACATCATTATTTAATATTAGTCATGGTCATGCTGTTGGTTTATTTTTTGAGGATTTTTTTCAATTCAATTTTGATAATCTTGAAAGATCAGAAACATCTTTTGATTTGAAAAAGAGATTTGATTTAATCTTTAATTTATTTGATGTGAATAATATTGATAATTTGAGCTCCAAAATAAAAAATTTAAAAAAAAAGGCTTTGCTTGAAGATAATCTATACAAACTAAATATAGATGTTAACAAGAACTCTCAAAAAATAATTAATGGGATAAATCTTTTAAGGTTAAGCAATAATCCAGTAAAAATTGTAGAGAATGATATTGTTAAAATTATATCAAATATAAATTAATATTATTGTTTAAAACAAAAATTTTTTTCAGTGCATAAATCAAGCCAATTGAGCTATTAGTACTGGTCAGCTACACGCATTACTGCGCTTCCACATCCAGCCTATCAACGTGGTGGTCTACCACGGCTCTATAGGAAGAACTAGTTTTGAGGTGAGTTTCCCGCTTAGATGCTTTCAGCAGTTATCTCGTCCATACTTAGCTACCCGGCACTGCAGCTGGCGCTACAACCGGTCCACCAGTGGTATGTTCAACCCGGTCCTCTCGTACTAGGGTCAACTCCTCTCAATTCTTCTACACGCATAGCAGATAGGGACCGAACTGTCTCACGACGTTCTGAACCCAGCTCACGTACCACTTTAATTGGCGAACAGCCAAACCCTTGGGACCTGCTCCAGCCCCAGGATGTGATGAGCCGACATCGAGGTGCCAAACACTGCCGTCGATATGAGCTCTTGGGCAGTATCAGCCTGTTATCCCCGGCGTACCTTTTATCCGTTGAGCGATGGCCCTTCCACTCAGAACCACCGGATCACTATGACCGACTTTCGTCTCTGCTCGACTTGTCAGTCTCACAGTCAGGCAAGCTTATGCCATTGCACTCTACGAACGATTTCTGACCGTTCTGAGCTTACCTTCGCACGCCTCCGTTACTATTTGGGAGGCGACCGCCCCAGTCAAACTACCCACCATACAATGTCTTGATGCCGGATAACGGCTATCAGTTAGATATCAAGAAAAACAAAAGAGGTATTTCACTGTTGACTCCACAAAAGCTGACGCCTTTGCTTCAATGTCTCCCTCCTATGCTAAATATGTTTTTCCTAATACCAATGTAAAGTTGCAGTAAAGGTGCACGGGGTCTTTCCGTCTAACTACGCGAACTCCGCATCTTCACGGAGAATTCAATTTCACTGAGTTGATGTTGGAGACAGCGGAGAAATCGTTACGCCATTCATGCAGGTCGGAACTTACCCGACAAGGAATTTCGCTACCTTAGGACCGTTATAGTTACGGCCGCCGTTTACTGGGGCTTCAGAAATGAGCTTGCACCCATCGCATTAACCTTCCAGCACCGGGCAGGCGTCAGACCCTATACATCCACTTACGTGTTAGCAGAGCCCTGTGTTTTTGATAAACAGTCGCTTCTCCCTGGCTTGTGCCACCTTTTAATAGTTGCCTAAAAAAAGGTCTTCCTTATTCCGAAGTTACGGAAGCATTTTGCCGAGTTCCTTCAACATCATTCTCTCAAGCGCCTAAATATACTCTATTAATCCACCTGTGTCGGTTTAGGGTACGGTCTAATGATGGAGCTATTTCTTGGAACCTTTTCGCGGCAAGCTCAATCCATTAAGAGCTCACAACTTACAAGATTCGTCACTACCATCTGGTTAAGGAATATTAACCTTATTTCCATCGACTACGGCTTTCGCCCTCGCCTTAGGTGCCGACTAACTCTGCGCGGATTAACCTTGCGCAGAAACCCTTGGATTTTCGGCGAAGAAGTTTTTCACTTCTTTTATCGTTACTTATGTCAGCATTCGCACTTCTGATACCTCCAGGATCCTTCGCAGGTATCCCTTCACAGGCTTACAGAACGTTCCGCTACCAGTTATAATTTTCGAAAAAATTACAAATCCACAGATTCGGTATATGATTTTAGCCCCGTTACATCTTTGGCGCAGAAACTCTATTAGACCGGTGAGCTGTTACGCTATCTTTAAAGGATGGCTGCTTCTAAGCCAACCTCCCGGCTGTTAAGGAATTTCCACATCCTTTCACACTTAATCATAATTTTGGGACCTTATCTGGTGGTCTGGGCTCTTTCCCTCTCGACCATGGACCTTAGCACCCACAGTCTGTCTGCTGAAGAACAATGTTTAGCATTCGGAGTTTTATTAGGTTTGGTAAGAATCTCTTCCCCCTAGCCCATTTAGTGCTCTACCTCTAAACATCTATTTATTCAACGCACTACCTAAATAGTTTTCGCGGAAAACCAGCTATCTACGAATTTGGTTGGCCTTTCACCCCTTACCACAAGTCATCCAAAGACTTTTCAACGTCAACTGGTTCGGTCCTCCGGCAAGTGTTACCTTGCTTTCAACCTGCTCATGGTAAGCTCATTCGTTTTCGGGTCTAATTCATTAAACTATTCGCCCTATTAAGACTTGCTTTCGCTGCGCCTACACCTAGATGGCTTAAGCTTGCTTAATAAATTAAGTCACTGACCCATTATACAAAAGGTACGCCGTCACTCTAAAAAGAGCTTCGACTGATTGTAGGCATGCGGTTTCAGGTTCTATTTCACTCCCCTAATAGGGGTTCTTTTCACCTTTCCCTCACGGTACTAGTTCACTATCGGTCACTGAAGAGTATTTAGGCTTAGAGGGTGGTCCCCCTATATTCGAGCAGGATTTCACGTGTCCCGCTTTACTCAAGAATTTTATTAAACATCACTCTTACGGGACTATCACCCTCTATGGTTAGTCTTTCCAAACTATTCAGATTTTTTTAATAAAATTACTGGCCTATTCCGCGTTCGCTCGCCACTACTAACGGAATCTCAATTGATTTCTTTTCCTCTGGTTACTTAGATGTTTCAGTTCTCCAGGTTGTCTCTTTAAACCTATTTATTCAGTTTAAAGTACCACATAAAGTGGTGGGTTTCCCCATTCGGAAATTTTCGGATCAAAACTTACATACAGCTCCCCGAAACTTATCGCAGTATATCACGTCCTTCATCGGCTTTCAGTGCCAAGGCATCCGCCACACGCCCTTAAACGCTTGATTTATGCACAGAAAAAAATTCTGTGTAGAATCAAATTTTTATTTTGAACACTAGTTTATAACACTACTAATGTTCGGATATAGATATTGATATTAATTATTATTTTTTATTAACAGTTTAAATAACTAAGTGTTTTGGTGGAGGATAGCGGGATCGAACCGCTGACCTCCTGAATGCAAATCAGGCGCTCTCCCAGCTGAGCTAATCCCCCAATAATATTTTTTTGGTGGGCCGAGAAAGACTCGAACTTTCGACCCCACCCTTATCAAGGGTGTGCTCTAACCAACTGAGCTACCGGCCCCCATTCATGAGAAACACTGAATTCAAGAAGAGAAATGAGGACGGTCAACATTAACCTGTAAATTATTTAGAATAAAATTTTACTTTTATTCATCCTTAGAAAGGAGGTAATCCAGCCGCAGGTTCCCCTACGGCTACCTTGTTACGACTTCACCCCAGTCGCTGACTATACCGTGGTCAAGGGTATAAAACCTTGCCTTAAGGTAGAACCAACTCCCATGGTGTGACGGGCGGTGTGTACAAGACCCGGGAACGCATTCACCGTGGCACGCTGATCCACGATTACTAGTAATTCCAGCTTCATGCACTCGAGTTGCAGAGTGCAATCCGAACTGAGGTATTTTTTAAGGATTTGCTTAACGTCGCCGTCTTGCTTCCTGTTGTAAATACCATTGTAGCACGTGTGTAGCCCAACACGTAAGGGCCATGAGGACTTGACGTCATCCCCACCTTCCTCCAGCTTATCACTGGCAGTTCTTTCAGAGTGCCCAACTAAATGATGGCAACTAAAAGTGAGGGTTGCGCTCGTTGCGGGACTTAACCCAACATCTCACGACACGAGCTGACGACAGCCATGCAGCACCTGTGTTTCGTCCGGCCGAACCGAAAACTTTAATCTCTTAAAGTCGCGACGAACATGTCAAGTGTTGGTAAGGTTCTGCGCGTATCTTCGAATTAAACCACATGCTCCACTACTTGTGCGGGTCCCCGTCAATTCATTTGAGTTTTAACCTTGCGGTCGTACTCCCCAGGCGGTGTGTTTATCGCTTTCACTGCGACACTGAAAATAAATTTCCAACGTCTAACACACATCGTTTACGGCATGGACTACGAGGGTATCTAATCCTCTTCGCTACCCATGCTTTCGTTCCTCAGTGTCAGTATTGATCCAGAAAGCTGCCTTCGCAATTGGTATTCTTTCTAATATCTACGAATTTCACCTCTACACTAGAAATTCTGCTTTCCTCTATCAAACTCTAGCTGAAAAGTTTTGATGGCAGTTCCAGAGTTAAGCTCTGGGATTTCACCACCAACTTTTTCAACCACCTACGAACTCTTTAAGCCCAGTAATTCCGAACTACGCTAGGTCCCTTCGTATTACCGCGGCTGCTGGCACGAAGTTAGCCGGACCTTCTTATTCGGGTACAGTCATTTTCTTCCCCGACGAAAGAGCTTTACAACCCAAAGGCCTTCTTCACTCACGCGGCATCGCTGCATCAGAGTTTCCTCCATTGTGCAAGATTCCCCACTGCTGCCTCCCGTAGGAGTTTGGGCCGTGTCTCAGTCCCAATGTGGCTGATCATCCTCTCAAATCAGCTATTGATCACAGTCTTGGTAGGCCATTACCCCACCAACAAACTAATCAAGTGCAGGCTCATCCATTGGTGCATAAAGCTTTCTCCGTAAAGACTTATCCAGTATTAGCACAAGTTTCCTCGTGTTATTCCAGGCCAAAGGGTAGATACCTACATGTTACTCACCCGTCTGCCACTAAGTATTGCTACTTCGTTCGACTTGCATGTGTTAGGCGTGCCGCCAGCGTACGTTCTGAGCCATGATCAAACTCTCAAGTTTAAAAACGGCGCACACTAGCTTCTATATAAATTCTAAGAATAAAATTTATATAATGTTGAAGTGTGTACGACAAATTTTGGTAACCTTAACCGTCCACACTTCTCTTCTTAAATTTTAACATTTTAAATAACTAATTGAGCCAAAAGGCTCAATAATCCTCATTTATTTATTGTAATTACAATAATTTATTGAGAAAGATTGATGCTTATAGGCTAAAATTAAGGGAAATCAAGCGTTTAAGGAAATAAAAAAGACAAAAAAACATTAATTTACAGGGTTTTTTTTGATAATTTTATGATTAAATCTCAATTAAATAATAAATCCAATTTAATGCAAATTTTAGACCAAATCTTTAAAAAGGGAAATCGAACTATCTTTTCTCTTACTCTATTAATGATTCTAGCGATCATCGCAATGAATTACCACAATTATAATAAGAGCATAAATGAGGCTAATATTAAAAATCTTATAAATAATATATATTTCAAAAAAACTCTCGAAAATTTATTTAACCAATTTAATCCAAAATATGAAAGAGTTAATCATAATGTATTAAAAGGCCAATCACTAAATAGTATTTTTGAAAAATACTCTGTAAGCAAAAATGAATTAGATCTTGTCAAAAAAAGTCTAGTCAAAAAATACAAGATTAATAATCTGAAAATAAACGATCTGTTAGAATTTACTATCGATCGTTCGAATCAGAAAATAATTGAATTTTCTTATCCTATTTCAAAAACAAAAAAAATATATCTATCGAGAAGTGAAGATTTAAAATTTTTTAATGAAAAGATTATTACAACTAAACTTGTGAAAGAAATTATTTATGAAGAAAATATAATAATGAATAGTTTATATAAATCAGCTGTGGATATAGGGATACCTGATAGTATAATTGTCGAATTTGCTAGAATTTATGGATTTGAAATAGATTTTCAAAGGGATATTAGAAAAAAAGACTCATTTCAAATAATGTATGAAATTTTTAGAAATGAAGATGATGAGATTGTCGAAAAAGGTAATATCTTATTTGCCAATCTTAATGTGCGAGGTGCTAATTATCCATTATATTTTTTTAATAAAAAAAAATTATATGGTCATTATGATGAGAGCGGAAAAAGTATTGTAAAAACCTTGATGAAAACTCCAATAAATGGAGCAAGATTATCCTCGCCATTTGGAATGAGAAAACATCCTATTGATGGTTTTAATAAGATGCATAGGGGAACAGATTTTGCAGCACCAATGGGGACACCAATCATGGCATCTGGTGATGGGGTAATAGTAAAAGCCGGATGGTGCGGTGGTGGTGGTAATTGCGTCAAAATTAAACATAATTCAGTTTATCAAACTATATATGCACATATGTCAAAATTTGCCAACAAAGTTAAAAAAGGTGTTAGAGTTAAACAGGGACAAATAATTGGTTATGTCGGATCAACTGGAAAATCTACTGGTCCCCACTTACACTACGAAGTAATAGAGAATGGAAAAAAAATAAATTCTCAAACTCTTAAGTTGCCATCTGGAAAAATTTTGAAGGGTGAAGACAGAAAGTTATTTGAAACAGTAAAAATTAAATTAGATGTTTTAAAATCTGAGAAGATAATTGGAATAAATTAATTTATTATGCTGAGTTTTTTTCAATAATTGATTTTTCATTCTTGTCAGCGTTATCAGCTGGTTCAATTTCTTTTTCGATAGTGTCATTTAATCTTGCTTTTTTTAAGCTCTCTTGTTCATTTAGTATTCTTTTAAAGTGATCTGCATGTTGAAAGTAATTTTCTGACATAATTTTATCTCCAGATGATAAAGCCTCTCGAGCTAAATTATTATATTTCTCATGTAGTTTTGAGGCGTTTTGGTTATTTCTACCAATTGTTTTTCTTTGAAAATTATTATTATTAGAAAAATTTGCTCCAAACTTATTCTTATCTATGACGTTATTTTTGAAACTTCTGTCATTTCTTCTAAAATTATTTCTTCTATTGTTATTTCTAAAAGTTACCATATGAATTTAATTAATTTTTGTACTTATTACGCACCTATCATTTTTTGCATAGTCTTTAATTATATTGTTTATATAAAATCCATTTTTTTTTAACAAACTTGTTATTCTAAATTTCTGATCGTATCCTATTTCTAAAATAAGTTTTCCGTTACTTTTTAAAAGAGTGGATGCTTTTTTAATAATTTTTAAAGTTTTAAACGTTCCATCTAATCCACCATCAAGAGCCAATTTTGGCTCAAAACTTTTGACATCCTTCTCCAAATAATTAATTTTAGCACTATTAATGTATGGAGGATTAGATACAACAAGATCATATTTTCCATTACAAAAATTGTCAACATCTGTTTTTATAAATCTCACCCTATTTTCAAGGCTCAATTTTTTGGCATTAAGCTCACTTAAACCTACAGACTTATGGCTTATATCAATCCCTTTGCCATAGAAGTGTGGTTTTTCCTTTAAGATTGACAATATTATACAGCCTGAACCTACACCTACGTCCAATATATTTGCATACTCTTTATTTTTAAACAATTCTAGAGTTGCCTCGACAAGAACTTCTGTATCAGGCCTAGGTATAAGGGTCCCTTCTTCAATTATAAATTCTGAATTCCAGAAATCTTTTTTTTTTGTCAAGTAAGCTACTGGTTTACCGTTAGACCGTTGCTTAACTAAATTTTTATAAATTTCTAAATTCTTTCTATTCAGCGGTTTATCTAAATTGAGTATCAAATATTTTCGTTTTTTCTTAAGCACTTTAGCCAGTAAAATTTCACAATCTAAGTCTGAAAACTTGATATTATTTTCTTTTAAAACTTTAGATCCTTCTTTTATTGCATTATAAATATTCATAATATTATAGATTGCTTAAACTCTCCTCTTGCGCACGTAAAGTTAAAGACTCAATCATTTCGTCAAACATTTCCCCCTCTAAAAATTCCTCAAGTTTATGAAGGGTTAAATTAATTCGATGATCAGTTACTCTTCCTTGAGGGAAGTTATAAGTTCTAATTCTTTCAGACCTATCACCTGTGCCTATTTTACTCTTTCTATCCTTAGATCTCTCATGATCAATTCTTTTTCTCTCTAATTCGTAAAGTCTAGAACGTAAAATCTTCATACCCTTAGCTTTATTTTTATGTTGAGACTTTTCATCTTGTTGAGATACAGATATACCTGATGGTAAATGAGTAATTCTTACAGCACTATCAGTTGTATTCACCGATTGTCCACCTGGACCTCCTGCTCTAAAAACATCAATCCTCAAATCAGAGTCATTTATTTTTAGATCAACCTCTTCTGCTTCAGGCAAAACTGCAACAGTTGCAGCAGAGGTGTGAACCCTACCTTGTGTCTCAGTATCTGGAACTCTTTGAACCCTGTGAACTCCACTTTCATACTTTAATGTAGAATAAATATTATTACCTTTAATCGATGCTATAACTTCTTTTAATCCTCCTGCTTCACTTCTAGAAATGGAAATTAATTCAATAATCCATTTTTTTTTATGACTAACTTTTTCATACATTTTAAAAAGATCAGATGCAAATAAACTTGCTTCCAGACCTCCTGTGCCTGCTCTAATTTCAATAATCGCATTTTTTTTATCTGCCTCATCTTTAGGTAATAGAAATAATTTTAGTTTTTTTTCATTTTTTTCAAATTGAGTTTCTAAGTCATTAAGCTCTATTTCAGCCATTTTTAAAAATTCTTTATCAGAGTCTTTATCTTTTAAAATTTTTTCTAATTCGATTTTATCTTTCTCAAATGATAAATATTTTTTTGCATCAGTTATTATTTCATTTATCTCTGAATATTCTTTAGATTTTTCAGCAAAAAGTTTTTTATCTATATTTTCAGAAGATAAGTCTTTTTCTAATAATGAATGTTTACTTATTAACTCCTCAATCGTTTTGCGTGGTATCATCTTAATTATTTTCTAATTCTAGGGCTTTCTTTTCAACTTCACTCACAACTTTTTCTATCATATCATTTGTTAAAACTTTTTCTGATTGCACACCAGATAAATAAAGCATGTTGTTTCCCTTTTTGCCGCCAGTAATACCAACATCTGTCATAGCTGCTTCTCCAGGACCATTAACAACACATCCAATGACTGAAAGTGTAATTGGAGTTTTTATGTGAGAGAGGCGTTTTTCCAAAATTTTTACAGTTTCTATTACCTCAAAACCCTGTCTCGCACATGATGGGCAAGAAATTATTTTTACTCCTCTTTCTCTTAAATTAAGAGATTTTAATATTTCATTTCCGATTTGTACCTCTTTTACCGGATTATCTGATAAAGAAATTCTAATTGTATCACCTATACCTTCTAAGAGTAGTGTTCCCAATCCGATTGAGGATTTTACACTCCCTGATATAAAGCTTCCGGCCTCTGTAATTCCTAAATGCAAAGGATAATCAATGACCTTTGAAAGTTGACGGTATGCCTCTATCGATAAAAAGACGTCAGATGATTTGACGCTGATTTTTAAATTATCAAAATTTTCATTTTCTAGAATTCTAATATTTCTTAATGCACTCTCAACTAATGCTTCTGGGCAAGGTTCCCTAAATTTTTCTAAAATGTCTTTTTCTAAAGATCCTGCATTTACACCGACCCGAATAGAGCAACTATTATTGTGTGCTGCTTTTACAACTTCTTTAATTTTATTTACACTTCCTATATTTCCTGGATTAATTCTTAAACAACTTGCTCCATTTTCAGCAGCCTCAATAGCTCTTTTATAATGAAAATGAATATCAGCGACAATAGGTATATCTACATGCTTTACAATTTCTTTTAGAGATTTAGTTGATAATTCATCAGGACATGAAACTCTTACTATATCAGCGCCTTCCATTTGAATTTCATTAATTTGTTTTACAGTTGCTTCCACATCAGTTGTGAGAGTATTGGTCATAGATTGAACAGATATAGGATTATTTCCTCCAACCTTTACTGAGCCTACATTTATTTCTTTTGTTTTTCTTCTTTTAATGTCTCTAAAAGGTCTAATGCTCATTTACTGCCATCTAATTTGAATTCTTTATGTAAAGCAATTAATGCTTTTTTAGTATCTTTATTGTCTATCAGAACTGAGATTTTTATCTCAGATGTAGAGATTACTTGGATATTTATTCTTTTATTAGCTAATGCTTGAAACATTCTAAAAGTAACACCAGGTGTGGTAATCATACCAACTCCAATGATAGAAATTTTAGAGACATCTTTTTTTAATAATAATTTTCTAAAATTTATATTACTATTTTCCTTCAATATTTTTTTTGTTTTATTTAAATCTTCTGTTTTAATCGTAAATGTCAAATCTGTTTCTTTACCATTAGCAGAAATATTTTGAACAACCATATCAACATTGATTGAATTTTTTGATAATGGTTTAAAAATAGAGGCTGCTACACCAGGCTTATCTTTTACTCCAATAAGTGAAACCTTTGAGTCATTTTGAGTAGTAGAAATCCCGGTAACAATTTTATGATTAACTATATTAGATCTTTTGGTAATAACTGTTCCAGGCTTTTTTACAAAAGACGATCTTACTTCAATATCAATTCTGTTTAGTCTTGCATCTTGAATTGAAACTGGTTGCATTACTTTGGCACCTAAGGAAGCCATTTCCAACATTTCCTCATATGATATTACATTAATTTTTTTTGCTTTAAGAAGTTTATTTGGATCTGTGGTATATATGCCTTCAACATCTGTATAAATTATACACTTTTCAGCCTTAAAAAATTTAGCTATCATAATTGCACTAGCATCAGAACCTCCTCGTCCAATAGTAGTAATTCTATTTTCATTATTGATGCCTTGGAATCCAGTAATAATTGGTATACCACCCTCTTTAAGATATTTTAAAATTTTGCTTCTGTTAACTTGATTTATTCTAGAATTCTTATGAACACCGTTGGTAATGATTGGAATTTGCCAAGATAACCAGGATCTTGACTTATAACCTCTATCAATCAATCTACCTGCTATCAAAGAACAAGACATTTGCTCCCCAGATGAAACTAAAACGTCATATTCTGAGTCTGAAAAATTAGTACTGATTTCTAAAGATCTCTTTATCAACTCATTTGTCACACCACTCATTGCAGATGAGACAACTAAGACATTATATTTTTTTTTTTTATAACTAATGATTATTTCGGCAACTTTTTTGATCTTTTTTATTGTTCCGACTGAAGTTCCTCCAAATTTTAAAACTACAATTTTCATGCTAAGTTATGTTAAATTAAAAAATATTGAATAAATACATGTTGAATATAAAGTCAACTAACTAATGAAAAATAACACAATTAATAAAAAAGAAATAGAAAAATTTTCAAAAATTGCTGAAGAATGGTGGGATCCACATGGTAAATTTAAACCATTACACAAATTTAACCCTATAAGAATTTCATATATTAAGGAAAGTATAATTAATTCATTTAAACTTAAGGAAAAAGTAAAACCTTTAGAAAAAGTAAAAATTTTAGATATAGGCTGTGGTGGTGGTTTATTATCTGAACCAATGAGTAGATTAGGTGCTGATGTAGTGGGTATTGATGCTTCGGATAAAAATATTGAAATTGCCAAATTTCATGCAAAAAAAGATAATCTAAATATAAAATATCTTTGTGCGTCCCCTGAAAAACTAAATACAAGTGCAAAATTCGACGTAATTTTAAATATGGAGATAGTAGAACACGTTAAAGATGTAGATTTTTTTCTGCAGTCATGCTCAAAACTTTTAAAAAAAAATGGGATCATGTTTGTTGCAACAATCAATAAAACTTTAAAATCATATTTCTTTGCGATAATAGGAGCAGAATATATTCTACGTTGGCTACCTATTGGAACACATGAGTGGGAAAAATTTGTAAAGCCTAGTGAATTGATAAAAATATTAAAAAAATATGATTTAAGATTAGACTCATTAGATGGTATGAAATTTAATTTACTAAAAGATGAATGGAAAGTAAGTAAAGATAAATCTATAAATTACATAGGAAGATTTATCAAAAATTAATTATTTCTATCATCAAACCAGGGTATAGATTGAGTTTCAATTCCTTCCTCTTTCAATTCTATTATATCCTTCTTAGATGCATTTCCAAAAATACCTTTTTTTCTTTTTTTTTTATCATAATGAATGCTTCTTGCTTCATAAGCAAAATTACTTCCCACATAATCAAAGTTTTTTTTAATAAAATTTTGATATGCTTTAATTGTTTTTTTAATACTCAAATTTTTTTCTTTTGAAAGATATTCTTGTTGAACTTTAACTCTATTTAATACGTTTGGTCTCATCAGTGATTTTTCAATCTGAAGAGAATTACATTTATGGCAATTTAATAACTTCTTTCTTTTTAGTTTATCAAATTCTTTAGATGATGCAAACCAACTATCAAAGATTAAATTACAATCATTACAAATTAATTGATATTTTATCATATTCCTTATTTAATTATTATTACTTGAATTTCAATATGAATTAGCTTCTATAGTCTGCGTTTATTTCAATATATTTTTTAGTAAGATCCATAGTGTATACTGTAAATGTTTTCTTTCCAGCGGCAATATCAATTTCAATGTCAATTGCATAATTCCTCATATATTCTTTTACAATACTTTCCTCATACTTTTCATACAACTTACCATTAGTAACAATTTTTAAATCTCCAAATTTTATGGATAATTTTTGAACATTGAATTCTATTCCTGCTTTTCCGATAGCCATAACTATTCTTCCCCAATTTGGGTCTTCACCTGCTAAAGCTGTTTTAACCAATTTTGAATTAGCAATTGAAAAACCAATCTTTTTTGCATCTTCCTCTGTTTTAGAATTCCTGACTTTTATTGTTACAAATTTAGATGCTCCTTCTCCATCTGAAACAACTCTTTTTGCTAAATTTAATAAAACTTTGTTAAGAGAAATATCAAATTCGTTTAATTTTTTATCAGTGAAATTTAAAATTTTTTGATTACGGGCTTTCCCTGTTGCAAAAATTGTTATCATATCATTAGTGCTTGTGTCACCATCACAATTAATAGCATTGAAAGTGTTCATGACATTTTTTTTAAGTAATTTTTTTAAAATTTCATTTGAGAGATCTGCGTCAGTAAATATATATCCTAAAGTCGTGGCCATGTTAGGCTTTATCATTCCAGAACCTTTTGCAATACCATAAATCTTAACTTTAGTATTACCAATTTTACACTCTTCCATAGCTAACTTTGGTTTTGTATCAGTGGTCATTATACCTAGTGCTGCCTTTGTCCATACATACTTATTTTGCGTATATTTAATTTGTTCTATTAGATTTGGTAAACTCTTTTTAATGATTTCAAATGGAAAAGTTTCACCTATCGTACCTGTGCAGCCAAAAATTATCTGATGAGAATTTATTTTTTCGGGATTGTTATCGTCATTTTTTTGTTTTTCGGTCAATTTTAAAGAGACTAGATCTGCTATCTTTTGCATTGACTGGTATCCTTTAATTCCAGTAAAAGTATTTGCATTTCTTGTATTCACAATAAGAGAATATATTTTTTTTGTTTTTTGACTTAAATTCCATTTAATATTTTCAGATATTATTTTTGATTGCGTGTATAATGATGCAAAATTTGCTCCATCTCTAAAATAGAACATAACCAGATCGTCTCTTGGATTATTATATAAATTTGCAGAAATTGTAGATATGGCTACTCCGTCTAGGTGATCAAGATTCTGATAATCACCCATCTTGCTATTATTTTGTCGAGAAGATAAAAAGTTTTTAAAATTTATTCCCATTGTGTTTAAAATATAAATTTAATAATTATATAAGTATTTATTATAGTATAATAAATCAAAAACTAATGATTAATCCACTCAAATTTGTTTCTCGAATCTTCAAATCTTCAAATCAAAAAGAGCTTGATAGGCTAAAAAAAATTACAGAAAATATTAATACACTTGAAAAAGAAGTAGAAAAACTGGAAGACACAGAATTCCCCAAAAAAACAAACGATCTCAAGAAAAGACTTAATAAGGGTGAAGATATCAATAAGTTGCTTCCTGAAGCTTTCTCGTTGGTAAGAGAAGCTTCGAAAAGAACAAGAGGTGAAAGACATTTTGACGTTCAAATTATAGGCGGGATAGTTTTACATGAAGGAAAAATTGCTGAAATGAAAACTGGTGAGGGCAAAACTCTTACCATCACCTTAGCGGCCTACCTCAACTCATTGTATGGAAAGGGTGTTCATATCGTTACAGTAAATGATTATCTTGCAAAAAGAGACTCGATAGAAATGGGAAAAATTTATAACTTTCTCGGTATCTCATCGGGTTTTATTAATAATGATCAAGACGATTACGAAAGGAAAAAAAATTATAACTGTGATGTTACGTACGCTACTAATAGTGAGCTTGGTTTTGACTACTTAAGAGATAATATGAAATTTTCAAATAGTGAAATGGTTCAAAGAGAGCATTTTTTTTCGATAGTTGACGAAATTGACTCCTGCCTAATTGATGAAGCACGAACACCTTTGATAATATCTGGAGCTGCTGAAGATAAGACAAACCAATATCTAGCAATTGACGGCTTAATTAAAAGACTTAAAAATGAAGATTTTGAAATAGATGAGAAAGATAAAAATATTATGCTTACCAACATTGGTATTAACAATGTAGAAAAAATATTTACCGAAGCAGGTATTCTTAAAAATAATAACTTTTACGACCCAGAAAACTTAACATTAGTTCATCATGTTAACCAAGCATTAAGAGCTAATCACTTATTCACCAAAGGAAAAGATTACCTTGTAAAGGACGGTGTTTTAAAAATTATAGATGAATTAACTGGTAGAATTTTAGAGGGTCGACGATATGGGGATGGCCTTCATCAAGCACTAGAGGCTAAAGAGAAAATTGAAATCCAAGCAGAAAATCAAACTTTAGCTTCTATTACATATCAAAATTATTTTAAACTTTATTCAAAGATATCTGGTTGTACAGGCACTGCTGTAACAGAGTCTCAGGAGTTTTTTGAGATTTATAATCTTTCTGTGATTGTCATTCCTACAAACAATCCTATGATTAGAAAAGATTTTAATGATCAAATATTCAGAACAGAAAAAGAAAAAAATAATGCTATCATAAAAAAAATAAAAGAGTGTCATTCAAATGGTCAACCATTACTTATTTTTACTTCGAGTGTAAATAAATCAGAAATTTATTCTGAGCTCTTACATAAAGAAAGAATTAAACATGTTGTTTTAAATGCTAAAAATCACGCAAATGAAGCAGAAATTATTGCAAATGCTGGAAAAAAAAATTCTGTGATACTTACTACAAGTATATCAGGTAGAGGAGTTGACATTAAATTAGGAGGAAAAAAAGAGGTTTATATAGATGTTAAAGATGCAGGCGAGGAAAAAAACATTGTTAAAGATTTAGGTGGATTGTTTGTAATAGGCACTGAGAGAATGGAGTCTAGAAGAGTAGACAATCAAGCTAGAGGTAGGGCGGGACGACAAGGAGATGAGGGGTGTTCTATTTTTTTTGTTAGCCTCCAAGATGATTTAATGAGAATATTTGGCTCAGAGTCAATGAATAATGTTTTAGAAAAACTTGGTCTAAAAGATGGTGAGAGTATTGACCATCCATGGATCAATAAAGCTATCGAACGAGCACAACAAAAAATAGAGGCAAGGAACTTTGATATACGAAAAACACTTATTAAATTTGACAATGTTCTTAATGATCAGCGTCACGTTATTTTTTCTCAGAGAAAAAAAATTATCACTACCAATAATATTTTTGAATTTTCTGATGAATTTTTACGAGAGATGATTAATGATTTAATTCAATTAAAATCAAAAAAATTAAATAATCCTAAAAATAATGAGTTTGAAAAAAAATTAAAATCTTTAATTGGTAAAAATTTTGATGAGAAAAAAATAAACTCTTTTAACAATAATTCAAATGAACATCTTAATGAAGAGATTAAAAAACATTTTGAATCTACAAGAGATGATAGAGTAAGATTATTAGGTGAAAAACAAGCTCAAGAAATTGAGAAAAGAATTTTCTTACAATCTATAGACTTAAATTGGAAATCACACATTCAATATTTAGAACAACTTAGACAAGTAATTGGCTTAAGATCTTATGGACAGAGAGATCCTTTGGTAGAGTATAAAAAAGAAGCTTTCGAATTATTTGAAAATCTTCTGTATAAACTTAAAATAGATTACCTAACAATTTTGTTAAATTTAAAAGTTGTTGAAAAAAAAGAGTCAATTGTAAGAGAAAAAAATAAAGATATTTCTGGGAACCCAAAATGTTTACTTTTAATTAAAAAAGGCCAAAAAATATCAAGAAATGAAAGATGTGAAGCTACAGGTAAAAAATATAAAAACTGCTGTGGGGCCTTATAAAATAATATATGAAAGTAATATTATAAGAGCTAATACGGAAAAAACTTTAACTTTGTTTTTTTTAAATAATTTGAAAAATTTATCAAATTTATTAGTAGGTTGATTTAAGTCACTTATTTCTTCAGGGTTACTAATAAAACCTTTATCTCTTCCAATTTTTAAAAATTTATTTTTTCTCTGATTTAAAACTTCCTCTCCACTTACATCATCAAATAACTTTAAATTTTTGCTTATTGAATTTTTTACATTCTCTAAAATTTTATTCTTATCTCTATGAGCACCTCCTGTGGGCTCAATTATAATTTCATCAATTATATTTAATTCTAACAAATCCTTAGCAGATAATTTCATTGCTTTTGCGGCATCTAGCATTCTTTTCGGATCTCTCCATAGTATTGTTGCACATCCTTCAGGAGAAATGACTGAATAAATCGAATTTTCAAACATTATTACTTTATTTGAGGAAGCTAAAGCTACCGCTCCACCAGATCCACCTTCTCCTATAATAATTGCAAAAGTTGGAACAGTTAGGCTCATACAGCACTCAATTGATTTTGCTATAGCCTCCGCTTGTCCTCGTTCCTCAGCGCCTACTCCAGGGTAAGCACCTGGCGTATCTATAAAAGAAATTATCGGAATTTTATATTTATCAGCTAATTTCATCAGTCTTATTGTTTTTCTATATCCTTCTGGACGCATCATTCCAAAGTTTCTCTTAATTCTACTCTCAAGATCGTCTCCTTTTTCTTGACCAATTACTAAAACTGACCTCTGATCAAATTTAGCAAAACCTGCAATTACAGATTTATCTTCTCCATAATATCTGTCTCCGGATAAAGAAATAAAATCTGTAAATAGATTTTCTATAAAAAATTTTGACTTTGGTCTGTCTTCATGCCTAGCAACTAAGGTGGTTTGCCAAGGATCTAGATTAGAATAAATTTCTTTAAGTTTTAAATTTAACTCTTCCTCAGTTTTGTTAATTTGCTCAGTATCTACCTCGGATAAACCTTCTTTATTGTAATAAGGATCTTTTAAGTTTTCAATTTCATTCTCAAGATCTTTTATTTCTGATTCAAAATTGAGGTAATTCTTCATAAGTATCTAAAAATTAATTAATTACATAATTTTAAAAAAAGGCAATAAAATGATTATTATAATAAAATCTTTGTATTAATTGATTTTTTAGTGTGATTTTTTTTAATATTGAACTAACACTTAAAATAAACATAAAATAACTATATATTTATTCTTCTAAAATTAAATAATATGGAAAAATATACTAACATATCAAATCTAAAAGTTTCTAAAAAATTAGAAAATTTTGTTCAAAAAGAATTGCTAAAAGATTTAAACATTTCACCAAAAATTTTTTGGGTTAAATTTGACAAGGCTGTACATGAACTAGCTAAAATTAATGCTGATTTGATAAAAAAAAGAGAAGACCTTCAAAAAAAAATAGATGAATGGCATAAAAAAAGAAAGGGTGAAAATTTTAACTTAAATGAATATAAAAAATTCTTATTAAAAATTGGTTATCTAGTTAAGGAAAAAGAAAATTTTAAAATCAAAACCAAAAATTTAGACTCTGAAATATCAAGTATAGCTGGTCCACAACTTGTAGTACCAATTATGAATGAAAGATATGCTCTTAATGCTGCAAATGCCAGATGGGTTAGCCTTTACGACAGTTTATATGGGACAGATGTAATTAAGTCAGAAGAAGGAGGAAGCGAAAGATATGACCCTGCAAGAGGTGAGGAAGTTATAAAATACGTAAGAAAATTTTTAGATGAACAAATTCCAGTGAATGGCACTAGTTGGAAAAATATTTCAAATTTAATTGTGGATAAAGGTAATCTGATAATTTATAAAAATGAAAATAAATTTAAATTAAAAGATACTAAGAAGTTTATTGGCTATAGAGGAGCGAGTAATAAACCATCAGCAATAATACTTAAAAACAACAATCTGCATATTGAAATTATAATTAACCCTAGGGCTTTTAGTGCTGCTCATGATATTGCTGGGATAAGCGATGTAATTGTTGAGTCTGCAGTTTCAACTATTTGCGATAACGAAGATAGTGTTGCTGCAGTAGACTCTGAAGATAAAGTAAAGTGTTACAAAAACTGGCTCGGCTTAATGCGAGGCAATTTGAATGTTAAATTTGAGAAAGATGGAAAAACTTTTGAAAGAAAATTAAATCCTGACAGAAGTTACATTTCTAAGAATGGTAAAAAACTAAAATTGCATGGAAGAAGTCTTTTATTAAATCGAAACGTTGGACATTTAATGACCAATTCATCAATAATATTGAAGGACGGATCCGAGGTTCCTGAAGGAATATTGGATGCATTTATAACTACAACAGCTTGTTTGCATGATATCAAAAAAAAGGGAAATTCAAGAACCGGTTCTATTTATATCGTAAAACCAAAAATGCATGGACCAGAGGAAACTGCTTTTACTGATTTAATTTTTACCAAAGTTGAGGAAGCTTTAAATTTAAAAAAATATACATGCAAAATAGGCATTATGGATGAAGAAAGAAGAACATCAGCGAATCTTAAAGAGTGTATAAGGACATTAAAAGATAGAGTTTTTTTTATAAATACAGGTTTTTTGGATAGAACTGGAGATGAAATTCATACTTCAATGGAAGCCGGACCTATGATTAAAAAAGGTGAGATGAAACGATCAAAATGGATCTCAGCCTATGAAAACAGGAATGTAGATATTGGAATTGAATGTGGTTTCTCTGGAGTTGCACAGATTGGAAAGGGGATGTGGGCGATGCCTGATAAAATGTCAGATATGTTAAATCAAAAAATAGATCATCTTAAAGCAGGGGCAAATTGTGCCTGGGTTCCATCACCTACCGCTGCAGCTCTACACAGTCTTCATTATCACAAGATAGATATTTTTGACCAACAAAAAAAATTATCAAAAAGGAAAAAAGGTAAGCTAGATGATTTATTATCTGTCCCGATAGCTGATAGGCAGAATTGGTCAATGGAAGAAATAAACTCTGAAATCTCCAACTCTGCTCAAACTCTTTTGGGATATGTTGTTAGGTGGATAGATCAAGGAATTGGATGTTCAAAAGTGCCCGATATTAATAATGTAGGATTGATGGAAGATCGAGCTACTTTAAGGATCTCATCTCAACATATCGCAAATTGGATATATCACGGAGTAACAACAAAAATACAAGTGATGGAGATTATGAGGCAAATGGCTAAAATCGTCGATCAGCAAAATATTAATGATCCAAAATATGAGGGTATGAACAATAATTTTGAGAATTCAATAGCCTTTAAGACTGCATGTGATCTTATATTTGAGGGAAAAAAACAACCTTCTGGCTATACAGAGCCTTTGTTGCATTTAAATCGTGTAAAAAAAAAATCTACTCAGAGTTAAAATTTAAATCTGATCTGAACTTAAATGCAGAATATAAAGTTCCATCGTCTAAATTTTCTATTTCACCTCCAACTGGAAGGCCCTGAGCCAAAACGGTAATTTTAGTATTTGTACCTTTTAGACTGTCTTGAATATAGTAGGCGGTAGTTTGACCCTCTACCGTTGCGCTCGTCGCTAAAATTACCTCATTAATTTTTTCTTTTCGCACTCTTTCGACCAATGAGTCAATTAATAACTCCTCTTTTTTATTGCCTACTGATGATATTGTTCCACCCAATATATGAAAATATCCTTTAAATATATTAGAGTTTTCTATAGACCACTTGTCAGCTATATCTTCTACAACACATATCTTATTAAATTTTTCTTTCACATTTTCGCAATTTAAGCAGCCACTATCACGAGATTTTAAAGAACCACAAGATAAACATCTGGTTACATTTTTATAAACTTGTGCAAGAATTTTCGCTAGGGGTTTTACTAACTCATCTTTATTACTTACTAATCTCAGAACTATTCTTTTCGCTGATTTAGGCCCTAGGCCTGGTAACTTTGAAATAATCTTTATTAATTCCTCTATTTCATTTACATTTTGCATTTACTACAAAGGCCACCTAAATCCAGGAATATTTAATCCGCCTGTTGTTTTAGAAATTTCTTCAGTGGTTTTTAGTTTTAATTCAGCTTTTGCTTTATTATGGGCTGCAACTATTAGATCTTCAAGAATAACCTTATCACCTTTCAAAATATCATCTGAAATTTCAATTTTACACATTTCTCCCTCACCATCTAAAATTACTTTAACTGAATTAGATCCTGAAATTCCCACAACTCTAATATTTTTTAATTTTTCTTGACTTTCTCTTATTTTTGCTTCGAACTCTTTTGCCTTATCTAGAATTTTGGTAAAATCAGCCATTAGTTTTGATCATGTTTATTTTTAACATCTACTAGTTTGATATCACTAAAATTTTTTTTTAATTCTGAAAATAATTTTGATTTATTAATTTTTTCAATCTCATCTTTTTTGGTTTTAATTAATTTTTCTTTATATGAAATTTCACCCTGAGTCTTACTTAGAGTTATTATCCATCTTTTACCTGTCCAATCATGTAACTTGGATGTCAAATCTTTTATAAAATTTTTGTCAAGTTTTTCATTAAAAGAAATTTCTATTCTAAGATTTTCAAATTTTACCAGGTTAACATTATTCTCTAATTCATATTTTAACTTAACCTCTTTTTTATCATTACAAACCTTAATCAAATTACTAAATGTCTCAATCTCGAATTTTTTTAATCCGTCCGAAAAGGTCTCCAGTTCCTTATGGGGGTCGACTTTATTAGTTTGGGAAATATTTTTAATTTGATTAATAATTTTATTTGATTTTGAAATATTTTTGTTTGTATTTTGAGAGGAATCACTTGTAAAAGTTAATTCATTATTTTCCAATTTTTTTTCTAATTTTTCATTATCTTTAAATCCTCCTAAATATATTAATCTACATAAAAACATTTCAATTGACAAATTTTGATTTGAAACAATATCTAATTCAGACATAATCTTGATAGTAAACTGCCAAAATAAAATTAATGTTTCATTTTCAAGTTTACTCGATATTCTTTTTATTTCATCATACTCAGAATCATTTAATGAAAAATTTGTTCCCTCAATTTTTAAAGAGTCAATATTCTTCAAATAATACAGTAATTCAAGAAAATCATTGATAAACACTTTTGGATCCATACCATGATCATGCATTTTTCGATAAAGCTCTAAAGTCTTCGCTTCATTTCCTTCCAAAAGAAATATGAATAAATCAATTAACTGAGCTTTATCAAAAAAACCAAAAATTTTTTGGGCTTTTGCCAAAGATAATTCCTCGTCCTTTAAGGTAGACAAAATTCCTCTATCTAATAAAGATAAAGCATCTCTTACAGATCCCTCGGAAATTTTTACAATAAGTTTTAAAGCTTCATCAGAAACTTTACCATTTTCTTTTAAGGATATTTTTTTTAAAAATTGAAAAAGTTCAGATGACTTTATCCTTGATAAATCAAATCTTTGACATCTAGAAACAACAGTAATTGGTATCTTTTTAATTTCTGTAGTAGCGAATATAAATTTTAAATAATTAGGTGGCTCTTCCAAAGTTTTTAATAAAGCATTAAATGCCTGTTTACTTAGCATATGCACCTCATCAATTATAAATATTTTGTACTTAGCAGATGTGGGTCCATATCTTGAAAATTCTATTAAATCTCTAACATCTTCTACTCCAGTTTTGCTAGCAGCATCCATTTCTAAAACGTCGATATGATTTGAGTTAGATATTGCCTTGCAATTTTCGCAAAAGTTATCCTCACAAAGATCAACTGTATTTTTTGAACAATTAAGGGATTTTGCAACAATCCTAGCAATAGTAGTTTTCCCAACTCCTCTTATTCCTGTAAATAGATATGCGTTTGGAATTTTATTATTTTTAATTGAATTTATAATTGTTTCTGCAGTCGTCTTTTGACCAATCAAATCCTTAAAAGTTTGTGGTCTATACTTTAATGCTAAAACTTTACTATTATCATTCATATTTTTTTATAGGAGACTAGAACCTGAATAACCGTCTCTACGATTGCTTCTGTTAAGATCTGGTCGGGTTCGAGCAGCATTCACCTCTAGCCTCCATATATATTATAACAGCAATAATTCAGTTCTACAGAAAAAGATTAAAATTTATTTTTCCCTTATTTTGTCAGCCTCAAAAACACCTAGGACGTGAAAATCTTGACAATGCAAACCGAGTTCTTCTAAAGATTTTTGAACTTTTGCATCCTCAATATGTCCATCTAAGTCGCACAAGAAAAAAAATGAATCAAATGAATTTTTTTCAGGATAACTTTGTAATTTAGTTAGGTTAACTCCATTAATTGCGAACCCACCTAGTGATTGATAAAGTGCAGCCGGTTTGCTTTTTAATTTAAATAAAAAAGATGTGATATATTTCTTTTTTCCATATTCAGGTTGAGAAATTTTTTTTCCCATAACTAAAAATCTTGTTAAATTTCCATTATCATTTTCTATATTTTTTTTTAATATTTCTAAGTTATATGTTTTTGCACTTAATGAAGAGGCTATTGCTGCTTTTGTTCTATCTTGACTATTTGACACCATCTCTGCTGAGCCAGCAGTATCTGCTCTTACATGTTCCGTAAGTTTGTGAGATTTTATGAATTTTGAACATTGCGATAGTGCTTGGCCATGAGAATAAACATCTTTAATTTCTGAAATTTTTACACCTTTAAGACTTAATAAGTTATGTTCAATTTTTTGAAAATACTCAGAATAAATATTAAGTCTATATTTAAATATGAGGTATTCGATTCCAATATTTCCTGTAATTCGATTTGACTCTGGTATTATTATCTTACAATTAACGTCTTTTGATGCTCTTAAAAAACATTCATCAAATGTTTTGCACGGAATAATTTCTGCACTAGGCTCTAAGGATAAAGCTGCTAAATGTGAATATGCTCCATATGTTCCTTGAAAGTAAATTTTACTCATTTTGATTTATATTCCATAATTTTTTTTATAGCTAGAAAATCCTCTTCTGTATCTACTCCAATTGGTGAAGTTTTTGCCAATGCAACATTGATCTTAATATTATTTTCTAATGCTCTTAGCTGCTCAAGTTTATTCTTTTTCTCATCAAAAGATTGTTCGTAAGAGACAAAATCTTTGAGAGTTTCCTTTTGATAACAATAAATACCTAAGTGATGATAAATTTTTTTATCTTGATCTAATATGTATCTTGAGAAGTTAATAGCCTCAGGAAAATTTTCATTGGTCAAGATCTCTTTGGTCTTTACTTTAACGACACTTTTATTTTCGTATATAGCTTTGTGTGAAATTGTTGAGGCCAGAGTACCTAGATCAGAATTATTTTTTATCATCAAATTATTTAACTTCTTTATATCATCAACATTCATTAAAGGCTCATCTCCCTGAAGGTTCATTATTAAATCGATTTTTGGATTATCCAACTTTAGGAATGCCTCATAAATCCTATCAGTTCCAGTTTGATGGTAATTGTTGGTTATAATTGCTTGGCCACCATTTTTCTTGACGTCATCTACAATCTCTTGGTCTTCAGCTGCAACTATCACTTCTCCAATATTTGCCTCCTCTGCCTTCTTGAATACATGGGAAATAATAGATAAGCCATTCACTTTAAGCAATGGTTTGCCTGGTAATCTTGTAGCAGACAACCTGGATGGAATTATGACTAACGTTTTCATTGATCTTTTTTGTTTTTCTTTAGAATATAAACAGAGGCAAAAATGTACATCAAAATATATAAGCAATTTTATAGTTATAGTGTTATACGTTCAAAATAATTTATAATAAATGGACTCTTTTGAATTAAATAAAATAATAGCTGCAGTTTTAATGGTTGCGTTAATCGTGATTGGTATTGGAAAGCTGTCAGACGTAATTTTTCACGTTGAAAAACCTAAAATTGCAGGCTACGCCGTCGATGTAGAACAAGCTGTTGTCACTACGGCGCAGACTAGTTCTGAAACAACTATGGAAAAAATAGATATGGCTGCTTTAATGGCTCTAGGAGATCTTGCAACTGGTGAAAAGGTTTTTAAAAAGTGTGCAGCTTGTCATTCTATAGTAAAGGGTGGAAAGAATAATATTGGCCCAGCACTTTATAATGTTGTAGGAAGAAAAGTTGGAGCTGTAGGTGATTACAAATATTCAAAAGCTCTTTCTGGGTATGAAAAAGAATGGAGTTTTGAAGAATTAAATGGTTACTTAATAAAACCTGCCAAATGGATTAAGGGAACTAAAATGGCATTCGCTGGCTTAAGGAAAGAGAAAGATCGTGCATCAGTAATTTTATACTTGAATGAAAATTCAGATAATCCTCTTCCATTACCTTAATTTTCCAAAACAATAAAGTAAGATAGATTTTTGCACGTGTACTCTATTTGCGGCCTGTTGCCATACTTTTGATCTTTTACTCAAGAAAATTTTTTCGTCTACTTCCTCACCTCTAGGTAAACAATGTAGAAAAATACAATCTTTTTTAGCATACTTAATTAATTTCATATTGATTTTAAATTTTCTAAAATGCTTTAACTTATTCTTCTTATTAACTTTATCATTCATCGAGATAACTTTATCTGAAAAAATAACGTCAGCATCTTTTACCGCTTTATTAGGATCACTAAAAATTGAAATTTTATTAGTTTTGCTTTTTACATAGCTCAAAATTTTTTTATTTGGCTGATAATTTTTTGGACATCCGATAGTCAATTTAAACGAAAACTTGATTGATGCTGCGATCAAGGAATTTAAAACATTGTTACAGTCACCTATCCATGAAATATTTAAATTGGTTATTGGTTTTTTTTTTATCTCCTCAACAGTGAATACATCTGACAAAATTTGAGTTGGGTGGGAAGATGGACTTAAACCATTTATAATAGGAATGGATAAAAATTTTCTAAATTCCTCAAGTTTTTTATCATCATCTGTTCTCAACATAAAAGCATTTCCAAAATTAGATAATATTTTGGCTGTGTCTTGAATACTTTCTCCCCCTTTGGATAAATGTAACTCATCTGGTCTAAGCGTTAATGTGCTTCCTCCTAATTGTTTAATAGCCAAATAAAAGCTTAATCTTGTTCTTAAACTAGATTTCTCAAACATTTGGATTAACAATTTACCTTTTAAGGGTGCTAACCTGTCGATTTGAAGATTGCTAAAATTTTTTCTTGCTAATTTTCTTTTTTTTGCATCGGTTATAATCTTTCTAAGATCTTTAGCTGGAATATCTTTTAAATTAATAAAATGCTTCATCTTACTTAAGTTCTGTGCAAACTTTATTGATTATCTTAAGAGCTTGATCCAGCTCTTTTTTTTTTACATTTAATGGAGGTAAAATACGAACAACGTTTTCTGCTGCACGTATAGTTAAAAGCTTATTATTAATTAATTTATTAATAAATACTGTTTGATCTTTATAAAGTTGTATTCCAATTAAAAATCCTCTTCCTCTAATTTCTTTTATTAAATTTGGGTATTTGTCTTTAATACGATTTAACTTAAGTATAAAATATTTTGATAATTTTTTTACATTATTCAAAAAATTTTTCCTAGATACAATGTCCATAACAGTGTTCCCAACAGCCATGGCCAAAGGATTTCCCCCAAAGGTCGATCCGTGTGTTCCTGGGGTCATGCCTGAAGCAACTTTTTTATTCATTAGAACTGCTCCAATGGGAAATCCGCCACCTATTCCCTTGGCAATAGGAACTATATCGGGCTTTATCTTAGACCTTTCAAATGCAAGAAAATCTCCCGACCGTGAAATCCCACATTGTACTTCATCTAATATGAGTAATATCTTTTTTTTGTTACACAGTTTTCTTAATTCTTTTAAACAAAAATCAGGAATTACTTTTATTCCTGATTCACCTCCGATAGTTTCAATCATAATCGCTGCAGTATTTTTATTGATTTTTTTTTTTAAGGATTTGTGATCTCCAAATGTAAAATGATCAAAACCTGGGACTTTTGGACCAAAACCTTCAGTCATTTTTTTTGAGCCGCTAGCAAATATGGCTGCAATAGTTCTTCCATGAAAAGAATTTTTTATGCATAAAATTCTATTTTTATTGGGTTTTCCTATTGAAAAAAAATATCTTCTTGCAACTTTAATAGCTGCTTCAGTAGCCTCTGCGCCACTATTTTGAAAGATGACATAGTCAGCGAATGTTTTTTGGCACAGTTTTTTTGCTAATTTTTCTCCCTCTGGAATTTCAAATGCATTGGACACATGCCAAAGTTTTTCTGATTGTTTTTTTATTGAGTTTATTAATTTTGGATGAGCATGACCAAGTGATAGTACTGCGATGCCTGCACAAAAGTCTAAATATTTTTTTCCATTAGTGGAATATAAGTAGCTTCCTTTTCCAAACTTAAAAGAAATTTTTTTTCTATTATAATTTTTTGCTAAATAGCTCATATTTATTTTTTATAAAACTTTTTATAAATTTAACTATTAAATACAAGTAAGGATTGAATAGAAATATTCATATAATTTACTTATGTTGATAAGTAATAATAATTGCTTGTTTATTTTAGGCTTTTATCAGTATATTGTGTCATTATATTAAATTTACACATTATATAGTAATTTATGGGCTGGACAGAAGAAAAAGTTAATAAACTTAAAGAATTGTGGGGGAAAGGAAAGACAGCAAGTCAAATAGCTGAAATTATTGGTGGTATTAGCAGAAATGCTGTTATTGGAAAAGCTCATAGATTAAATCTATCTGCTAAAATTAAAAATAGATCACAAATTTATAAAAAGATTGATGAAAATATAGATGTTGATCAAAATGAAAAACAAAAAAAAGGTAGAAGAAATCGATTTAAATCTCTTATTATAGAAAAAGATTTTGAGCCAGAAAATCCTAAACAGCTTGAAGAACTTGATGAAAACTCGTGCAAATGGCCTATTGGGCACCCAGATGAAAAAACATTTTATTTTTGTGGTAGATCTTCACTTAAAGATTTCTCCTACTGCAAACTTCATCTATTATATGCCTATCAACCTAAAGGTAAAAAAGAAGATGCAGTTGAAAAAGATGAAATTCCAGAGTTTATAGGGAAGAAAATAAAGTCTGCATAAAATCTTAAATCTAACTAAGTCTCCCTGGAAAATTGACCACCATCTCTCCACATATAACTATATTTTTTTATCTCACTCCCAAATTTTTTTTTGGCAGGCACTCCTATACTTTCGTTGGAAGCATAATTATTCGAAACAACATTGTCATACTTTAAAAGTCTCAATTGATCAGTAGTCAAAAGCGGATTTGGCATTAATTCAAAAATTTTAGCTGTTATTTTTCCTACAATCAAAGGAAAAGGTAAAAAGAGTCTTTTTTTTCTGATTGATTTTAAAAGTATTAACAAAATTTCTTTAAATGATAAAACTTCAGGTCCAACACACTCTATAATTTTTGAATTTATATTTTTTTTTACAATATTGATCATTACATCTGTCAAATCAGAGCAATGAATGGGTGTAAACTTAGTATCACCATTATAGTATAGTGGAAAAAATGGAAGCTTATTTAAAAGTGTCATAAACTTTGTAGAGAAGCCATCATCCACAGAATAAACAATAGATGGTCTCAAAATTAGCGCTTTATTAAAACATTTTAAAACATTTTTTTCTCCGTTGAGTTTGCTGATTGCGTATTCTGAGTCTATTGCCTTATCTATTCCCAGCGCAGAAACATGAATTAATTGCTTAATTTTATTTTGATGAGCTAATTTTGACAACATTGTAGGAAAATTTGTGTGAATATTGACAAATGAATTTCTCTTTCCTTTTTCAAATAATATGCCTATCAAGTTAATACAAATATCATTTTTTTCAAAAAAAGGTTTTATCTCATTTTCATCAAAAGGGTTTGCCTCCACTATATCTATATAACCAGTATTTGCCTGGGTTTTTATAAAGTTGCCTTTAGTATGTATATTACGAGTAATTACTGTTACTTTATAATTGTTTTTAGCTAACTTTCTTATTAAATTTCTACCAATTTGACCTGTCCCACCAAAAATTAGACAATTTTTTTCTTTCATATATATATTATTTAAAATGAATATTGATATTAAGCTGCACAAGAGGGATTTACCAGATGATTTGAAATTAGGCAACGTAATAGCGGTCGATGGTGAGTTTATGGGCCTAAATGTTAAAAGAGATCCTCTTTGTCTAGTTCAAGTTTCTACAGGAAATTCTGACGCACATATTATTCAGCTTGATAGGTCCAAATATGATGCTCCGAATCTTATTAAAATTCTTGAAGATAATAAAATTAAAAAAATTTTTCACTATGGAAGAGCAGACTTGGCACATATTAAATATTATTTGAAAACTGACACTAATAATATAGAAGACACAAAAATTGCTTCAAAACTTGCCAGATCTTACTCTGACAATCATTCTCTTAAAACTTTAATTAAAGAATTTAAGAATATTGATATAAGCAAACAATTTCAAAGCTCAGATTTTGGGGGAGAGTTAAATAATGCTCAACTTAAATATTGCGCTAATGACGTAATTTATCTTCACGAAATATACACCAAGCTAGAGGAGATTCTTGTTAGAGAAAAAAGAATAAACCTTTATAAGGATTGCCTAAAATTTCTTAAGACTAGAGTTGATTTAGATCTTGCCCAGTTTAAAGATGATATATGGTCTCATTAGATGAATAAAAATTCTTTAAAAAATATTGCAACTGAGGTAATTAATTTAGAAATTGACGCTCTAAGAATTTTAAAAAAATCTATTAATAAAAGTTTTGACAAAGCTGTAAATACAATTGTTAATTGCCAATCGAAAATTATATTATGTGGAGTAGGCAAAAGTGGTTTAATAGCTGCTAAAATTGCATCTACTTTGTCATCAGTTGGTAGTCCTGCTTTTTCACTATCAGCAAACGATTGTCTACACGGTGATTTAGGAAGCATAACAAAAAAGGATATTCTGATATTAATTAGTAACTCTGGTAAATCCGAGGAAATAATTCCTATTATTAAGTTTGCTAACAGGAATAAAATAAAGTTAATAGGTATCGTGTCCAAAAAGAATTCTTTTTTATATAAAGGTTCAGATATCAAAATTTTGTTGCCAGAGGTAAGAGAGTCTGGGCTTGGGGTTGTGCCAACGTCAAGCACAAGTATTCAGTTAGCTATTGGAGATGCTTTAGCAGTCGCTGCATTAAAGAAAAAACAATTTAGTAAGTATGATTTTTCAAGACTTCATCCAGGGGGGAATTTAGGTAAACAACTTAAAACTGTTGGTGATATAATGGTTACAGGTGCCAGAGTCCCATTTATAAGCGAAAGCAAAAATATGAGGGAGGCAATTAAAACTATTTCAAAGAAAAAGCTTGGTGTAGTTATTGTAAGAAATAAAAGTAAGATTACAACCGGTATCATAACTGATGGAAATATTAGAAAATTAAAACAAAAAAATATTGATTTTCAAAAAACATTAGCAAAAAATGTTATGACGAAAAATCCAATCAAAATTACAGCAGACTCGTTGGCAGTAAAAGCATTGAGAATAATGAACGAAAAGAAAATAACTTCATTATGTGTTATTAATGGAAAAAATTCTAATAAAACAACAGGACTAATTCATATACATCATATACTTGAGACAAATATTGAGTAAATGAGAAAAGAAATTTTAATTCAAATTTTCCTGATAATATTGGTTTTAATAATTTTGATATTTATTTATCAAAAATATTTTAAGGAAGAATCGAGCGAAAGTGTAGCTATAAGCAAGGATGAAAACACTAAAACAGAAAATAACCTTATAAATATTGAATATGAGTCAATCGACAGAGAGGGGAGAAGATATATTATTACTGCGGAAACAGGTGATTTTAAAGAGGAGGAGTCGGAATTAATCTTTATGACAAATGTAAACGCAAAAATTTTGCTTCTAGATGGAAGTGTAATACATGTCAGTTCTTTGAATGCAGAGTATAATACACTAATTTACAATACAAAATTTTATAAAGAGGTAAAGATGAAATTTTTAGAACATCGTATTTTTTGTGAGAATCTAAATATTTTTTTTGACAAAAATTTAATTGAAGCATTTAATGATTTAAACTATAAAAATTCAGATATTATTATGTTGGCTGATAAAATAGAAATTGATTTATTAACAAAAAATTCAAAAATATATAATTTTAATGAAAATAATATTATAATCAAAAACACAAATTTAGATGGCAATAATTAAAAAGTTTAGAATAAAATCTTTTAAAAATGTACAGCCTGTTTTAAAATTAGAAAAAGTAAGTTTCTCTTTTAAACAGAGACCTATATTGGACTCAATAAGCTTTAATTTAAACCAGGGAGAAATTTTAGGTTTATTAGGGCCAAACGGAGTGGGAAAGTCAACGATTTTTAATCTTATTACGGGTCTTTTAAAACCAAACTTTGGCTCAATTATTATCAATAATAAGGATGTTTTACACTATCCAATAGCTGAAAGGGCCACCACATTCAAAATAGGATACGTTCCACAATATGGTGGATATTTTCATGATCTTACTTTACTTCAAAATCTTAAAGCTATTGCTGAAATACAAATCACAGATATTTCAATAAGATCAAATACAGTAGAAAAAATAATATCTCAATTTGAATTTGACTCTATAATAAATATTCCTGCAAAATTTCTTTCTGGGGGGCAAAAAAAAAAATTAGTGATTGCTTTATCCTTATTAAATGATCCAAAAGTTTTACTTTTAGATGAACCATTCGCGGCCCTAGATGTTTTGACAATTAAAATGTTAAAGGAGTTAATAGTTAATCTTCAATCCCAGGAAAAGATAAGCATTTGCATTTGTGATCATCAAGCTAGAGATCTTTTGTCTTGTGTTGACAATGCCATAATCCTTTCAAATTGTAAAATAATAGCACAAGGAACACCTACTCAACTTGTGAATGATATAAAAGCGAAAAATGCTTATTTTGGCGACTCCTTCAAATTTAATTAATTAAATGTCAGATATTTTTGTAATAAAAAAAAAAGTTAACAGTTTTTATAATAAAATTGTGAGAGTGAGTGGTGATAAAAGTCTCAGTATAAGATGGGTTCTTTTAGCTTCACTAGCGAAAGGTAAATCGAGAGCCTTAAATCTTCTTTATTCTGATGATGTTAAAGCTTCTATTAATATAATTAAGAAACTTGGTATCAAAGTAAAATTAAAAAAAGATTTTTGTGAAATCTATGGCAAAGGTTTAAATGGCTATAAATATAAAAAAAATATTACTTTGAATGCTCAAAACTCAGGAACCTTAGGAAGATTAATTTTAGGGTTATTAATTAATTCAGATAAAAAGATAAAAATTATTGGAGACAAAAGTTTATCAAAAAGAGATTTTAAAAGAGTTGCAGATCCACTTAGAAAATTTGGTGCGAAATTAAAACTCACCAACAACAAGAATTTACCTTTAGATATTTTAGGCACTAAAAATTTAAAACCAATAAAATATTATGAGAAGAGAGGTTCAGCGCAATGCAAAAGTAGTATTTTATTTGCTGGTTTAAGAACTGAAGGCACAACTATAATAAAAGCAAAAAAATCTAGAGACCATACAGAATTATTATTTAAATATCTTAAACTTCCCATAAGTTTATTAAAGACAAAAAATTACGATTTAATCAAAATCAAAAAAGCAAAAAAGATAGTTTCTTTTAACTATCATATTCCCTCTGACATAAGTTCAGCATCGTTTTTTATAGTTCTGACTTGTTTAACAGAAAACTCAAGTTTAACAATAAAAAATGTTAACATAAATCCCTCTAGAGTAGGGATTATAATTATTTTAAAAAAGATGGGAGTTAAAATAATTTTCAAAAATAAAAGACTTTATAAAGGAGAGCTAGTTGCAGATATTTTTGTTAAGGGTTCAAAAAATTTGAAGTCAATTAATTGTCCAAGCAGCTTAAATGCTAGCTCAATAGATGAATTTTTATTAATTTTTTTAGTAGCAGCTAAAGCAAAAGGAATATCATCTTTCAAAGATTTAAGTGAACTTAACCAGAAAGAAAGTCCACGACTGAAATGGGGTTCAAGAATACTTAATTTAATGGGGATAAAAAATATAGTGACAGATAGTTCAATTAAAATTTTTGGAAATCCCAACTTAAAAATAAAAAAAAAGATAATAATAAAGAATTATCTAAAAGATCATAGAATATTTATGTCTTCAGCAATAGCCGCGCTAGTTTTTGGGGGAGAATGGCATTTACATAATAAAAAATCAATAAATACCTCATTTCCAAATTTTTTAAAAATTTTGAGGGAAATACAAGAATGAATTCCAAAAATAGAAAATTAAAAATCGCTATTGACTCGCCAGCTGCTGCTGGAGCAGGCACTTTAGCAAAAAAAATATCTGATCATTATAATTTATATTATTTGGATACAGGTAAAATTTATAGATATATTGCTTATTTGAAAATTAAATACCCAAAAAAATTTGGAAATAGTTTTGTTAGAAATCGAATTAGAAAACTTAATATAAAAAAATTAAAAAAAAAAGAATTAATATCAAATCTGGTAGGACTAGAGGCATCTATAATTTCAAAAAAAAAGAATCTGCGCAAACTTGTTCATAAGTTTCAGATTAAATGCGCATATCGACCACCAAAAAAATATAATGGTTCTTGTTTAGATGGTAGAGACATAACTTATAATATCATCCCGGATGCAGATTTTAAATTTTTTGTAACTGCTAACCTAAAAACCAGGGCGCTGAGAAGATATAAAGAATTAAAATTTATTAACAAAAAAACAAATTTTCAGGATGTACTTAAAAGTATCAAAATACGCGACAAAAACGACTATAACCGGAAAGTAGCCCCACTTAGGAAAACTAAAGATTCAGTATTGATAAACACTACAAAGTTATCTAAAAGGGCTTGTTTTTTAAAAATAAAAAAAATTATAGACAGGAAACTTAATACTAATGGAAATTTATAAGGATTTATCAAGTCCAGCATCAATAGAATTTAAAGAGCTTCTTAACAGTCAGTTATCAAAAACACAAATTACAGAAGGAAAAATCATAGAGGGAAAAATTAACAAAATCACCGAAAAATTTGTTTTTTTATTTGTTGAAGGCTTGAAAAGCGAGCCAGTGTTAGACATCAATGAATTAAAAAGTATGGGATTAGCAGAAAAAATAAAAGTGGGTGAAAAAATTTCAGTTCTACTAGAAAAGATTGAAGATAAAAATGGTGAAGTTTTAGTTTCAGCTAGCAAAGCTCAAAAAATTAAAGGATGGGACAAACTAGTTGAGGCTTATGAAAAAAATGAACCAATAATGGGAAAAATTACATCTAAATGTAAAGGTGGGTGTATTGTTGAGCACATTGAAACTGGATCGCTAATGTTTCTACCAGGATCTCAAATAAGCGATAAACCATTAAAAGATATTAGTCATTTAATGAATGAACCACAAAAATTTGCATTAATTAAATTGGATAAAATTAGGGGTAACGCATGTGTTTCAAGACGAGAAATAATTTCTAATTTTAAAAAAGAAGACAAAGCAAAAATTGTCGATAAATATAAAGTGGGCGATATTATAAAAAACGCTGAAGTAAAAGGCTATAGTACTTTTGGATGTTTTTTTAATGTTAACGATGAAATAGATGTTCTTGTACACTTACAAGAAATTTCTTATTCTAGGGTGAACCACCCCGATGAGGTTTTTAATATTGGAGAAAAACATGATCTAAAAGTAATTTCTGTTGACAAAGAAAAACTTCAAGTCGGATGTTCAGTAAAACAATTATCTCCAGATCCATTTGAACATATTGAAAATTACGAATTAAACAAAGTTTATAAAGCCAAAGTTATGAAAATTATGGATTTTGGTGCCTTTTGCGAATTAGAACCTGGATTAACTACTTTATTGCACTCAAGTGAACTCAGTTGGTCGAAGAAAAATGTCTCAGCAAAAAAAATGTTCAATGTTGGCGATGAAATTGACTGTGTTATCACTGAAATAGATAAGGAGAAAAGAAGAGTAGCTATTTCTCACAGATTGACAAAAGATAATCCTTTTAAAACATTTGAGAAAAAATACCCAATTGGGACAGTTTTAGAAACAGAAGTTGTTAATAAAAATGAATATTCTCTGTTTGTTAAAGCTTCAGACGTAGATGTGGATGCATTTTTACATTGTAATGATTTAACTTATTTAAATAATGGTGATGAAGAATTATCGAAATATAAAAAAGGTGACAAGTTAAATGTCAAGGTATTAGAAATAAAAACTTCTGACCAGAAAATTAGAGTTGGATTAAAACAAACTCAAACGGATCCATTTGATTGGTTTAAAGATAAAAAAATTAATCAAACAATAACCGTAAAAATTATATCCACTGATAACAAAGGCTTGGTTGTCAGACCAGAGGGATGTGAAATGGATTTTATCATTAAAAAGTCTCAAATTGCTATCAACGCTGCAGATGCTCGTACTAGCAGATTTACTGGAGGCGAAAAAGTTGATTGTGCGATAGCTGAATTAGATTTAAACAAAAGAAAAGTCTCTCTAAGCATGAAGCTTCTTGAGGAAATTGAAAAAAAAGAGGCTTTAGATAAGTATGGAGCTGAGGGTTCAGGAAAAAACCTTCCTTTCTCATCTCTTTCAGAAGATTTAAAAAAAAAGGACAAGGATAAAAAATAAATAATTATCAAAGGATTTATTTTTGACAGTTGTTAAATCTAAACTTTTAGCCCAATTATCAAAAAATTATCCAAATTTTTTAAAAAAAGATTTAGAGAAATTTTCTAATATAATTCTAAAGGAAATAAAAAACGCCTTAAAAAGAGGTGAGAGAGTAGAGTTAAGGGGATTTGGAATGTTTTCATCAAATATTCAAAAAGCAAGAATTTCCAGGAATCCTAAAACTGGGGAAAAAGTAAATACACCCAAAAAAAAAACTATTCACTTTAAAATGTCAAAAGAAATGTTTAAAAAATTAAATAATGAAAAAGAATAAAATCTTTATCGCTTGTGACAACTCAGACATTAATCAGATTAAAAAAATTATCAGATATACTAAACCATACAATTTAATTCCTAAATTTGGATTACAATTTTTTTATTCAAAAAATGGTAGAAAATTTCTTGAGAATTATAACTCTGAATTTATGCTTGATATCAAAGCTTCGGACATTCCACAAACTATATCATCTGCGCTTCATTCAATAAAAGATCTAAAAAAAATTAAATATATAACTGTTATGGCCAGTGTGGGTTTAAAAGGACTAAAGGTATTTCAAAAGCAGGCACTAAAAATTAATAAATCAATAATTGTATGTGGGGTGACTATACTAACTAGTCTTAATAATAAATCCTTAAGAGAGATTGGTTATAAAGATAGTGTTGATAAATTAGTTTTGAAACAAGCGGCGCTAATTAAAAAAGCTGGACTAAAAGGTATTGTGGCCTCAGGTTCTGAGGCAAAAATTATTAGAAAAAAGTATAAAAATCTTTTTATTCTTACCCCTGGAATAAGACTTCCCGGTGACAAAGTTAATGATCAATCTCGTGTTCTTACACCAAAAGCAGCGCTTCAAGCTGGTGCCTCTGCTATTGTGCTTGGAAGATCTATACACTCTGGAGAAATAAAACAAAATATAAAAAGATTAATTAATCATTTGAGATAATGACACTGTTGTCTAAGATTTGTGGAGTTTCGACATCAACAGTTTTAGATTATATAATTAACCATCCATATTCGCCCGCACTAATAGGCTTTATCGTAAATTTTTCAAAATCAAAACGTTATGTTAAAAATGATAAGCTTAAAAAATTACTAATTATTGATAAGAAAAAATGCAAATTCGTAGCTGTACTGGTTAAGCCAGATAACAATGATTTAGAAAAGATTAAAGATTTGCCTTTTGATTATTATCAAATTTACGATTGCAGTCCTGGAGAAATAAAATTTATTAAAGAAAAATACAATAAAAAGATTATTTCAGCTATTACTGTAGAAAAAAAAGAAGATGTAAGCAAATATAAGAACTTTGTCTCTATTTCAGATATAATTTTGTTTGACTCTAAAGGGTACGAAAAATCTTTAAGTTATGATCATAATTTGTTAAATGAAATACCTAATAATATCAATAAAATGATTGCAGGTAATATCCAATTTGATGATGATATTGAAAAATTTAGGAATATTTGTAAATATATCGATATTTCAGGAGGACTTGAAACCTCTGGTATAAAAGATATTTCCAAAATAGATATTTTTTTAAAAAGAATTAAACAGTTAAATGATGAAACTAAAAAAAGGTATCCCATTAATAGATCAACATGACAAGCATGGTTTTTGGGGTGGTAAATTTGGTGGAAGTTATATCCCTGAAACTTTAAAAAAACCAATAGAAGATCTTACAAATGAATTCCAAAAACTTAGGAAAAATAAAAAGTTTTTAAAGAAAAAAGATTTTTATTTTAAAAACTATGTTGGATCACCAACTAATTTTATAAAATTAGAAAATCTATCAAATTATTTAGATGGAGCACAAATTTGGGCAAAAGTGGTCTCCGAGGCCAATGGCGGAGCTCATAAAATATATAACGCTACCGTTCATGCTTTAATTTGTAAAGCTATGGGAAAAAAATATATAATTGGTGATACTGGAGCTGGGTATGCAGGAAAAATGCTTAGTATGGCAGCAAAAAAATTTGGCTTGAGGTGCAAAATTTTTATGGGAGCTAAGGACATAAAAAGACAAAAACCCAATTGTGATGCTATGAGAAGGAATGGTGCAGAAATTGTACCTGTTTATTCCGGTAGCCAAACTTTAGTTGATGCTGTTAGCGAATGTATGAGGTATTGGGTCTCTAATTGCGATAATACTCATATGTGTGTTGGCTCTACAGTTGGTCCAAACATTTTTGTTAAAATCTGTGGTTGGAGTACTGCTCAAATTTCAAAGGAGTTAAAAGCTCAACTAAAAGAAAAATTTAAAAAAATTCCAAAAAAATTGAAGCTTATAAACTGCGTGGGTGGTGGAAGTTCAGCATATGGTTTTTGGAGTGAATTTATAGATTTCAATAAAAAACACATTGAATTAATAGGTGTAGAAGCAGGTGGACCAAAAAAGTCACTATTGCATGCTGCGCCTTTAAGTAGAAACGCTAAGATCGGAATTTTACATGGAGCAGCGTCATACGTTTGTCAAAATAGTGAAGGTCAAATTCACGAAACAGAGTCAATAAGCGCTGGACTTGATTATCCAGGTGTAAGTCCGATTCATTGTTTTTTAAAAGATACCAAAAGAGCAAGGTATACCTATGCCACTGATGAAGAAGCACTGAATGCATATCAGTTAGTAACTAGATTTGAGAAACTAAATCCAAGTCTTGAGCCAAGTCATGCTTTTGCAGAAGCAATTAAAATCGCACCTAAATTAAGCAAGGACACAATAATAATAGTCAATTCATGTGGAGATGCAAAAAAAGATAGGGATATTTTGAAAGAAAGACTAGTTAGGAACTAATGAAAAATTCATTAATAAATCAATCCTTTGAAAATGCAAAAAAAGAAAATAGACCTGCTCTTCTTACTTTTACAGTTGCAGGTGATAACACTAAAAAAAAATCTTTGGAAATTTTAAAATCTATTTCTGATTACGCGGACATTTGTGAAGTAGGATTTCCTCATAACACTCCTATTGCTGATGGTGGTCAAATTCAAACTAGCGCTTATAGGGCAATTAAAAATGGAATAAAAATAAATGATGTATTCTCAATAGTTAGAAATTTTAAAAGATCAAAAAAAGATAAACCTGTTATTTTGATGGGTTATTACAATATGGTTTATCAGTACAATGAAAACAAATTTATTTCACAATGTAAAAAATCTAAAGTGGATGGTTTAATTATCGTTGACTTACCTTACCCAGAAAATAAAATTTTTGCTGCTAAATGTAAAAAAAATAATATTAATTTTATTCAACTAATTTCACCGACTACTTCAAAATTAAGATTGAAAAAGATTATTAATGATTCTCATGATATGATTTATTATATAAGTATGCTTTCTACTACTGGGGGGAAACTAAAGGTTTCTGCGAAAGAAATAATTACACAATATCAAATAATTAAAAATCACAATAAATCCAAAAATGTTGTAATTGGTTTTGGTATTACAGAAAAAACGATAAAATCACTTAAAAAAGCCGATGGATTAGTAGTTGGAAGCGCGATTTGTAAAGAAATTACAAGGTCTATTAAAAAAAGACAAAATACTGTCACAAATGTTATTAATCTTGTAAAAAGATTAAAAAACAAAATTAAATGAATTGGATTACAAAAATAATAAAAGCGGGTGAAAAAATAAAGACCGCTATTCACAAAAGAGCAACAAAAGATGATATCGCAAATAGTGATTGGACTTCTTGTTGCAAAGGCCCTGTCCTAAAAAAAGAATTTGAACAAAACTTGTGGGTTTGCCCAGATTGTAATAAACACCTTAGAATAACTCCCAAACAGAGATTTGATATTTTATTTGGTAAAAATAATTATGAGATATTAAAAACACCAATACCGAATGATGATCCGTTAGACTGGTCAGACTCTAAGCCTTACAAAGAAAGATTGAAAACTGCTAGAAAAAAAACTGGTATGAGTTGTGGAATGATGGTTGCATGCGGAACAATACATAACATTAAAATTACTTCCGTTGCATCAGATTTCAATTTTTTAGGAGCCTCAATGGCAGCTGCAGAAGGTGAAGCCTTTTTGTACGGTGTACAATACGCGATTGAAAATAAAACTCCGTTTTTATGTATAAGTGCTGGTGGTGGAATGAGAATGATGGAAAGTTTAATTTCTTTATCTCAAATGACCAGAACCACTGTTGCAATTAATGAATTAAAAAAAAATAATCTACCCTATCTAGTTTGTATAACTGATCCAACTGCTGGAGGAATTACTGCATCATATGCTATGTTAGGAGATATACATATAGCAGAACCTGGAGCATTAATTGCTTTTGCAGGAGCTAGAGTAATTCAGGGAACCGTTAAAGAAGAATTGCCTGAGGGTTTTCAAAAAAGTGAGTATTTAGAAAAAACAGGATTTGTTGACTTAATAGTGAACAGAAAGGATCTTTCAGAAAAAATAGGTACTTTATTATCAATATTGTTAAAGAAAAATTCTGTTATAAGCACTGATGAGAATGAAACTACAGAAGATACTCAGTCGCTTACAAAAGTTGCATCCTAAAGAAATTGATCTAAGCTTAGATCGCATTAAAAATTTGTGTGCAAAATTAGGTAATCCTCAAGATAATATTAAAGCTATCTCTGTTGTTGGAACTAACGGTAAAAATTCTACTATTCAAGCTTGTTATTCAATCTTAAAAGAAGCTCAAATTAAGTGCAATGTTTATACGAGTCCACATATACAAAAAATTAATGAGAGATTTGTCTTCAACAACAAAGAATTGTCTGATGACGAATTAGCTATTCTTTTCGAGAAAGTTGAGGAAATTAATGAAAACCAACCCATAACATTTTTTGAAATGCTCACAGCATGTTTCTTCTACAAAGCCGCTGAATATCCAGATAATATTAATTTAGTTGAGTCTGGACTTTTTTTCAGGTTTGATGCAACAAACATTTTAAGAAAAAACTTAGCGAGTATTATAACTTCAATTAGCAAAGATCACCTTGATTGGCTTCCAAATTCTAACCAGACTATTGAAAAAATTGTATTTGAAAAAACCTCTTCATTATTAGAATCAAATATTGTTGTAGCTAAACAAAATGATAAACAAACAATGAATTTAATAAAAAAAACTATTAAAAAAAATAGATCAAATAAAATTTATTATGATGAGGAATATTACTTCAAAAAAAATGAGGATAATTCGTTTTATTTCAAGGATGAAAAAGGTGGTTTAGAATTGCCAAAACCTAACGTTTTGGGCCAATTTCAATTAGAAAATATTTCTACTGCAATAGCAACTCTGCGACTGCTCAATTTAGATATTAAGGATAACCATATTAAAAATGGTATTCAAAAGATAAATAATCTTGGAAGACTACAGCTTATTAAGTCTGGTAAAATAAAAAATTTAGTAAAAAACAATTCAATTTTTATATCTGGTGACCATAATGAAGACGGGGCTAGAGTCTTGAATGAGTATCTTAGTAGCTTAAATTGTAATAAACATCTTATAATTGGTATGATGATCAATAAGGATCATGAGAAATATATTAGTTATTTTAAAGATATTTCTTCAATAACTACAGTTGATATTCCTAACCAACCTAATTCGATCTCTGGTAAAAAGTTAAAAGATAAATTTAAAAATTTTTCAAATGTTAATTATAAGGAAAGTATTGAAGGGGCAATAAAGTCAAAAAAACTAAAACACGGAGATTTATTGCTTATCACAGGATCACTTTACTTGTGTGGAGAGGTTTTAAATCTAAATTAGATATTTTTATCTAAAAATTCTTTCATGTGACTTTCTGGGACGCCACCTACTTTTCTGTCTACTTCTACACCTTTTTTATAAATAATTACCGTGGGAACCCCTCTGATGCCTGCGGCACTTCCTGTATTAATTCCTCCATCTTCAATATCAGCGTAATAAAATCCAGCCTTACCTTTATATTCTCCAGCTAATTTATCCATCACAGGTTTTAATGTTTTACAAGGTCCGCACCAAGCAGCACTAAATTGAATTACAGATACATCTTCATTTTTGATTTTACTATCAAAATCTTCATCTTTAAAATCTATAAGCATAAAACCTTTCTAATTATAAGTTTATATATGTCAACTAGGCAATTTCATATTTTTTTTCAATCGACATTATAAATGCATTAATTTCATCTAATTTTTTTAATTCATTTTCATCATCTCTATTTGAAGCTTGATCTCGTAAATAATCAATTTCAGTATATGCCATATTTACAGTTTGCCATTTTTCTTTATTTTTACTTAAAATTCTTCTCGCTATCTCACTTTTAATATTTTTATAAAGATCTGGCGGTAAAATTTGCGGAGCTTCTTGATAAATAATTTTTTGACCAAACCAGCAACATCTTTTATCTTGAAACTTATCAAGTAAACGTAGCTTGTCTTCCCATGATGAACTGTGCCAGGTTTTAAATAATGCAGTGTCCTTATTTGGTATAAATTTTTCATAAAGAGTTTCCTCAGGGAGTAAATCCTCTTGGGTTTTCAATTGTTCTTTTTCCTCTGCTGCTTCTCTATTTATTATTTGGATATTTTTACAAAAATTTTCATTATTTCTAACTAATTGTGCCCTCTTTTTTAAAGTTTCTAAATCTAAGTCTGTGTATGGTTTTTGTTTTAATGCAAATTCTTTATCTAAAACTACTGGAGCCTTATTTGTTTTTAAAACTCTTAAAGCTTTTGGGCTAAATTTTTTCAATGTATCTCTTAACTGATCCACTGATAAATCTAGTAATGGCTCTGGGTCCCTTCTCAAATCCCAAAGATATCCCCAGGATGCATATGAAGGGTGAAAGCATTGATTTGGGTGCAATGTACTTACTAAATACATCATATTTCTCCCCTTCACATTTTCAAAAATTGAATACACACCATCACTTTTCAAAATTGTCTCAACACCTGATTTTGTTGATGTTTTTAAAAATGTTTGCCAATTTTCTTTATGTTTCTCCTTTATAATTCTTAATACTTTTAAGGAATTTTGAGCATCCACATAAGCTGTATGGCTGGCAGATGTGTCAAAACCCTGCATTCTAGATAAAGATTCTAATGCAAGGCTTGGATTTCCTGCCTCTGTTAATTCTGTTTTTAAAGTCCCTGAATTTAAAGTTTGAGCTGCTCTAGCTATATGTAAACCATCGTGTTCACTATTGGGTGACGAGTGTGTAGCATAAGGATACCGATTACCCTTAAAAAAATTAAAATGAAACATCCTTCGGTCAAAATTTAAATTTGACCATCCCATAAACATTGCCGGAGCACATTTTGAGAAAAAATTTTCAACAGCACCCAAGAAATCATAATGCGAATAATTCCCTTTAGTTAATAAATCAATACTAGTTGAATTAACAAGTAAAGCTTTTGCGCTTGGCACCTCACCTTCTGGCATTCTACCTCTAATATTTAGTTTTCCAATTTCTTTTAAATTTTTGTCGACTACAACAGCTCCTACTTCAATAATGGATCCCCATATTGTTGAGTTTGTGGTTTCAGTATCGTAGATTACAATTTTATCCATTTTTTATTAAACTAAATTATTTATTTCATTGAACTTTTTTAATCTACCTAAAAACAAATTTTGATATGTTATCAGTTCAGATCCTTGAATTTTAAATTCTTGAAATAAATTGTCCACTGTACAAACTAGAATAACACACGCATTAATATTTGAATTATAAACAATATTATGTGCTAAAGAGTAAGCAGCAGTCTGTAAAAACCAAGAGTCTATGTACTCTGCTTTTTTTGGTTTGTTAGACTGCTTAAAATCAATTATTGTCTCTTTTCCCTCATAAAGACCCACACAATCTGCTGTGCCTGCATATCTCTCAGGATAATGCATTGTGCACTCCACACCATATATTTCCTCTAATCTATTTGTTAAACCTTTATCAATAATTTCTTTTGCCATTTTTTTAAATTGCTCATTGTCTTCAAAGAAACTTAAATTTTCTCTTCCCAAAAGAAAAGATTCTAAATAGCTGTGCATCTGGGAGCCTCTGCTACTTGCAGCTTTTGTAATAGCTTCAGCTTCTTTGTGACCAGTTCTTTCACGCCAATTAGCTAAAGCTGCTTTATCTTCATCAGACTTTGTTGCATCAAGTATTGATGTCACACTAGGTAATTTAGCTTCACCCAAAACATATCTTCTTATTCCATCCTCTGTCGCTCTTGAACTTGTAGGATAGTCGTATTTTTTGTTCCAACGCATGTGATTTCTTATAGTCGGTATTATCAGAAAAAAGAAATTATTTTTTAAGCTGTTTATTTCTCTCAACAAAACTCTCAACGTTCTCTGTCAGCACAGCTTTTTCAACTTGCTCGGGATCTTTTATATTTTCTAAAGTTCTAGTAATTGATCTTGCATCTTTTCCAAAATTATCAACAACCGTCATAGCCTCTTCAAGTTTTTTTCTTAATTTATAAATATTATCAAAATGACTAGAAAATCTTGTACTTATAGTTTTTAAATGATCATAAATCTCTGTTGCGTGTTTTGAAATTTTAAGAGACTGAAAACCCATGTGTAAAGACTGTAAATAAGCTGAAAGAGTATTTGGGCCACAAATTACTATTTTATATTTTTTCATCAATTCTTGAGTTAATAGCTCTTTAGTGCTTGGGTCTTGATACTCTGTTAATTCTTTATAAAGACTTTCTGTAGGGGCATAAACTATTGCAAAATTTGAGGTTTTAGGTGGAACAATATATTTTTCCATGACACTTTTTGCTTTGGCCTTAAATGCACTTGCTAATTTTGTTCTAGCATCAGCAACTGCTTTTTTATCATCTGCCTCATGTGCATCAGTAATGGCTTTAAATTTTTCTACTGGAAAATGAGAGTCTACCGGAACTAAAACATCTCCTTGAAGCTTGATTGCAAATTCTACATTTTCACTGGTATCTTCTTTCATTTTGACATTGGTCATATATTGAGACGCAGGCAATAAATCTTTGATTAAAGCATCCAAAGAATATTCAGCCAAAGTTCCATACTTTTTAACCCCCGCTAAAATTTTAGTAATCCCCTCTTGGCTTTGATTTAATAGCTTCACTTGTTGATTAAAGTTACCAACCTTTTCATCAACTTTAGTAAGTGCCTCGGTCATATCTTTTGTAACACCAGTTGATAAAGAGTTAAATGAGGTAGACATCGAACTTAGAGATGTATTGATTGTAGAGTTTAAGCTATCTTTTAATCTAATAATTTCCGCATTCAAATTTGCTATTTCATTAGTCTCATCAACTCGGTTCTCTTTCTTGGACTTTATATCTAAATACAAAATAGTCAGGATTGCTCCGAACATTAAAATCAAAATTATTAATAAAATTGTGTCCATGATTCGTAACTTGTATTATAAGGGATTTTTATGGAATTATATCTTATTTTGAAAATTATTTTTGGAATTGGGGTTCTAATAGCTGCTTATGCAATAATAAGAAATTTAGACATCATCAAAATTATTCTCATATACTTTAAAGATAAATTACTTAGAAAGTAATTTAACAAAGTTTTTTAAACCTTTTTTTTTACTATTTTTTTTTGAAATAAAAATACAAGCTTGAGATTTTAAGATTTCTCCATCTTTCAATATACGTAAATTATTTGCCCTAAGAGTTTCACCTGTGGATGTTATGTCTGTAATTAATTCAGCAGAGCCAGTAAAAGGGTACGCCTCTGTTGCTCCCAAACTATCAACCAATTTAAATTGAGTAACACCTTTGGAAAACAGAAAATCCCTAGTTAAATTTGGATACTTAGTTGCAACTCTTAATCTTTTTTTTTTTTTATCCCTAAATTCAAATGCTATTTCTTCTAGGTCAGCTATTGTTTGAACATCGATCCAAGGATCTGGTATAGCTACAACTAAATTAGCTTTTCCAAAATTAAGTTTCTTAACAACATTTATTTTGTTTTGAATATTTATCCCACTTTCTTTAAATAAATCAAAACCAGAAAAACCAATATCTAAAGAGCCATCTCCTAATCTTTCAATAATTTCTCTTGCATGCAAATATAAAATTTTTATATTTGATTTATTTTTTATTGAGCCTATTAAATCTCTTTCTCCCCGCTCAGAAATTAGCTTTAATTTTTTTTTGATAAAAATTTTTAAAACATCTTTTCTTAACCGTCCCTTACTTGGTATTCCTATATTTATTAAATTTTTCATGATTGATAATTTAAGTTAAGGGCTGCTCCGACTGCTGGTATCTGTTTTTTTGAACCAAGATCAGAAATCAATTTGTCATAGCGACCACCGTTACAACAATTTATAATTTTCGACTTTGATTTGATGTCTATTTTAAAAACTATGCCAGTGTAATACTCTAATTGTCTACCAAAGGCGGCTGAGAAAACCACATTTAATTTAGATATTTTGTTTTTTGAGATAGGAAAATAATTCTGATCAACAAAAAGGTTTATTTTATTTTTTTTGAAAAATTTATTTAACTCCTTTGCAGCTTTATTTATTGGACATTTAATTTTCAAAAAATTTTTAATAATTTTCGATGTATTACTTCCTTTACTTGCTCTTCTAGGATCCTTGATTTTTTTATCAAACCTTTCTAAGATTTCTTTTAATGTTCTACTTGCAACAATGGATGATTGATCATCCCTTAACATTTTTAAATATCGTCTTTTATCAACTTCAACAATAGTTGGATCTACATCAGAATTTGTTTCTAATCTTTTTAATAAATCACTGAAATATTCCTCGCGCCAAAAATGTCTTGTAAGTCTTAATTTCCATCTCTTTGGTATATCTAATTTAGCTATTAGAAGATTAAAAATCTCTACATTGCCAATAGTTAGAGTGCCGGTAGAGTATTTTAGATTTTTTAGTGATTTTAATGATGTATTTATTATTTCTTTGTCGTCATTTTTTTCATCTTTTGATCCTATAATCTCGAAACCAACTTGATTTCGAATTATAGAGTCTTTTTTATTTTGAGATTTTCTATAAGCCTGTCCACTATAAAATATTTTTTCTTTACCCTTTAAATTGTTCTCTAAATATCTAAGACAAGACGCAATGGTAAGGTCAGGTCTCAAACATAATTCATTACCTTTCTGATCTGTAAATGAAAAAATAAATTTTCTAAAACTCTCCCCAGACCTTTGAACTATATGACTAGTCTCAATAACTGATGATAATTCAATATATTTAAATCCTTTAGACTGAACTGATCTAAGAATTTTGTTAGATAAATTTTTTGATTTCATTTATTAAATTTTCTTTTAGAAATGTAATTTGGTTATTCTCCTCTTTTGCTCCAAGTAGATTTTTTAATGTTATCTTATTGTCTTTAAATTCATTCTCGCCACAGATGACTGCAACTGGGCATTCTCTTTTATTTGCATAAGTAAGTTGCTTACCTAGATTTTTTTTACTATCCAAAAATATTTCAGAATTTATATTATTTTGTCTCAAATTATCTAAAATTTCGTAATAATTTTTTAAATATTTTTCATCCATCACACAAACAATTACTGGATTTTGTAAATCAATTTCAACTTGATTTAACTGCATCATTGCAAATAGCAGTCTATCAACACCAATGCTTACGCCTGTCCCTGGAATGTCTACACCCTTAAATCTTGAAATTAGTTTGTTATACTGTCCACCTGAGCAAATACTTCCAATATCAACCTCTTTACCCTTAATATTTTTTGTTTTAAAATTTAAATTAGTCTCAACACAAAACCCATCATAATAATCTAGACCTCTAACTATCGTAAAATTGGTTTTTACTTGATCAGAGTAATTTCCAAAGTTTAAAACTTCAAATAATTCCTCTAATTCTCTGATGCCCTCTTGGGTAGTAGGATTTTTAAAATTTTCCTTAAGTTCTTTTAAATCTTTAATCTTTAAAAAATTCAAGATTTTTGAAGCCTGCTCATCACTTAAGTTTGCTCCTTTTGTTATAGCTCCACTTTTATCTTTTCTCTCTTTTTTTAATAGTTCTTCAACACCTTTTAAACCAAACCCAGGCTTATCAAGTTTGTCTATAGCTCTCATTACTTTAATTTGTTTATCTTTTTCAATTTTCAAATCTTCAATTAAACCTTGAACAATTTTTCTGTTACTTACATTGATAGTAAACTGATCTTTTTTTAAACCACAATCTATTAAAGTATTTGAGATTAGATTGCATAACTCAGCATTAGCTTGTGCTGGATTAACATTGCCAACTATATCACAATCTGCTTGAGTAAATTCTCTGTACCTAGCATTTCCAGATTTTTCATTTCTGAATACATTTTGAATTGCATATCTTTTGTAAATTGAAGGAAGTTTTTGATTGTTTTGAGCAACAAATCTGGCAAGTGGACTAGACAAATCATACCTTAAGGTAATATTTTTTTCCCCGTCATTAAAAGAGAAAACATCAGACATAGGATTGGCATCATCCTCTGCAAGAAAGGATCCAATATTTTCACTTATCTCAAACGATGGAGTTTCTAGTGGGTCAAACCCATATTTAATAAAATTTTTCTCAATGACCTTTAAGAGTCTCTTTTTGAGAATTAATTTTCTGTTCCATCTATCTTCAAATCCTGAAGGTAATCCAGGAATTAATTTATTTTCTTTATTCATTTTTTGGTACCTTGAGTAGGTTACGCTCCTACGACTTCGGATCCACAAACCGACGTGATACTATTTCACCATCAAGGCATATCCTTTTTAGTTTTATCTTATTTTTTTGTTATTTAAAATTATAATATAAATGATTATTCGCTAGCTTTAGCCAGCGTGGTAATGAGAGTGCGCAACTCTGTTGGTTCCTCTGAGAGTTTTTCTAAGAGTACTTTTGTATATCAGATAGTTATTTTTATCTTTGCTAATCATTAAGAGCTATTTAGACAAAAAATTAAATTATTCAAGCCATAAAATAAAAAAGGACGAATATCTATATAATAGATAAATCGCCCTTTTTAATTTTAAAAATTAATCTAGTTTTTTTAAATTAACTGCTGAAGGACCTTTTGGTCCATCTTCTAAGGTAAATTCTAATTTATCCCCTTCATTTAAGTATCTCATTCCTGCTGCTTTAACCGCACTTGCGTGAACAAACGCGTCCTTTTCTTTGTCTTCTCTTTCGATAAATCCAAAGCCTTTCTTTCCGTTAAACCACTTCACGGTTCCTTTTAATGTACTCATCTTATTTCTTAGTCCTTTTGTTATTTATTATCAGATGAAAGTAATTTCTTTTCAGATTATTTCAAGATGTTTTGATGGTGCCTCGGGAAGGATTCGCACCTCCGACACAAGCCTTTTCAGGGCTCTGCTCTACTCCTGAGCTACCGAGGCAAATTTTAACCTCTAAAAATTATTCTGCCTTTAGTAAGATCATAAGGTGTCATTTCTACAGTAACATTATCACCTTGTAATACTCTAATTCTATTTTTTCTTAACTTACCTGCAGTATGTGCTGTAACTATATGACCATTTTCTAATTTAACTCTAAACATAGCATTTGGTAATAAATCAGTTACTTTACCTTTGAATTCAAGTAAGTCTTGTTTTGACAAATTTATTTTCTCCTAATTCTTTTTTTTACAGATTGAGCATGAGCTTGCAACCCTTCATAATTTGCAAGAGTTATAACTGATGGTCCAAGACTTTCAATACCCTTTTTTGATATATTTATATATGAAATTCTTTTGTAAAATTCATTTACACTAATACCGCTAGAATATTTAGCGGATGCATTTGTAGGTAAAATATGATTCGATCCTATGTTATAATCTGTCATTGCCATTACTGCATATTTTCCTAGACAAATAGAGCCAGAATTTTTTATTTTTGGAATAAATGATCTATAATTTTTAAGATTTAATTCTAAGTGTTCTGGTGCAATTTTATTTATTACGTCTATTATCTTTTTATCAGAATGAATATACATCAAAATTCCATTGCTCATTAAACTTTTTTGGGCGATCGAAACCCTCGGAATATCTTTTAATTGTAAAGAAATTTCTCTTTTTACTTTTTCAATAAGTTTTTTATCTTTAGTAATAAGAATACATTGTGCTAAAATGTCGTGTTCAGCTTGACCTATTAAATCACTTGCTATCCATTCTGAATTAGAAAATTTATCAGCCACAACCGTAATTTCAGATGGACCAGCTGTCATTCCTTCGATTCCAACATCTCCAAAAACCTCTTTCTTTGCTGCAGTTACATAAGCATTCCCTGGTCCAACAATCTTATTTACTTTTTTGATTTTATTAGTTCCATATGCAAGAGCTGCTATAGCCGACGGTCCACCTATTGAGTATATCTCTTTAATATTACATTTTTTTGCTGCATATAAAACTGCTGGATTTTGTTTCCCTTTTTTACCAGGATTTATCATTACTATTCTTTTAACCCCTGCTACAAGTGCAGGAATAGCATTCATTAAAACACTTGATGGGTATGAAGCGCTTGAACCAGGTACATAAATAGCTACTGAGTCAATCGGTAGATATTTGTACTCGAGCTTGTTCTTAAGTTTATCTGTATACGAAATATTTTTGAATTTTTGAAGAGAATGAAATTTGTAAATTCGTTTATATGCAAGATCTATTGCGGTTTTTACTTTTTTATCAAGAGTTGAGATTATCTTTGTGATTTGTTTAGAATTAGGTGAAATAATATTGTTTTTATTAAATCTTTTTTCGTATTTTATAACGGCTTTATCACCATTTTTTTTTACATCTCTTATAATTTTGACAACGGAAACTGTATTAGATTTTATTCTACTTTTTCTTTTTAAAAGAAGTAAATCTAAATACTTATCAAAATTTTTATTTTTACTATTTAGTATTTTCATTAATCCTTAATTTCATTTTGATCTTCAAGTCTTACTTCAATTGTTTCTGTCGTTAAAGCAATGTAAGCATTATTATTAAAAATTAAATTAATTTCATAATCTTCTTTATTTTTCAAGTAATCTATAGCTATTAATTCTAAAACTAATTTGTCATTTTTTTGGTTTATATTTTTAGATTTTACTTTATCTACAAAATCAAACCTACAAATACTATTAATCTTTTTATCTTTTTGTCCCTTTTCAATTTTAGTTCTTGTGATTGATAGTAAAAAAACTTTATTAGAAGCAAGATATTTTATATCCGAAACTTTAACACTTGCACCAGAACTACAAGCTGAAATCATTTGTAAACCCTCATTATCAGTCGCTATTATTTGAGCTAAATATTTTTTTTCCATTAATTAATTCTTCTTATTTTAGCACCAACTTTTTTCAATTTTTTTTCTATACCTTCATATCCTCGGTCTAAATGATAGATCCTATTTATGACTGATCTTCCTTTAGCCGTTAAGGCAGCAAGAATAAGTGAGACAGATGCTCTTAAATCTGTAGCCATTAATTCAGCAGCAGCAAAAGTTATATTTCCTTTAACTAAAACTTTATTACCTTTAATTTTAATTTGGGCTCCCATTCGGTTCAATTCTGCAACATGCATGAATCTATTTTCAAAAATATTTTCCTGAATAAAAGATTCTTTGTCTGCTTTACATAACAATACCATAAACTGAGCTTGTAAATCTGTTGGAAATCCTGGATAAGGTGCTGTTTTAATATTAATACTTTTTATTTTTTTATTACCAATAACTTTTATCTCTTTTTTTTTTGTAACAATTTTTACTCCAATTTTTTTTAAAATATCTATCTCAGTTTTAATTACATTTGGAATAACATTCTTTATTTTTAAACGGCCTTCAGTTATTGCTGCCGCTATCAAATAAGTGCAAGCCTCTATTCTATCAAACATTACAGAATATCTTATTTGTTTTATATCCTTCACCCCAACTATCTTAATAGATCTTTTAGCTATCCATTTAATATTACACCCTAGCTTTATTAAAAAACTAGTTAGATCTTTTATTTCAGGCTCAATAGCACAATTGTTTAATATAGTTGTACCTTTAGCAAGACATGCTGCAATTATCAGATTTTCAGTAGCACCAACAGATATCTTTGAGAAACGAATGTTCGATCCCTTTAATCCTCTTGGTGCAACTGCATGTACATAACCTTGGTCAATTTTATATTGAACACCAAGTTTTGATAGACCCTTCAAATGAAGATCTATGGGTCTCGAACCAATTGCACAACCTCCTGGCAATGAAACTTTTGCATAACCAAATTTTGCCAACAAAGGACCAAGAACCAATATCCCTGCTCGCATGGTTTTAACCAATTTATATGCAGCAAATTTTTTATTTTGATTACAATTATCAATAATTAAATTTTTTTTTACAAATTTTACTTTTGAACCTAAAGACCTTAATAAGTTAATCATCGTCTCTATGTCTTTAACTTTTGGTAAGTTCCTTAGGTAAATTTTTTTATCAGATAACAAGGTCGCTGCGAGAACTGGTAAAGATGCATTCTTGGAACCAGATATATCTATTTGACCTTTAAGTTTATTTATACCAAAAACCTCCAGTTTTTGCATAATCAAACTTTAGGCAAGGTTACTCCAGTTTGACCCATGTACTTCCCATTCCTGTCTGCATAAGTCACTTCCGGTTTTTCATTCCCTTTTAAAAAAATGAATTGTGCCACACCCTCATTCGCATAAATTTTCGCCGGCAAAGGAGTTGTATTCGAAAATTCTAAAGTCACATAACCTTCCCAGCCTGGTTCTAGAGGCGTTACGTTAACAATAATACCACATCTTGCGTATGTAGATTTACCCAAACAAATTACTAAAATGTCATTAGGGATTTTAAATTTTTCAACAGTCCTAGCAAGCACAAATGAGTTTGGTGGAATAATACACTCTGATGTATTTTTTGTTACAAAATTTGTGGGTTTGAAATTTTTAGGATCAACAATCTCAGAGTTTACATTTGTAAATATTTTAAATTCATCAGATACTCTTGCATCATACCCGAAGGAAGATAGTCCATAAGAAATACTATCTCCTCTGACTTGTTTTTCTTCAAAAGGAGAAATCATTTCCTTTTCTTTGGACATTTTTCTTATCCATTTATCTGACAAGACTGTCATTACTTATTTATTTTTTTTCGTTTTTTTTGAAATAATTTTCTTTTTTTTAAATTCTTTTTAAGAGCTAAACTTAATTTTTCTTTTTTATCTACTTTACTCATTCTTTATTTGGATTTGTTAGAAAATCAAGTGTGATAGGTTTTGAGGCGTCTAAAACTTTTGACTTATCTTCCTCTTTTTTTTGTCCAACCTTGGCAAGTCTTTTGGCCTTTTTCTCCGCAAGCTTTTTCTCCCGCTTAGCTTGTTTTTCCATAAGCTTCGCACTTTTAGTAGATTTGTAGTCGTAATGAATGCCCATAAAATTTCCTCAATAAGATATAAATCATATTAGTAAAAAAATTAAGGCAATAATTTGAAAAAAATGCTTTAATGTTAATAAAAGACAATTTCTACTTATTGCTCCTGTAGTTAAATGGCATAACAAGTCCTTGGTAAGGACTAGTTCCCTGGTCAGTACAGGGTGGGAGCACCATTATTTTTTATATAATAGTTTTCTTAAAAAGATTGTAATTATGACCAAGCAAAAGAAAGCTAAAATCGGAATATAAATGTCAGGTAAAAAAATTATATCAGTGAATGATGGAATTTCCGTATTTTGATCAATTGCTTTTTCTAATCCACTTCCAATAGAAACTGCTAAAAATATTTGAGGGATAATCCCTATTAGGGTTGCTAGAAAAAAATTACTAGTCTTAACATCAAAAATTGTTGGTAGAATACAACTTAGTTGCCAAGGGACTCCTCCCACAAAACGATATATTAATAAATACATAAATTCGGAATTTCTAAATTTATTTTCAAGATTTTGAAATCTACTCAAAAATTTTTCCCTTACAATTTGTTTTAAAAAATAATTTCCAAAAATATATAAAAAGGTTGCACCTATACTTAAACCTAAAACTACAACTAAAGTGCCAACCCATTTTCCAAAGATAAAACCACCCATAAGAGCAATTGGAGTTCCAAATCCTAGAAATGGGAATACCCATAAAATCGTAATAATCAAAAAGATTATGAATATTAAAAACAAGTTAGAATTTCTTACCTCTAGAAAATATAATCTGTTTTTTTTTATAAAATCATAAGAAGTTATTTCTTGAAAACTAAATTTGGAAAAAAACAAATATAAAAATACAGATAATAAAATTAAGTAGGACAAACCTATAAATAATTTAAGTTTTTTAGATTTTTCCATTATTAATCTCTTTATTTATAAATGTTATAATTGCTATTTATATATTTAATTACTATAAAGGGCGAAATTTAATTATAATTAAACCACTTTTATGAAAAGAACATATCAGCCATCTAAAATTAAAAGAGCAAGAAAACATGGTTTTAGGTCAAAAATGAAAACCAAAGGTGGTAAAAAGCTTTTAGCAAGAAGACGAGCAAGAGGAAGAAAGTCTTTAACAGTATCTGGCTAAATAAATGAAAAGCAAAATACTTGCTCTTTCTAAAAATGAAGATTTTAAAAATTTACTTCAAAAGAAAAAAGCATCAAATAAATATGTCACAATTTTTTATGGCATTTTGGATAATAAAGATATTAAAAAACTAAATATAAGTTTTGTAACAAAAAAAAAATTAGGAAATGCAATAAAAAGAAATAAAATAAAAAGAAGATTAAAAAATATAATTAATGAGGCAGTTAAAAATATGACAATAAAATGTAATTATTCATATCTTGTTATTGCCAAACCAACCATGTTAAATAACGAATATAAAAACATAAAAGAAACGTTATTCCAAAGCTTAAAAGAAATAAGATAATGAATATTTTTACTTACCTATTAATTAAATTTATAAAAACATATAAATTTTTAATTAGCCCTTTGCTCGGAAATTCTTGTAGATATTTCCCTACATGTTCAGATTATAGTATCGAGTCTCTAAAAACTTTTGGATTTTTTAAGGGTATTTATAAAAGTCTAAGAAGAATTTTTTCTTGTCATCCCATTAGATTTTTAGGAGGTGGTGAAGGCTTTGATCCAGTTAACAAAGATATGAAAGTGAAGAAATAATGGAGTCTAAAAATGTAATTGCAGCAATAGCATTATCTACAGCTGTAATCGTTCTGTATTCTTTGTTTTTTATGCCAGAAAAATCAGTTTCAAACAAAAATTTAATAAAAAAAAATCAAATAGAACAAACTTCAGATACACCTACCCTTGATCAAAAAGAAACGTCTATTCAAGTTTCAAGAGAAGATGCACTAAAACAAAGTCAAAGAATTAATTTTGAAAATCAAAGTATAATTGGATCAATTAATTTAAAAGGTGCAACTATTGATGACTTGACTTTTAAAAATTACAACACTGATTTAGAAAGTAATAAAAAAGTTACCCTTTTAGGACCAAGGAACATAGAAAACGGATATTTAATTGAAAGTGGCTTTGTTACTTCAGACAAGAATATTGATATACCAAACTCAGAGTCTATATGGAGAGTAATTGGTAACAATAAATTAACAGACCAATCATCAATTAAGTTATCATGGACAAACAATCAAGGTATAATTTTTGAAAAAGAAATCTTGTTAGATGATAAGTATTTATTTACTATTAGACAGAGCGTAATAAATTCGTCTAACAATAAATATGATTTTTATTCTTATGGTCAAATTATAAGAAATAAGATTCCTGAAATATCTAACTTTTATATTTTACATGAAGGTTTAATTGCTACATTAGATGACGAATTAATCGAAGAAGATTATGATGATATCCAAGAAAAAAAGTTTACAAAAACTGCACAAAAAGGTTGGCTTGGAATTGGAGATAAATATTGGATTACATCATTAATTCCTCCTAGTGAAAGAGAATTTAAGACAACATTCGATTACAAAAAAAAATTTAGAGCTAATTTCATAACAACTGAACCTTTGGAATTAGGTGAAAACGGTAAAATAGAGGAAGAATTTCAAATAATAATAGCTGCTAAAAGAGTAGATATTATTGATGGTTATGCTGAATCATTAAATATCGACAAATTTGATTTAGTAATTGATTGGGGCTTTTTATATTTTATTACTAAACCTCTTTTTTTTGGAATTGATTATTTTTTCAAATTACTAGGAAATTATGGTTTAGCAATTATAGCGATTACAATTTGTATTAGATTAGCTTTTTTTCCACTCGCAAATTTTTCTTTCAGAAGTATGGCTAAAATGAAAGCTCTTCAACCAGAAATGGTTAGATTAAAAGAACTTCATAAAGATGATAAAATGAAACTTCAACAAGAAATGATGGCCCTTTACAAAAAAGAGAAAGTAAATCCAATGTCTGGCTGTCTACCAATACTTGTTCAAATTCCAGTTTTTTTTGCTCTTTACAAAGTTTTATTTGTAACAATTGAAATGAGACAAATGCCATTTTTTGGCTGGATACAGGATTTAAGTGAGAGAGACCCTACAAGTATATTTAATTTATTTGGCTTATTGCCTTATGATGTTCCATCTTTTTTGGTTATAGGTGCTTGGCCAGTGGCAATGGGAGTTTCTATGTGGGTACAACAGAAATTGAATCCTGCTCCCACAGATCCAATGCAAGCAAAAATATTTATGTTTTTTCCACTTTTTTTGACCGTAATACTGGCGCCCTTTCCTAGTGGTTTGGTAATTTATTGGACTGTCAATAATATTCTAACTATGGCCCAACAAGTGTTTATCATGAAGAGGACAACGGTTAAAACTGTCACTTAAAAAAATTAATTATTACCTAAAAATAAAAAAATGGATTTAAAAAAAATACTTCCCAAAAATGGACCACCAATTAATGAAGTATCTAAGTATATAGAAAAATATAAAAATGATCTCATAGTCATAAAATATGGAGGAAATGTTTTTATAGACAGAAATATCTTTGACAATTTTATAATTGATATAAATATACTTAATAAATTAGGTATTTCTTTTGTAGTTGTTCATGGAGGAGGTCCTAGAATAAAAAGAGAACTGGAAAAATCAAATATTCAATCAAAATTTATCAGGGGTTTAAGAGTTACTGATGAAAAGATAATAAACATAGTTGAGTCAGTTTTAATTGATTTTAATAATGATATTGTTGACTCCTTAAAAAAGTTTGGAACTGATGCAATCTCAATCCATACACAAAAAAATAATATTATTGAGGTAGCCCCAGAAGCAAAAGAGCTCGGTTTTGTTGGAATACCTAAGAAAATTAACAATAGTCTTATAGAAAAAATTCTTAATCAAAAGCAAGTTCCAATAATTTCACCACTAGGCTTAGGAAGTGATAATCATCCATATAATATTAATGGTGATACTACTGCTGGCGCAATTGCGAAATCATTAAAATCTAGAAGATTACTATTAATGACTAATGTAGAGGGAGTTTTAGATAAAGACAAAAAACTGATTAATGAAATCTCTTCGTCAGAAGTTTTAAAGATGGTTGAAGATAATATTATTACTGAAGGTATGATTCCTAAAATTAACACTTGTTTGGATGCAGTTAAAAATGGAGTGAAGGCAGTTGGAATAATTGACGGTAGAAAGCAACACTCTATATTATTTGAGATTTTTTCTGACAAGGGCTCCGGGACTTTGATAAGAAAATGATAAATTTTAAGCAAATGAAATATCTTCTTTTAGATCTTGATGGAGTTTGTTATGGAAAACACAACAATTATTCCTTAGAAAAAGTATTTGGTCAAGTTTCTAAAAGAATGACAATGTTCATATCTGAACGACTTAAAATAGATATGGAAAAAGCAAAAAAATTACAGACTGATTATTTTTATAAATATAATACAAGCTTAAATGGTTTAATGATACATCATGACATACCTCCAGAAGAATTCTTAAAGTATGTTCACACAATAGATCTTTCGTTTATGAAAGAGGATAAGATTATGAGAAGTGAGCTTGAAAAATTAGATATGGAAAAATTTATCTTTACTAATGGAAGCGCTGAACATGCCAAAAATATTTTAACTCATTTAGGAGTATATGATCTCTTTGGAAGAGATAAAGTTTTTGATATTAAAGATGCTGGATACGTACCAAAACCTGAGGCTAAAACTTTTGATTTAATGGTTAAAAAATTCGGATTAAATCCAAAAGAAACTATTTATATAGAAGATATTGCGAAAAACCTCAGTATTGGTTATGAGCGAGGCTGTGCAACTGTTTGGTTAATTAATGATGATCACTTTGGTAAATTAGATTCAGATAAAGATTATATTTCTCATAAAATCGAAAATCTGTCTTTATTTCTTAAAGAAATAAGGTTATTAAAAAGTCAATAAGTTATGTCTATAGAAAAAATTATAAATGAAGCTTGGGAAAACAAAGATCAAATAAATCCAAACTCGGATAAGAGTTTAAAGGATGCAATCAATCAAGTGATAAATGACTTGGATAGTGGTAAATCAAGAGTTGCTGAAAAAATAAATGGAGAATGGGTAACTCATCAACATCTAAAGAAGGCAATTATGCTAAGTTTCAGAATTTATCCAATGGAAAATTTAAATGGACCTTACTCCAGTTGGTATGATAAGGCGCATTTGTTAAAAGGAAAAACAGCTGGCTGGACAAAAGAAGATCATGAGAGGGCAGGTTTTAGAATGGTTCCAAACTCACCTGTTAGAAAAGGATCATTTGTAGGAAAAGATGCAGTTCTCATGCCATGTTATGTAAATATTGGTTCTTACATTGGGGCTAAAACAATGATGGATACATTTAGTCGTGCTGGTAGTTGTTGTCAGATTGGGGAGAATTGTCATATATCTGCAGGGTCCGGGGTTGGTGGGGTACTGGAACCTGCTCAAGCATTACCTACAATTATTGAAGATAATGTATTTTTAGGAGCAATGTCTGAGGTGGTTGAAGGGGTGATTGTTGGTGAAGGTTCTGTGTTAAGTATGGGAATGTTAATTACACAATCTACAAAAATTGTAAATAGATCAACCGGTGAGATTACCTATGGAAAAATTCCGCCATACTCAGTCGTTGTTCCAGGTTCTCTTCCTGATAAAAAAAATCCATCTGCTCCATCACTAAGTTGTGCAGTAATAATCAAACAAGTAGACGAAAAGACTAGATCAAAAACATCAATTAATGATCTTTTAAGAGATTAAACATGCAAAAAATTAATGAATTACAATTAGCTAAAGAGCTAATTAGGTTTCCAACTGTTACTCCAGTAGACGCAGGGGTGATGAAATTTTTAGAAAAAAAATTAAAAAAACTTGGTTTCAAAACAAAAATACTAGATTTTAAAGAAAGAGGTTTCAAGCCAGTTAAGAATTTATATGCAAGATTTGGATCAAAAGAACCTAATTTTTGTTATGCAGGTCACCTGGATGTTGTACCTCCAGGAAATATAAAAGATTGGACAACAAATCCATTTAGACCATTAATAAGAAAAGGTTATTTAATTGGACGAGGTGCAAATGATATGAAAAGTTCTGTTGCGGCTTTTGTTTCTGCTGTAAGCACTTTTTTATCGATAAATAAAAAGTTTAATGGGTCGATTAGTCTATTGATAACAGGTGATGAAGAGGGTGATGCGATTAATGGAACAAGAAAAGTAGTGGAGTATCTAAAAAAAAAAAGAGAGAAAATTAGTTTCTGTCTAGTGGGTGAACCAACAAATCCAAACAAATTGGGTGAAATGATCAAAATTGGCCGTAGAGGCAGTTTAACAGGTAAATTAACTATATTCGGTTTACAGGGCCACGTTGCGTATCCTCATAGAGCAAATAATCCCTCAACTATAATTGTAAAAATTTTAAAAGAATTAAAAGATATTAAATTTGATAAAGGTACAAAAGATTTTCAGCCTACAAACTTAGAAGTTACAAAAATAAATATAAATAATACTGCCGACAATGTTATTCCCGCTACAGCTGAAGCAACTTTTAATATCAGATTTAATAATAAACATTCATCAACTTCAATTAAAAAAAGACTAAATAAAATTTTTATAAAATTTAATAAAAAATATAGATCAAAATTTAGAATCGATTATAGAGTTTCTGGTGAAGCTTTTTTAACTAAACCAAATAAAACTACATATATGATACAAAATATCATAAAAAAAATCACTAAGATAAAACCAAAATTATCAACTACGGGCGGAACCTCAGATCTACGATTCATAAAAGCCATATCACCTGGTTTAGAATTTGGTTTAGTTGGACAAACTATGCATCGCGTGGATGAGGTGGTATCTTTAAAAGATTTAAAAAATCTTAAAAAAATTTATGAAAATATTTTAATAAATTATTTTAAATGAAAACCGCGATAATAAATTCTGATTCTTATGAAAAACATAATACTGGCGATGGTCATCCTGAACAACCTAAGAGAGTAATTGCTATTAAAGAAAAATTAAAAAAAAGAAAAGATCTTATCTGGGATAAACCAGATAGTGTTCCTGATGACATATTGTCTATGACACATTCAAAAGATTATATAGATAACTTAAAAGACTCTTTTCCTCAAAAAGGCCTTAAGTTTTTAGATGGAGATACAGTTGTCTCGCCAGAAAGTAAAAAGGCTGTTTTTGACGCTGCAGGCTCAACAATAAGAGCAATAGATGGAATAGAGAACAATCAATTTAAAAACGCGTTTTGCTTGGCGAGACCGCCAGGCCATCATGCTGAAAGAAGTAAGGCAATGGGATTTTGTTGTATATCAAACGCAGGGGTAGCAACAAACTATTTAGTGAGAAAATATAAATACAAAAGAATTGCCTGCGTAGATTTTGATGTACACTGGGGAAACGGAAATTATGATGTTATGCGTAATAATAAAAATTCATTATATATTTCCACGCACCAATATCCTTTTTATCCTGGTGGAGGGACAGATAAAGATAAAGGAGACTTTAACAACTCATTAAATATTCCTTTGCCCGCTGGCACAAACTCAGAAGAATACTTTAATGCCTTTGATAGAGTGTTAGAAAGATTAGTTCAATATAAACCAGATTTTCTTTTATTTTCAGCAGGTTTTGATGCACATAAAGATGACCCATTAGCTCAATTTCAACTAAGTTCTAAAGATTTTTATGAGATTACTAAAAGAACGTTAATGGCCACCAATAAGTTTACTACGGGTAAAGTTGTTTCTATACTTGAGGGTGGATATGATTTAAATGCCTTAGCAGAAAGTGCTAATGAACATGTTAATGCATTGGTAGAATTCAATTGATAAATATCTAGTTCATTATAAATCTCTTTCATGAAATTATACAACATAGGGAAATCAAAAATTGATAATAAAGGTCGTGGACTTTATGCTGCTAAAGATATCTCAGAGGGTACAAAGATTATTAATTACATAGGAAAAGTAATTACAAATAAAGAAGTTGAGAAGTCAACCAAATATGACAATAAAAAACCTATTTACCTATTTACTTTAAATAAAAAATATACTTTGGATGGTGATTTCTCATTTAATATTGCTGGATTAGTAAATCATAGTTGCGATGCGAATGCGCGTTATGATGGTAAAGGTTTAAAAATTTGGATAACAGCTGATAGAGATATTAAAAAAGGTGAAGAGATAACTTGTGATTACGGCTTTAGTTTTGATAAAGAGGATTACAAACAATTTCCTTGTAAATGTAGATCAAAAAATTGTTGCGGTTTTATAGTTCGTGAGGAAAGTCGATGGAGAATTCATCGTAAATTTGCAATGAGTAATAAAAAAAAATTAATAAATAACTCTAGTTAAATAAAGACCATGTGGTGGTGCAGGTGGAGCACACAATGTTCTTTTTCTTGAATTCATAACATTTATAAATTTTTTTAATGTCCATTTTTTTTCCCCAACATATTTTAAACAACCAACCATGGACCTGACCTGCTGTTGTAAAAAAGATTGAGATCTAAATTCTATTTCTATCTTATTTTTTGTAGATTTGATTTTTACTAATTTCATAGTTTTTATTGGACTTTTAGCTCTACAACTAGATTTTCTAAAAGTACTAAAATCCATAGTTCCTATTAATTTTCTTGCGCTTTTCCTCATTAATTCTAAATCAAGATCTTTCATAATGTGCCAACCTCTATTTTCATCTAAAACTGGTTTACTGATCTGATTTATAATCACGTAATTATAAACTCTTATTTTAGCTGAAAATCTAGCGTGAAAATTTTTACTTCTTTTTTTAATCTTAAGTATTGCAATTCCATCATTATTTAAAAAGTGATTGATTGATTTTAAAAACTTATCAATTTTATCAATCTTTTTTTTACAATCAAAATGTGCTGACTGCTCTTTTGCATGAACCCCGACGTCCAACCTTCCAGCTCCATATATTATAACTTTTTCTTTTAAAAGTTTTGAAATTGTGTCTTGTAATAATCCCTGAACAGTTTTGCCTTTTTTTTGAATTTGCCAACCTCTGAAATTTGTACCCTCATATTCAATTAATATCTGATATCTAAACATTTAATAACTTTGAGCCCTTTTTTATTTGAGAGCCCAACATAAATTCGCTAATTTTTTGTGGTCTTTTTCCTTGTCTTTGAATTTCGAGAATCTTAATAGATTGATTGTTATTACATGCGACCTCTAAGTCATTTGAAATTATTTCTCCAACTTGACCTATACCATTACCAATTACAGCTTTTAAAATTTTATATCTTTCGTTATTAAAAGTAAAAGAAGCTCCAGGTGATGGAAATAATCCATTTATTTTTCCAATAATTTTCGAGGCATCCTCATCCCAATCAATTTGTGACTCCTCTTTACGAATTTTTTTTGCGTAAGTTGCTTTTGAATGATCTTGAACAATAAACTTTGCTTTATCTTCAAGTATATCATTTACATTATCTAAAATTTTTTCAGCAGCTAAAGTGGATAATTTCTCTGAAATTTCTTGAGCATTTTGATTTTTATCTATCTTAACCTTATATATGTTGCTTACCGGCCCACTATCTAATTCTTCATTAATCTTCATAATACTTATTCCTGTTTCAGAGTCTAAATTCATAATCGATCTTTGAATTGGCGCTGCTCCTCGCCAGCTAGGAAGTATTGAAGCGTGAATATTCACAAAACCTTTTTTGGTTAGGTTTAAAAAATTTTTGGGAATAATTTGTCCATATGCACACACTATTGCAAGATCGGCATTTAGCTCTTTTAAAAATTCATACTCCTCTTGATTATCCTTGAGTGTCTTGGGTGTTCTATAATCTATATTTAAAGATTCAGAAATTCCCTGAATTGGACTCTTATTAATTTTTTGTCCTCTATGAGATTTTTGTGGTGGTTGAGTAAAAACTACAGAAATATCATGGCCATTTTGATATAAAGATTTTAAGATTGGCACACAAAATATTGGGGTACCCATAAAGATAATCTTATTTGCCATCTTTAAACTACTATTCTGTCTGGATTTTTTTTAATTTTTGAAATTTTTTTTATAATAAAATCTTTCTTTAATTTTGATAAATGATCAATGATTAGTTTTCCATCTAAATGATTAATTTCATGCTGAACGCAGGTAGATAAAAGCCCATCACATTTGAGATTTTTTTTCTCTCCCTTCTCATCAATATATTCCACCTCACAAATTTTTGGTCTCTCAATTTCAATAAAAGTTTCGGGTATAGATAGACAACCCTCTTCATACACTGATTTCTCCTCACTTAATTTTTTTATTACAGGATTGATTAACGCAATTGGTTGTTTTTTTCTATCTTTGTTTGAAACGTCAACAACTAAAACTCTTTTAAGAATACCTACTTGAACTGCCGCAAGGCCAATTCCCTTAGAGTGGTACATTGTTTCAAATAAGTCATTGATTAATTTTTTTTCATTAATTCCGACTTTTTCTATTGGTTCAGAAATTCTTTTTAAAATATCATCGGGTACGGTAATAATTTCTTTAATACTCATGAAATTAATAGATAAACTAATTTTTAAACTTTTAAAGGCAGAACTTTTAATAAAATATCGTTTCTTATCTTATCGATATTTAATTGATTTAATGTAGCTATTATAAAATACATTGTATCATCATCAATTCTATCTAAATCATCTTGACCAATTACTTCTATTATCCTTAAAAGAGCAGCACCTTTTTCATCATTGTTAATCATTACTTGTATATCAGAGGGTATCTCTGATTGATTTATTTTATATAAATCATCATATTTTTTTGGAACTGCAATTCCGTCAGACTTTAATGATTCTAGAAAAATTTGGTCTTTTTTAGAAAGTGAGTATTCTTTTTTCTTTTTTATCTTTTTTAAAAAATTTTGTAGATCTTTTTCAAGTTTCGACTTTGAATAATTACCATCAAAATAATTAATAAGTTTTGATTGATGCATCACTTCCTTGTTAAATTTTATTTTTTTTTTTTCTTCTTTGCTGATTTCTATATTAGTGTAATAAAAACTTGTTAGATTATCTGGTATATCCCTCGGTTCCATCACATCTAAAAATTTCTTTAACTCAATATCAAATGCATTTTCGAGATTATCTTTTTTAAATGACTCCTTTAAAATTTTTAATAATTTTAATTTTTCAACTTTTTCAGACTCAAGTAAAATCTTTTGATAGACTAATGCTCTTGCTTCAATATTAGATAATAATTGAATATGATCTCTTACATTTAGAAGTTGATTTAAGTTAAACTGAAATCTTTTATATAGCTCAAATAAATCCTCCTCATAATAATTTTTGTCATGAGTCGCTTTTTCGAGAGTAGAAATCTTATCTAATTCAGAAATATCAATTTCTTTGAAAGCGCTTAATAAGTTAAATGATGATAAATATTTCCAAATTAGTTTATCTGTTGTCTCTTTGGGTTCGAAAATAAATTGAGGATTTGTTTGATGAGCCAAATGAAAATCTAAAATTGATTTTTCTGAGATCGTCTTATCAATTTGAGAGGTGTACCCGAATAAGTTAGATATTTTTTTTTCAAAATAAATGTCATTAAAACCAAGTTCCTTTTTTAGATCTAGAATAAGTTGCGCTTCCTCATTTTTCCCATTTTTGATCAAACAATATATATTAAATTTTGATAGATAATCGTCATTTAAAGGTTCCCTATTTTTTGAAAATATTTCACACACCTTTTCTACATTAGCCTTAGAAAGATGTTGATCTATTAGATGTCTTGTTAATTTAGGATGGGTATCAAAAATTTGATTTTTTGTTAAATATTCCTCAATCAAATTTAAATCACTATTTTTTATCAACCATTCTGATTTAATTTTTATAAATTCTTCCTCTGTTATATTTTTTTGTGGTTGATATGCATTTGTTAATAGAGAAATATTCATCAATTCTTTTGCATCTTTAGAAAGACTCATTCTATTCAATTTTGCAAAAATATTTTTTAATTGATCGCCATCAGAATTAGACCACATATTTAAACTCAATCCAAAATCATCAGGATCATATAATCCTAAAATTTTTATTTCTGAAGAATTAAGATTTTGTTCAAATTTAATTTCTTTGATCGGGCTTTGAGGTTCTAACTTTAAAGTGTCTAATATTAAACTTTGATCTGAATTTTCATTTTTGTTTATTTCATTTAATACATCTTTATCATTTACATTATTTTGGTTTAGTTTTGATTTATCTATGTTCCAAATATCAACTGGTTGTTCCTCAGAGTATGTAATTCCAAAAAGAGTAAAAAATGTTACTAAAATTGATAAAAAAAATTTATTTAACAATTTTAAAATTTTCATTTGGTATAATTTTTTCTATAACTTTATTAGGGGTAGGAAAATTAATTTTATTCAGTAAAAAAACAATTCCAGCAAATATCGTTAAAATTATAACTACCTTTATTACTAAACTTAATAGGCTTGAACTCCTTGATCTTGTTTTTTTATATATTTGCATATATCTTTAGGTATTTTCAAATTAAGACATATTTGTGTTTTTTCAATAAATAAACTTATGGAATCAAATAAAAATCTTGTTTTTTTAGGAATGATGGGTTCTGGCAAAACAACCTTAGGAAAAATTGTTTCAAAAAAACTTAATAAAGAGTTTATTGATGTCGATCAAGCAATTGAAGTTCAAGAAGATATGGTCATATCTGAAATATTTGAAAAAAAAGGGGAACCTTTTTTTAGGATATTAGAAGAAAAAATATCACTACTAAGTTTAAAAAAAAAAAATGCTGTCATTTCTCTGGGAGGAGGAGCTTTTTTGAACAAAAAAATTCAAAAAGAAATTTTAAAAAATCACATCTCGATTTGGTTAAAATGGGATAATAAAAATCTTATCAAAAGAATTAAGAATAGCCAAAAAAGACCTATTGCAATAAAATTGAATAATATCGATTTAAATAAGTTAATTAATGACAGATCTAGAATTTATTCTAAGGCTAAATATCAAATTAAATGTGATAGAATTACTAAATCAGAGGTAATAGAGAGGATTATTAGATTCAATGATAAAGGCTAAGTTGGGAATTAGAACAAATAATGGGAGTTATTCAGTCGTAATTGGTACAAATTTTTTCAATAAATTATCGAAAATTTTGCGAAAAAACGGTTTCAATTTCAATAAATGCTTTTTATTAATTGATAAGAAAATTGGTAAAAAAAGAATCAAGCAAATATCTAAATCAATATCAAAGAAAAAAATAATTTACTTATTTAATTCCACTGAAAAAAATAAAAGTTTTGGTAGTGTTCTTAAAATTTTAAATTTACTTCAAAAAAATAATTTTAACAGAAATGATTGTCTTCTAACGGTTGGAGGGGGAATAACTGGAGACACTGGTGGATTTGCTGCAAGTTTATTTAAAAGGGGAATAAAATTTATAAACATCCCAACAACATTGTTAGCGCAAGTTGACTCCTCTATTGGGGGCAAGACAGGCATCAATACAGTTTATGGTAAAAATTTAATTGGAAGTTTCTATCAACCAAATTTAGTATTAGCAGATACTCTTTTTTTAAAAACTTTACCAAAGAGAGAAATTACATGTGGCTATGCAGAAATTTTAAAACACTCGCTTATTTCTGATAAAAAACTATTTCTTTATTTAGATAAAAATGTACAAAATATTCTCAAACTTAAATCTCCGTTTATTGAAAAAGCTATTTTTAAAAGTTGTAAGATAAAAAGAGATATTGTTCAAAAAGATGAAAAGGAAAATAACTTAAGAAAAATCTTAAATTTTGGACATACATTTGCACATGCTTATGAGGCATCAATGACCTATTCAAAAAAATTAAATCATGGAGAAGCTGTAATTTTAGGAATTTACTCTTCTTTAAAATTCAGCCTAGATAATAAATTAATAAATTTATCTGAATTTAATTTAATCATTGGGCATTTAAGTAAAGCTAAATTATCTTACAATGTTAGCAAATATTTTTCTAAAATCGATACAAAAAAAATTATTTCTTACATGCAAAATGATAAGAAAAATAATTCCGAAAAAATAAACCTTATTCTATTAAAAAAAATTGGATCTATGGAATTAAATAAAAAATTTAGTAAAGAAAAAATTAGATCATTTATTAATGAAAAATTATTAATTAATTAATATTTGTAATGAATGAATAGATTTACTAATCTCGTCACTTAGAATTTTATAAACTTTTTTATTTCTTTCAATTTTATTCATTTTCTTTAGTTCTTTTGACTCAATAGATAATTTAATATGAAATTTGTTATTATCATTTCCTGAGTGATTTTTATGTAAAAAAGTTTTATCTTCGACTTTTAAATTTTCACATGTTATATTCGTCGAAATTTTTTTTTTTATTATTGAAATTAAATTATTTATATCCATAAGTATAATCATTATAACATGAAAAATATTTGTGATTGGAATAATTGTAATGAAATAGGTGAATATAAGGCCCCTATTGAAAAAGATAATAGTAAAAAGTTCAGATTACTTTGCCTGGAGCATGTCAAAGAGTTTAATAAAAATTGGAATTACTTTTCAGGAATGAATGACCAACAAGTGATTAATTTCCTTAAGTCAGATATGATTTGGCACAAACCCACTCAAAGTTTTAGCTCTTCAGACAATTTTTTTAAAGTTTTGTGGAATAACACTCTAAAAGATGAAACAGATGTTAATAAATTTAAAAGTGAATACAATCATATGCGTCAATTTAAATTTGATCATAAAGACATAAAAGCATTTAGTATTTTAGGTGTTTCTGTTGGTATTAAATGGTCAAGGATTCAAGATAAATTCAAAATACTTGTCAAAAAATTTCACCCTGATATGAATTCTGGAAATAAAAAATATGAAGAAAAATTAAAATTAATTACTTTAGCCTATACACAGCTAAAAAATACATATAGAGAAAAAATTGACACTTAATCTAGATATACAACCAGATATTAAACTATCTTTAAAACAAACATTTGGAATCGACTCTGAGATAGAAGTTGATGCCTTTTCAAAAAAGACAGAATATGTGCCAGAGATTGATAAAAATTACATATTTGATAAGGACACTACTTTAGCGATTATTTCTGGTTTTTCTTTTAATAAAAGAGTTTTAATTCAGGGGTATCATGGAACAGGTAAATCAACTCATATAGAGCAAATTGCTGCAAGATTAAATTGGCCATGTATTAGAGTTAACCTAGATAGTCATATCTCTAGAATAGATTTGATTGGTAAAGATGCTATTGTTTTAAAAGATGGAAAACAAGTTACTCAGTTTAATGAAGGTATATTGCCCTGGTCTATTCAAAATCCTGTTGCATTAGTTTTTGACGAGTATGATGCTGGAAGGCCAGATGTAATGTTTGTAATCCAACGAGTTTTAGAGTCAGAAGGTAGCTTTACTCTTCTCGATAAAAACAAAGTAATTAAACAAAATAAATTTTTTAGATTGTTTGCAACTTCTAACACTGTTGGATTAGGTGATACAAGTGGCTTATATCATGGAACACAACAAATAAATCAGGGTCAAATGGATAGATGGAATATAGTTTCGACGCTCAATTATTTAAGCCTTGATAAAGAAATGGAAATAATAATAGGAAAAAACAAAAATTTCGATAATCCCCAAGGTAAAGAAAATGTAGCAAATATGATAAAAGTTGCTTCTTTGACTAGGAAAGGTTTCATAGCGGGTGACATCTCTACCGTAATGAGTCCAAGGACAGTATTGCATTGGGCTGAAAATACTGAGATATTTAAAGATATTGGTTATGCTTTTAGAGTAACTTTTTTAAATAAGTGTGATGATTTAGAAAAAAATACTATTGCTGAATATTTTCAAAGATGTTTTGGCGAAGAACTACCAGAGTCATTGATTAATATTCAAATTTAAATGTCTATCAAAATATCCCATCTTAAAGAAAAAATGAGACAAGCATTAACCTCGACTAAGAAGGTAATTTCAGAGGATTTTACGATCAATAACGAAAAAAAAATAAATACCAATGATAATCACTCAGAAGTGATAAAGGTAGACAATTTATCAAGTCCTGAAGATTTTATAAGATTAAGAGCCGAATTTGACTCATCTGCTTTAGAAAAGAAATTTTCAAATAAAGAAATATTTAAAGATAATGTTCCAAAAAACCCCTCATGCAAAATGCTTTACAAATTCGCCGAAAAAACAAGATATGAATTATTAGGCTGTCAAATGTTGAAAGGAATAGAAAAAAATTTAACTAAAAATTATTATCGGATGATGAATGTGAAAAAAGAGCATAAAATCAATACTAAAGAAGACGTCATAGTCTCCGAGGCCTTTGAGCTTTACTTGCTTAAAAATTTTCAAAAAATTAAATTAAATTCTTTCTCAGAAAAAAAATTAAGTTTTTGGGAAAAAGATTTCGACAAATCAATAAAAAAACATATTAACTTCCTTTATCAAAACTTAGATAATCAAAAAGTATATGGTTCTAAATTTTCTGAAATTCTTCAAAATATGGACATTTTTGACTCTGGAGAAATTGATGAGAATAAAGAAGAACAAAATGACGAAGGAAAGGATGCATCTTCAAATGAAGATGACAAGTCAGATCAAGAAGATAAAAAAGACTCTAGCCCTAAAGACGAAACAGAACCAGCTATGGACTCTGACTATAATAAAGATGAATACAATTTAGATGACCAGCTTGATGATATGAATTTAAAAGAAGAAAATTCTGAACAGATTGTTAAGAAATCAATTAAAGAAATTAATCTTGAATATAAAATTTTTACAAATGAATTTGATGAAATAATAAAAGCTGAAAATCTAGAAAATGAGGAAGACTCATTGAAACTAAGAAAAAATCTTGATCAACAGCTAATAGGATTTCACGACATCGTAACAAAACTTGCAAATAAACTTCAAAGACAACTTTTAGCAAAACAAAATAGATCTTGGAATTTTGACTTAGAAGAAGGACTGCTTGACAGTTCAAAACTAACTAGAATTATCATGGATCCATACAATTCATTATCTTTTAAAAAGGAAAAAGATTTAGATTTTAAAGATACAATAGTTACATTGTTAATTGATAACTCTGGCTCAATGAGAGGAAGGCCCATAACTATCGCCGCTATATGTGCTGATATTTTATCAAGAACATTAGAGAGATGTTCAGTTAAAGTAGAAATTTTAGGCTTTACCACAAAAAACTGGAAAGGTGGTCAAAGTAGAGAGAAATGGAGCAAAAATAGTAAACCTAAAACACCTGGTAGATTAAACGATTTGAGACACATAATTTATAAAGGAGGAGATACTCATTGGAGGCAGGCCAAAAATAACTTGGGTCTCATGCTTAAAGAAGGTTTACTAAAAGAAAATATTGATGGAGAAGCTATAACCTGGGCTTATAATCGTTTGCAAAAAAGGAAGGAAGAGAGAAAAATTTTAATGGTAATATCTGATGGTGCACCAGTAGACGACTCTACTTTATCTGTAAATTCTGGAGATTTTTTAGAAAAACATTTGAAAAAGACAGTGAAATTTATTGAGGACAAGTCTGATATTGAGATCTTAGCTATTGGAATTGGCCATGACGTATCAAGATATTATAATAAAGCAATTAAAATTACTGACGTAAATGAGCTAGCTGATGTGATGATTTCACAATTAAGTTCATTATTTGAAAATAAAAAAAAACTACACTAAATTTTAAACAAATCTTTATTCTTCCATTTTATTAAAACTTCTGCTCCACCTCTTGTTTTAGAATTTCTAAAATGAAGTGATGCAAAATTTTTTTCAAGCAAAGTTTTACCTATAAAAAGACCTAAGCCAAGTCCAATCTTATTTTTTTCCATTTTACTAAATGATCTTAAATAAGGTTCTCCTATTTTAGAGATTATATCACTCGGATATCCAGGTCCATCATCCTCAACTATTATTTCTGTAGTTTCGTTATCACTTTTTAGAGAAATGAATATTTTGCTTTTACAGAATTTATTTGCATTACCAATAAAGTTTCTCAAGCCATAAACAATTTCAATAGATTTTGTGATTTTTTTTGAATTAGAGTCTTGATCAAGATTTAAAATAAACTCTTTTGAACTTGTCTCCTGGAAAGAAAAAATAATTTCCTTTAAATACTCTTTCATTGATAAATCCTCATCAATAAAATCATCTTCTTGGTTTGGATTTAAAGATAGTCTTTTTAAAATTTGATTGCATCTCTCAACTTGACTTTCAAGTAACTCAATATCTTGTATTACCTCTTTATTATTTTTTAATTGTTTTAACAGTTCTTGAGTAATAATTTTAATTGTAGAAAGAGGTGTTCCTAGAGAGTGAGCCGCTGCTGCAGCTTGTCCTCCTAAGGAAAGCATTTCGTGTTCTTGTGCCATCACTTCTTCCATCTTATTCAAAGCTTCTTTTCTAAGGCGTGACTCAGAACCAAACAAAATTGCAAAATAATTCAGGAATATAAGAGCTATTATCAAAGCTATTGGAATAGAGTAATAATAATAGTCATCAACATGAAAATGTTCATTTAATGGAGCGGGTAAGTCCTCTGAATAAAAAGTCAGAAAAATTATTATCAAGGTAGTTGTAATTACCAATAATAAATTTGTCTTAAAACCTAAATTTGATGACGCAAAAACACTTGGTATTATTAAAAATATTATGAAAGGGTTTGCTATTCCTCCAGTTAAATAAATTAAACCTGCCAACTGAAATATATCTACTATTAAAAAAATTAAAGCTGACCTTTCAGATAATTGAGTTTTTTTGTAGATAAAAATTAAATATAAATTACTTATTGCTCCTAAAATAACAATCAAATTAGATAAGAGAAAATTAAAATTAAACTCAAGAAAAAAATATACTATATATATTGATAGTAACTGGCCAATTATTGCAATCCACCTAAGTGAAATATAAGTAGATTTTTTTAATGAAAAATATTTAGAAGTTTCAAAAAACTTCATTTTTAAATATCAAGATTTTTTACATTAATTGCATTCGATGTGATAAAATCTTTACGCAAAGCAACATCATTTCCCATTAAAGTATGTATTAGACTCTGATCTTTTTTTAAATCCTTTGAATATTGAACTTGTAAAAGATTTCTTGTTTCTGGATCTAAAGTTGTATTCCATAATTCCTCTGGATTCATTTCTCCCAAACCTTTGAATCTTTGAATACTCATTTGAGATTTCTCTTTATCTAAAAATTTTTGAAAATCTTTAGAACCTTTTTTAAGTTTCTTAGAGTCTTTATTATTTTGCAAAATGAAATTTTCCAATTCTTTTTCGTCTTTAATATAAATACTTTTTGTACCTTTATTAACCTTAAATAATGGTGGTTGTGCAAGATAAACATAGCCATGTTCAATCAATTTATTAAATGGTTTGTTGTTAAAAAAAGTTAATAATAGAGCTCTAATATGTGAACCGTCGACATCAGCATCTGTCATTATTATAATTTTTCCATATCTTAAATCTTTTAAATCTATTTCATGTGATTTTGGATCAAGACCTAAGGCATTTATTAATGTTACAATTTCATTAGATGAAATCATTTTTGAAAGAGCTTTAGTTCGATGATCTGTCAATTTATTTCCATTTTGCTTAATATTTAATTCCTCCACATAAGTATTCAAAATTTTTCCTCTTAAAGGAAGAACTGCTTGATTGGTTCTGTTTCTTCCTTGTTTAGCTGATCCCCCAGCAGAATCTCCCTCAACAATAAATAATTCTGTTCCCTCTTGTTTACCTATTTGACAATCTGCTAGTTTTCCAGGTAAACCACTAAGTTCTAAGGCACCTTTTCTTCTAACGTTTTCCCTCGCTTTTCTTGCAACATCTCTTGCTAAAGCAGCTTGAATAATTTTAGCCAATATTACTCTAGCAATTGATGGGTTTTGATCAAACCAAATAGATAATTTTTCATTGATAACAGTCTCAACTATAGTTCTCACTTCTGAAGACACTAATTTATCTTTTGTTTGAGAAGAAAATTTAGGATCAGGTATTTTGATTGACAAAACACATGACAATCCCTCTTTAATATCATCACCAGAAATCGCCAATTTATTTTTTTTAAGAAGATTATGTTCATTTGCGTATTTATTAATTACTCTAGTTAGAGCACTTCTAAAACCTAGCACATGTGTACCACCATCTTTTTGGTTAATATTGTTTGTGTATGCAAATAAATCTTCTGTATAACCTGCATTCCATTTTAAAGAACATTCTATTTCAATGCCTTCTTTTTTTCCTTCTACATAAACAGCCTTTTTAAAAAGGTCATTGCCGTTTTTATTTTTTAGTTTTTCTTTCTTTTCGTTTAAAAATTCTACATATTCTAATATTCCTCCATCATATTTAAATAAAAGTTCTTTCTCTTTTTTATTATTTAAATTATTGAATGTAATTTTAATTCCTTTATTTAAAAAGGCTAATTCTCTTATTCTTTTAATAATTGTATTCGCATTAAATTTTATTGATGAAAAAATTTCTCTTGAAGGTAAAAAAGTAATTTCAGTTCCTGTTTCTCTAGATTTTCCTGTATTTTTAAGCGCTGCTTTTGCAGTTCCGTTATTAAACTCAATAAAATATTTTTTTCCATCTCTATTTATTTCAAGCTTAAGTTTCTCAGAAAGTGCATTTACAACAGAAACTCCAACACCATGTAGACCTCCAGAAACCTTGTAGGAGTCGTGGTCAAATTTACCGCCTGCATGAAGTTGGGTCATAATTACCTCAGCAGCTGATTTATTTTCACCTTTGTGCATATCAACAGGTATGCCTCTACCATCGTCTCTAATGGTGACAGTTTCATCAGAATTAAGTCTTACATCTATGTTTTTACAATAACCAGCTAAAGCTTCATCTATTGAATTATCAATTACCTCATAAACCATATGATGCAATCCAGTTCCATCGTCAGTATCACCAATGTACATGCCTGGCCTTTTTCTTACTGCCTCAAGTCCTTTTAAAACTTTAATAGAATCTGCTTGATATTTTGCACTATTTTTCATTTTTTTTTAATTATGGAATAAAAAGAATTATACCACTTTTTAATAAAAATTGTTTAAATATAATTTTTAAATATTTCTTAACATGTAGAATAGAGCTTAAATATTGGGCGTTATTTGATGGCGGAGAGAGTGGGATTCGAACCCACGAAAGAGTTGCCTCTTAACACGCTTTCCAAGCGTGCGCCTTAAACCACTCGGCCATCTCTCCTATATTAAATAAATTTATATTACCTATAATAAAATATATAAATAGATTTATGAATAAATTTGATTTTGCTCTAATTTTAACCTGCACTATTAACCCAGTAGATATTCCAAATTTAGAAAGAAATGATCCCGATATAAGATTTGAAGATTATAAAAAATCTTTTAATTTTTGGGCTAATCATCCAAGGATCAATAAAATCATTTTTATTGAAAATAGTAATTACGACATTGATTATTTTAAAAATTTTGCAAAGAATAAAAATAAACAAATTGAGTTTTTTTCAAACAACCTAAATAATACATTTAATAAGAGTCGCGGAAAAGGATTTGGCCAATATCTATCTTTTAAGGAAATTTTTGAAAAATCGTCTTTAGTAAAAGAAACAGATTATTTTTTCAATGTAACTGGAAGACATATTATTAGTAATTTCGATGAAGTTTACAATGATATGATTTTAAAGAAAAATGATATTTATATAAATCTGAGCGATAATCTTAAATTTTGCAACACTACCTCCTTTGGAGCGTCAAAAAGATTTATTACTAATTATTTTCTACCTGAGGCAAAAAAAACTAGTGATTTAGATGATCTAATTTTAGAGAGAAATATGTCTAGAGCAGTGCTTAAAGCAGTAGCTGATGGTCTAATTCTCTCAAATGTGCCTGTTTATTCGCACCTAAAGGGATTTATTGGAACAAATGGCAAAAAGCTGAAATTTAATTTTTTCAAAAAAATTAAGCTTTATTTTTTTAGAAAATTAAAAATATTTTTTATGAATCATAAAAAATATTAATTCTAATATAATTCTTCCTCCTCAAAAAAAAACCAGGGCCAATTTAAAACTTTATAATTTTTGTTGAACCAATAAGATAAATATCTTTCAGCTAAATAAGCATAAAGTCTTTGAGTGTCATACCCTGAAAGATCTTTAAAACCAAATATTGACTCGCAATTTTCAAGCCATTGAAATAATTTAGAAAACCATTTATCAACAATCTTTGGTTTTGAAATAAACATTATATGTGGATTAAAGTAAGTACTCTCATTTACAAAACTTCGAAAATCTTCTTTATCATCATCTCCTAGGAGATCAATTGCTCTGTCCATATTTCCATAGCCATGGTGCATATCAAAATGAAATTTTATCGATTGTTTTTTTGTATCGAAAAATATACTTGGTTTTTTAATTAATGATCTAAAACCTCTTTTTATCATTTTAATTTTTTTAACTTTATTAATTTTAATTGGTTCACAGAGAATTACCTCAAAATCTTTCCATTCACTGTAAGGTTCTACAAGGATACTTTGAGAAATATTGGAGGAGTCATAAAGTTTTTTTTCAGTATGTTTGTTCTTAGACCAAAATCTTCTTTTTTGGCAAAAGCCTACCCAATTATCTGAGTTTAGATCTAGTAAATTTTTCCAATACCAATAATGAAAAGTCAGCTCAGAGTAATACTTTTCTTTTTGAAAAATATTTATTTTATTATTTGATTTAATATAATTTTGTGGACATTCCTCTAAACCAACCCAAGATAAATTATACTCGCTACTTTCTAAGAATTTTAATCTTTTGTTTGTAACACAATACATTTCTAATTTACTCATATAAACTTTTTATTTTAAGATTTTTTTTAATTTTTTTATACTTATGGACGAGTCAAACGGCATTCCAATTTTAGCATTCTTTTTTAAAAAAGATTTTTTTACTTTTTTATTACTTTTTTTTGCAAAGTCATAAATATATTGAGATTTGCCACCAACATTAATTATTCCTTTTTTATCTAATAATTTAAACAAAATCTTAGCAACATCCTGGTGATACATAAAACTAGACTTTACGTTAACAAATGCCTCTTTATGTATGAAGGGTTTTTCTGTCATACACACCCTGACGATCAAAGAATTTTTATAAAGTTGCACAGAACATTCACCTCCTAATTTTGACCAAGCATAACTATTTACTGGAAATAGGTTATCATTTTCTGAGTAGTTGCCTTTAATACCAGGATAAACATAATTTGTAGAAAAATAAATTAGTTTTATATCCAAGTCAGAACATACTTTGGTTATATTGGCCGTACCAATTATATTTAATTCAATACTTTTATTGATATTTTTTTCATGTATTGACATAGGTCTTGATAAACCTGCTAAATGAATAACTACGTTTGCTTTAATTTTTCTTAAATATTTTCTCATACTATCTGGGTTTAAGATATTAAATTTTTTTTTTTCTGGGAAAAAAATTTTGTGCTTTGTAACAGTATTTTTTAAGGAACTGCCAAATCTTCCAGATCCACCGGTAACAACAATTTTTTTTTTCATAGTTAATTATTTAAAATAACTTAAACTTTTACCATTTTTATCCTTTGACGATAAAATGGGTTTTTTAGTAGGCCATTTAATACCAACATCTTTATCATCCCAGTTCAATGTAGTTTCACTTTTTTTATGTCTATATTGTGAGCACCTATAATTTACAGTGCATTCTTTGGATAAACACAAAAAACCATGAGCAAAACCTTTGGGAATATAAAAAGAGAAATCAGAATTTTGTGAAATGACAATTGAAAAATACTTACCAAAAGTTTTAGAATTTTTTCTTAAATCAACCACAACGTCTAAGATTTTACCATGAGTTACTGTTATTATTTTTGCTTGAAGCTTTTGAGTTTGTATATGCAGGCCTCTTAAAACATTTTTTTTTGAATATGACATTACATCAAATAAAAATGGCTCATTTAAAAGCTTGCTCTTATAAACCTCCCTCAAAAAACCTCTTCTGTCCCTGTAAATTTTTGACTTAATAAGTTTTAAACCTTTTATTTTTAAATTTTCTAATTCCATATGACTAGATAATATTTATACAAAAGATATATTTTAAAAATAGATTAAAATTTTTTTTATTTAATTTACGATCCATTTTTTTAGTTGCAATCTATTTTTTAAAACATAATTTGGAAATTTACTATCAAGAGGAATTGGTTTAAAATTTTCATTTCTTCCAATAATGTCAGATCCTTTATCTACCCTTTTTTTAATCTCATTTAGATTTAAAAATTTTTTGTCAATTTTTTCCTTAAAAACATATGGGTCATTTGTTTCACATAGGTTTTCGTATTTATATAGAAGCTTTTCAGGGCTTTTTAAATTACAAAAATGCCATCCTCCGTCATCAATTATATTATTCAACCGGTATTTATCTAGCCTCCAAAATGGTCTTTTTTTGAATTTTAAACTTCGTAACCATTGTGGAGATTTTAAATATTTTTTTACACATATTCTGCTACCAAACCAAAATGGATTTATTTGGCTCTGTAAATTAATCTTATAATAAAAATGCATTTGTTTAAAAACAGCATATTTCATACTTTTTCTGAATTCTTTTAATTTATTAGGATTTGGTATTTCATCTAAATCAGAAATGATGATTAAATCTTCATTGTCAGCATTTTCTATTCCTCTAGAAATACAGTTTCTTTGATAATTTTCTCTTAAATATGGATTATCTCCATCGGGCATGTCTGTAATTTTTATGTAAATAATTTTTTCCCTAAATTTTTGAAATTTTGAAATATCAAAATTATGATTTTTATGATTATTTTGCCAGGTTTTATTACTCTCAACAATTACAAAATAATCAACAAATCTATCTAAGATATTAAATCTTATGTCGAGTAAAAGATCTTCATCTAAATAAGAGAAACAATCATAAATTTTCATATTACTTTTCTTTATTAATCTTTAAAACTCCAATAAATGCTTCTTGGGGTATTTCAACTCTTCCAAATTGTTTCGATCTAGCCTTACCTTTTTTTTGTTTTTCTAATAATTTTCGTTTTCGATCTGTAGCTCCTCCACCATGAATTTTAGTCAAAACATCTTTTTTAAACCCTTTGATTGTTTCACGAGCAATTATCTTTCCACCAATTGCAGCTTGAACTGGTATCATAAAATTATGTCTTGGAATCAAATCTTTTAGTTTTTCACATACTTCCCTTCCAGTTTTTTGAGCGAAGTCTTTATGAATCATCATGGCAAGCGCATCGACTGGTTCACCATTCACTAATATTCCAAGTTTCACTAAGTCCCCCTCTCTGTGCTTAATTATATCATAGTCGAAACTGGCATATCCACTTGTCATTGACTTTATTCTGTCATTAAAATCAAAGACAACTTCATTTAAAGGTAGTTCATAACTTATGACAGCTCTATTACCAGAATAACTAAGATTAACTTGCACACCTCTTTTATCCTGGCATAATTTGATAATCGATCCCAAATATTCATCTGGTGTAATTATCGTAGCTTTAATCCATGGTTCCTCAATAAAGTTTATCAAAGTTGGGTCGGGTAGGTTTGAAGGATTTTGTAAATCAATTATATCACCGTTATTTAGATTAACCTTATATACTACTCCAGGCGTTGTTGTGAGTAAATTAACATCGAATTCTCTTTCTAATCTCTCAGTAATGATTTCAAGATGAAGTAAGCCTAGAAATCCACACCTAAAACCTAGTCCAAGTGCTGAGGATGACTCAGCCTCGAAGGAAAAACTTGCATCGTTTAATTGTAATTTAGCAAGTCCATCTTTTAATTTTTGATATTCTGAACTATCAACTGGAAATAATCCACAAAAAACTACTGGTTTACTTGGCTTAAATCCTGGTAGAGCTTCAACATTGGGTTTTAAAGCATCACAGATTGTGTCACCAACCTTTGTTTCTGATAATACTTTTATGCCTGTAGTAATGAAACCAATTTCACCAGTTTTTAACTCATTTATATCTTTTGGTTTAGGAGTAAATACACCAACTTTTTCAACGATATAATCTTGGTTAGTAGATAGCATTTTAATTTTCATGTTTTTTGTAATCCTGCCATTTATTACTCTTACCAGGATTACTACCCCCAAATAAGTATCGTACCAACTATCAACTAATAAACATTTTAAATTTTCATTTTCATCACCTTTTGGTCCTGGCAACTGGTTAATTATTTGCTCTAAAATCTCCTCAATACCCTCACCTGTTTTTCCTGAACATGGAACTGCATTTTCTGTGTCAATTCCAATTACATCTTCAATTTGTTTTTTTGTTTTTTCTAAATCTGATGCCGGTAAATCTATTTTATTAAGCACAGGTATTATTTCGTGATTAATCTCTAATGCTTGGTAAACATTAGCTAAAGTCTGAGCTTCAACACCTTGTGTGCTATCAACTATCAATATTGACCCTTCACATGCGTATAATGATCTGCTTACTTCGTAACTAAAATCTACATGTCCAGGAGTATCAATTATATTCAAAACATAATTTTTTCCATCTTTAGCTTTATAGTTCAATTTTACAGTTTGAGCTTTAATAGTGATGCCTCTTTCTCTCTCTATATCCATTGAATCGAGAACTTGTGCTTTCATTTCTCGTGCTGTTAAACCACCACAATTATGAATGATTCTATCTGCTATTGTTGATTTGCCATGATCAATGTGAGCAATAATGGCAAAATTTCTTATATTATCAATAGAGCTCATTTAAATTTTTAAGATCGAATTTTAGCACCAGTTTTATTTTCGACTGTTTTAATGATTAAATTATTAATTTTTTCTAAATCATTATCATTCAAAGTTTTTTCATTGGACTGGATAGTAATGTTAATTGCTATAGATTTTTGATTTTCTGGAATATTTTCACCCTCATAAACATCAAATATTCTTATATTGCTAATAAGTTTTTGATCTATGTTTGAAACAACATTAATAAGATCTTGAGCTTTTAAATCTTTGCTTACTATAAATGCAAAATCTCTTTCGGATTTCTGAAAATCGGAAACTTCAAATTTCCTTTTTTGGTTATTTAAAGTTTTGTCTGTAAGTTTTAAATTATCCATAAAAATTTCAAAACCTACTAAAGACTCTGTTTTTAAATCTATTTTTTTTAAAATGTTAGGATGAATTTCGCCAAAATAAGCTATGGCTTGATCTTTATCTTGATTTAAAAATAATCTACCTGATTTTCCTGGATGATAATATTTAGGTGTCTTGTCATCTATGAAAAATTTTTCTGAGCTATATCCTGCTTCAACTAATGTTTGAACCACATCTCGTTTAACATCAAATACATCTATATCTCTCTCTTTATCAATCCAAGAAAGTCTAGATTTTTTACCTGCTGATAGACCACAAATCACAGTATTTTGTTCACCAGGATTAGGGCCAGTAAAAATAGGCCCAATTTCAAATATAGACAAATCTTTAAAACCTCTATCTAAATTTTTTCTCATATACATAATTAAATTTGAATATATTGAGTTTCTTAATACATTTAATTCCGAACTTATTGGATTTACAATTCTGATATCTTCACATTTACCTTTAAAATGATCATTATAATTTGAGTCCGAAAATGACCATGTAATTGCCTCTAAGTATCCCTTTGAAGCAATAGATCTTTGCAAAAAATGAAACAGCTTTTGAGATTTAGTTAAAGTAGACCTTGTCCTTTCCTTTATCGGGTCTACAATTTTTATTTTTTCAAAACCACTTATTCTTACTAACTCTTCTACAATATCAATCTCTTGTGTAATATCTGGTCTCCACGACGGGATAGTTAATGAAAAATATTTTCTTTCTTTTTTACTTTTAAAACCTAAATCATCTAAAATCTTTATCATCTCTCTATTAGAAATTTTAAATCCTGATATTTTCTCGAATAAGCTTGGATTAAATGAAATTTTATTTATTTTATAACTTTCAGTTTTCTGAATATCTATTTTACTGATTTCACCACCACATATTTCCTTTATTAAAAATGCTGCTTTATTTAATCCTTCTTCGATAGATAGTGGGTCAATACCTCTTTCGAATCTAAATTTCGCATCTGTATCAATATTTAATTTTTTTGCAGTATTTCTTATTGATCGAGGTTTGAAATACGCAGATTCTAATAGTATATTTTTTGTGTCAAGTTCTGTTCCTGATCTTGTTCCACCAATAATACCTCCTAATCCCAAAATACCATTCGCATCACTGATTACACACATGTCTTTTTCTAATTTATAACTTTTGTTATCAAGAGCTGAAAATTCCTCTCCACTTTTTGAATTTCTTATAATCAAACCCTTTTCAATTTTGTCTGCGTCATATGCATGTAATGGTCGATTAATATCCAGCATTACGTAATTTGTAATATCAACAATTGCAGAAATTGGTTTTTGACCAACAGAAATAAGCTTATCTTTTAACCACTGCGGGCTTTCAGTATTTTTTACATTCTCAATTAAACAACTTCCGAAAACAGAACATCCTTGATTTTTTTCTTTATTAATTTTTACCTTTAAAGAATGTTTTATATTTGATTTAATTTTTTTTTCTTTTGAGTTTATTAATTTTCCAAAACCCGAAGCTGCTAAATCTCTTGCTACTCCTCTTACGCCAAGACAGTCTGGTCTATTTGGTGTGATCGATAAATCAATTGTATTAGTTTTTGACTCTAAAAAATAACGGTGGCCGATTTTTTTTTGATATTTAGAAGTTGATAATTCAACAATTCCCTCACTTTCATCTGACAAATTCAATTCTGACTCAGAACATAGCATCCCATAGGAGATCACATCTCTGATTTTGGCAACAACTAGTTTTGTTTGAGTTTTAGGAATTACTGCTCCTGGAGGTGCATATATAGTGATTAATCCCTCTCTTGCATTTGGAGCACCACACACAACTTTTTTAAACTCCCCTTTTCCAATGTCAACATCACAGATTTTAAGTCTATCAGCATTTGGGTGTTTTTTTGTTTTAATTACTTTAGCAATTTTGAATAATTCAGTCCCTGATGATAAATTTTCAACAGTTTCGACCTCTAATCCGATGTTAGTAAGTTTTTCTAAAAGATCTTTTTCTTTTGAATTAATCTTCAAATGTTCTTTTAACCAATCAAAAGTAATCTTCATCTACTTAATCCTCTGTAATTTGTTGGGACATCTAAAGGGTCAAAGCCAAAGTGGTTTAGCCATCTGTAATCACAATCAAAAAAAGCTCTCAAATCATTGATACCATATTTCAACATTGCCAACCTATCTATACCGATACCAAAAGCATAGCCCTGATACTTTGTTGAATCTACTTTGACATTTTTTAAAACTTTAGGATGCACCATTCCACATCCCAAAATTTCAAGCCATTTATCACCTTCACCTATAAATATTTTTCCATCTTTTATTTCATAACCAATATCAACTTCTGCAGATGGTTCTGTAAAAGGGAAATGACTTGGTCTAAATCTCATCTTAATCTTTTTTACTTCAAAAAATTCTTTTATAAAATAATTCAAACAACCTTTTAAGTGACCCATATTAATATCTTTATCTATGTGAAGACCCTCAACCTGATGAAACATTGGTGAATGTGTTTGATCGCTATCTGATCTATAAGTTCTTCCAGGTGCAATTATCTTAAAAGGTGGTTTATCTTTAAGCATAGTTCTAATCTGAACAGGGGAAGTGTGTGTTCTTAACAACTTTTCTTTTTTTTCATCTAAATAGAATGTGTCATGCATATCCCTTGCAGGATGATTATCTGGGGTATTTAGTGCAGTAAAATTATTATACTCAGTTTCAACATCTGGACCCTCTTCAACGCTAAAACCTATTTCTGAAAAAATAGATGAAATTTCATCAATCGTTTGTGAGACTGGATGTATTTTTCCTTGAACAAAAGTTCTCTCTGGTAAAGTGATATCAACTTTTTCTTTTTTTAATTTTTTATTTATTTCCTCACTTTGTATTTCATTTATTTTGGAATTAATCTGATTTTGTAATTCATCTTTTATCAAATTTAATTCTGATGCAAATTTTTTTTTCTCACTCTCAGAAATAGATCCTATTTTTTTAAATTGTGATGAAATTAACCCATTTTTTCCAAATAGATTGGTTTTGATTTCATTTATCTCTGATAAGCTCAATTTTTTTTCTAGTTTTAAAAGAAAATCATCTTTAATTTTTTTAAGATCAGACATCTTTACAGATTATTTCTTAACTAAAATAAAACAATAGTGAAGATTAATTTAATGCAGATTGGGCTTTTTGGACAATGGTTTTAAAGGCTTCTGGGCTATCATAGGCTATCTCAGCTAGAATCTTCCTGTCAATTTTTATACCAGATTTGTTTAGTCCGTTAATAAACTTTGAATATGTTAATCCCTCGGCCCTCACACCAGCATTAATTCTTTGTATCCATAATGATTTAAAATCTCTTTTTTTATTTCTTCGATCTCTATAGGCATATTGCATTGCCTTTTCCATTGCTTGTCTAGCGGCCCTGATAGTATTTTTTCTCCTACCCCACTGGCCTTTAACTGCTTTCAAAACTTTCTTATGTTTTGCTTTACTAGTAACTCCTCTTTTTACTCTAGACATTTTATCCTCTTAAACTGTATGGCATGTAAGATTTAACAATTTTGCTATCTTGTTTTGACATTACAGTTGTGCCTCTTAATTTTCTAATTTGAGAATTAGTTCTCTTAATCATACCATGCCTCTTACCAGCTTGAGCCATTATTACTTTACCTCTTGCAGATATTTTGAATCTTTTTTTTGCTGAGCTTTTTGTTTTAAGTTTTGGCATAATTGAGCGAGGTTATACAAAGAATGAATAAAATTTACAACCTATATTAAAGCCTATAAAGGCTGAATAACCATAATCATTTGCTTTCCATCAAATTTTGGATGTAATTCTACTTTACCAATATCTTTCATATCTTCTTTGATTTTAGTCATTAATTCATTACCTAGATGAGAGTGCTGAAGTTCTCGGCCTTTAAATCTGATAGTGAATTTTACTTTATCTCCTTTCGCTATAAATTTTTTAGCATTTTTAACTTTAAACTCATAATCATGAGTCTCTGTTACTGGTCGCATTTTTATTTCTTTCAAGGAAATAATCTTTTGTTTTTTTTTTGCCAAGTTTGCTTTTTTTTGGGCATCATATTTAAATTTTCCCATATCCATTATCTTGCATACTGGTGGATTTGCATTTGGTGCAATTTCAATTAAATCTAGTCCCTGGTTTTTTGCCATTGATATAGCCTCATTGGTACTTAAAATACCTAAATTTTCGCCATCGCTCGTAATCACCTGAACATCGGGTGATGAAATTCTGTTGTTGGAACGCGGACCCTTCTCTCTTGTTCTTTTTTGAAAATAATTTTGTTTAAAATCTGCCACTTAGTTTGAGAAAGCTTTGTTTAAAGCAGAGTATTTTTTTAAGAATGTTTTTAATTCCATATTTTCTTGTTTTGTTGAGTCCAATCTTCTAATGGTTACAGAATTAGAGTCAACTTCTTTTTTACCACAAATTAATAAAAGAGGTACTTTAGCTAACGAATGATCTCTAATTTTATAATTTAAATTATGTTTTTTTAAATCAACTTCTGAAGTTATGCCTGTCTTTTTAATTTCTTTTGAAACTTTTAATGCATATTCCTCAAAATCTTCAGAAATAGGTATAACAACTGTTTGAAGTGGGGAAATCCAAAATGGAAATTTACCGGCGTAGTGTTCAATCAAAATACCTATAAATCTTTCAAGAGAGCCAAATAACGCTCTATGCAACATCACTGGTACCTTTTTAGTCCCATCTTTATCAACATAGGATGCATTCAACCTTCCTGGCAAATTTAAATCAACCTGTATTGTTCCACACTGCCAATCTCTACCTATTGCATCTCTTAAAACAAACTCTACTTTTGGACCATAAAATGCTCCCTCACCTTTATTAATAGTGTATTTTAATTTTGTAGCTTTAACCGCCTCTAACAATGATGCTTCAGCTTCATCCCATACTTTATCGTCTCCTACCCTAATTTCAGGTCTGTCAGCATACTTAAGGATAACATTCTCAAAACCTAAATCTTTATAAATATCTAAAATTAAATTTGTAACATTTAAACACTCACTTGTGATTTGATCCTCAGAGCAAAAAATATGCGCATCATCTTGAGTAAATGCTCGAACTCTAAGGAGCCCATGTAGAGCGCCTGAAGGTTCATAACGATGCACTTTTCCAAACTCTGTTATTCTCAAGGGTAAATCTCTATAACTTTTTAATCCTTGATTAAAAACTTGAATATGACCAGGGCAATTCATTGGCTTGATTGCAAAAACTTTTTCGTCAGGTGTTTGAGAAGTATACATATTTTCTCCATATTTTTCCCAATGGCCAGATTTTTCCCAAAGCAGTCTGTCTAATACTTCTGGAGTATTTACTTCTCTATACCCTGCAGCATCTTGTTTGGCTCTCATGTAATTTATTAATTTTTGAAATAGTGACCAACCTTTTTCATGCCAAAATACAGAGCCTGGGCTTTCTTCTCTAAAATGGAACAAATCCATCTCCTTACCCAACTTTCTATGATCTCTTTTTTCAGCTTCTTCAATTCTTTTTAAATATTCTTCAAGATCTTTTTGAGAGGCCCAACCAGTTCCATAAATTCTTTGAAGCATTTCATTTTTAGAGTCTCCACGCCAATATGCTCCAGAAACTTTTGTGAGCTTGAAAGCTTTACCTATCTTTCCTGAAGATACTAGATGTGGCCCTCTACACAAATCATGCCAAGTATCACCGTGATAATATACCGACAGTTCCTCATTTTCTGGAATACTTTCAATTATCTCAGCCTTATACTTTTCACCTATTTTATTAAAATGGCTTATCGCTTTTTCCCTATCCCAAACTTCTCTTTTTGTTTTAATATCTTTATCAATAATTTCTGACATTCTTTTTTCAATCTTTATAAGATCATCGCTTGTAAAAGGTTCTTTTCTTGAAAAATCATAATAGAATCCATTCTCTATTACTGGTCCTATTGTTACTTGTGTTCCTGGGTAAAGCTCCTGCACAGCCATTGCCATAATATGAGCTGCATCGTGTCTTATCACCTCAAGTCCTTCAGGGTCTTTTGACGTAAAAATTTTTACTGTACAATCATTCTTAATTGTAAAGTATAAATCTTTCAATTCTCCATCAACACTCATCACTAAAGCATGTTTAAGAAGAGATCTGCTAATTTTTTCAGCGATTTCTAAACCATTAACTTCTTTCGAAAAATTAAGATTTTTTCCATCTGGCAAAGTAATTGTAGGCATTTAATTTAATAGTCTTTTATACTCTGAATAAGTAGAAAAACACATTTTTTCAACATTAAATTTTTTTGCTATATTTTTTCTGCCCTCTTTACCCATTCTTTTACAAGAACTTTCATCTAATGTTACTGCTTGAATTATTCTTTTACTTAAAGAATTCGGATCCCCCGCTTCAAATAATAGACCAGTTTTCCCATCAATAATTGTTTCATTTGATCCTCCAATATTACTCGCAATAATTAATTTTTCCATTGACTGAGCTTCTACAGCAACTCTTCCAAATGCCTCTGGTTCGATCGAGGGAGAAATAACAATATCAGAAATCTTATAGGCTAAAGCCATGTCTTTGCAATGATCTATAAACTTTATTTGGTTAGTTAAATGATACTGTTCTGTTAATTGCATGAGTTTTTTTTTATACAAATCTCTACCTTGTTCATTTCCCAGTATAACAGCATGAAAAGCCTCATAACCAAGCTCTATTTTGACTAAATTTAAAGACTGAATAAACATCTCATGACCCTTCCAGGCAGTTAATCTTCCTGGAACTAAGATAATTTTTTTATCTTTATTTATTCCCCATTCTTGAAGTAGTTTTTTTTCATCGTCCTCTAATTTTGTGGATTGATCAAAATAATCTACATTTATTCCTCTAAATATTACAAGAAATTTCTTGTCAGCCTTTAAAAATTCTGAGTAATTTTCTTTTATGTGTGAAAAAATGAAATTTGAACCAGCAATAATTAAATCCGATCTCACCATTACGGAATTATAAAATTTTTTAAATTTTCCGTTAAAATTATAAGTTCCATGAAAAGTTGTTACAAATTTTCTTCTTGTTAATTTTGTTGCCAACAAACATGACCAGGCTGGCGCACGACTTCTTGCATGAACGATTGAAATATTAAAAAATAAAATTATCCCAATTAAAAAAATTGAGTTTAAAAGCATCAATAAAGGATTTTTGCTATGTACTGGTAACCTAATCAGTTTTACTTTTTCTTTATTTACAAATTTGAGTAGTTCACCTCCACTAGTTACAATAAAAGATTTACAATTATTTTCTGGTAAATAATGAGCAATATCGTAACAGCCAGTTTCGGCTCCACCATATCCCAATTTTGGTATTACCTGTAAAACTTTTATATTAGACGACATTACGTAAGGTTATATAATAATAGATAAAACTAATAAACTTTAATGACGAAATTCTATTATTCAAGATTAAGTAAATCCAAAAAAATCAGATATTTAAAACATGTCCAAAAAGATAGTGATTATATTGTTTTTTTACATGGATTTATGTCAGACTTAGAGGGAAAAAAGCCAAAGATTTTTTTAAATTTTGCAAAAAAAAATAAACTTGGATTTATCGCGCTCGAATATTCTGGTCATGGGAAATCAACTGGAAAATTTACTAAAGGAAATATTTCTAAATGGACTAGAGAAACATATTTATTGCTAAAAAAAACTGTAAAAAAAAATAAGATTTTTTTTATTGGGTCAAGTATGGGTGCGTGGATTTCTTTAAACCAATTTAAATTTTTTAAAAATCAAATAAAAGGTTTTTTGGGGATAGGTTCTGCACCTGAATTTTTAGAGAATTTAATGTGGAAAAAATTTACTAAAAAAATGAAAGCTGAAATAATTAAAAAAAGGAATATATTACTTGAAACATGGAAATTATACTTATCCAATTACTCTTCAATTATTAAGTGATGGTAGAAAGAATAGAGTCTTCAACAAAAAAATAAGATCAAAAATTAAAGTCACGATGGTTCATGGAAAAAAAGATGAGGTTGTTCCCGTATCTTATTCAAAAAAAATATTAAAGATATTTACAAATGCAAAGAAAAAATTAGTTATAGTTAAAAATGGAGATCATAGTTTATCATCCAACAAAGGGTTAAAAATACTTAAAAAAGAAATTAAGTTAATTACTAGCTAACTTCCTTCTCTTTTGATTTAAAAGTGATAGGATTTTCAATTTTGTCTATCATTTCTTTTGGACAAACTTGAACAAATTTTTTTATTTCCTCATCAAAATTATCAATTATATATTTTGATACTTTAGAATTAGTCTCCTCTAAGTGCTCTAGAATTAAGTTTTTGAGAAAATTTATCCAATATTCAGTTTCGATATTCTGCCATATCACTGACTCCGGGTTAACCTTGTTCTCAAAATCTCCTGATTTATCATAAACAAATGCCATGCCACCTGTCATACCTGCTGCAAAATTATCACCTACATTACCTAAAATTACTACTGATCCACCAGTCATGTATTCACAACCGTTAGAGTCACAACCCTCAATCACTGAAAAAGCTCCAGAATTTCTTACTGCAAATCTATCTCCAGCCTGTCCAGCAGCAAATAGTTTACCTGATGTAGATCCATATAGCACTGTGTTCCCTATGATTGTGTTTTCATTAGAAATTAAGTTACTTTCATCAGGTAGTTTAATAGAAATTGTTGCTCCTGATAATCCCTTTCCAACGTAATCATTGGCATCACCTTTAAGATTAAGTTTTAATCCTTTTGAAGCAAAAGCTCCAAATGATTGACCTGCTGAGCCTTTAAAATTTAAAGAGAGGAAGTTCTCCTCAAGTTTTTCATACCCATATTTTTTATATAAGTTATGAGATATTCTTGTGCCGACTGCTCTGTTAGTATTTTTAATAATAAACTCTTTATCAATTTTCTTTGAATTATCTAAACTTTTCTCAATTTCTGGCCAAATTTCATGGTCCAAAGTATCTGGCACCTTGTTGATTTCTACATTTTCACAATATCTTTTATTATTTCCTGGGTCAGCTTGAACAAACAGTGGATTTAAATCCAAATCATCTAGATTTGGTGATGCTTTACTTACTTGCATAAGTAAGTCTGTTCTACCAATTACATCATTTAGAGATTTAAAGCCCAACTCAGCTAAAATTTCTCTTACTTCAGACGCAATAAATGTAAATAAATTTACAATTTTATCAGGAGTACCAGTAAATTTTTCTCTAAGCTTTTCATCTTGAGTACAAACTCCAACTGGACAAGTGTTAGAGTGACATTGTCTTACCATTATACAACCCATAGCAACTAATGCTGTGGTAGCGACTCCATACTCCTCAGCACCCATCATTGCTGCAATGACAACATCTCTTCCAGTTTTTATACCTCCATCAGTTCTTAAAGTAACCTTATGTCTCAAATTGTTTAAAGTAAGGACTTGGTTAGCCTCAGTTAGACCCATTTCCCAAGGGATACCTACATACTTAACACTTGTCTGTGGAGTTGCGCCGGTCCCACCATTATGACCTGAAATTAATATTATATCTGCTTTTGCTTTTGCTACTCCAGCTGCAATAGTTCCAATACCTGATGACGCAACTAATTTAACACCAACTCTTGCTTTAGGATTTATTTGTTTTAAATCATAAATTAATTGAGCTAAATCTTCAATCGAATATATATCGTGATGAGGTGGAGGAGAAATCAATGTTACACCTGGTGTAGAATGTCTTAATTTTGCAATTTCCTCTGTAACTTTAAATCCAGGTAATTGACCACCTTCTCCGGGTTTAGCACCTTGTGCCATTTTAATTTCTATCTCATTGCAATTATTCAAATAATTTATAGTCACACCAAATCGTGCAGATGCAATCTGTTTAACTCTTGAATTTGCACTATCTCCACTATCCATAACTTTAAATCTTTTCGCGTCCTCTCCTCCTTCACCACTGCAAGAAGCCCCTTTAATTCTGTTCATGCCTATAGCTAATGTTTCGTGTGCCTCTTTTGATAAAGCTCCATGTGACATACTCCCACTACCAAATCTTTTTAATATTTTTTCTATGGGTTCTACTTCAGACAATTCAATTGAAGGACCTAATTTTTTTTTTCTAAAATTTATCAAATCTCTTAAATTAATTGGAGGTAGATCATAAATCCCCTCTACATATTTTTTATAAACCGAGTAGGAATTAGAACCGACAGCACTTTGAAGTAAGTGAATTAACCTGCCTTGATATTGATGAGTTTCTCCATTCTTTCTGTACCTATATATTCCCCCAATTGGAAGAACTGTATCCGTAGTTTCAAATGCCTCTTTATGAATTTGTCGTATTTTTTTCTCAATACCAGTCAAACCAATTCCAGAAATTTTAGATACAACTCCAGGAAAATAATCGTTAACTATAGTTCTACTTAATCCAACTGTTTCAAAATTACATCCACCTCTATAAGAACTTAAAACTGAAATACCCATTTTTGACATTATCTTTAATAAGCCAGCGTTAACAGATTTGATATATCTCTCAACACAGTCATCAAAACTGTATTGCCCAAACAACTTTTTTTCATGTCTTTGAAATAAACTGTCAAAAGCTAAATATGGATTAACGGTCGTAGCACCAACACCTATTAAAGTTGCAAAAGAATGAGTGTCTAAAGCTTCGCCTGATTGCACGTTTATTGAAACATAACCCCTTAATTTTTTTTCAATTAAGTAAGTATTTATTGCGCCAACACATAAAAGCATAGGCATTGGCAATCTTTCAAACGAAAGATTTTTGTCAGTTAAAATCAATTGTGTTTTACCTTGTCTTACAGCTATTTCGGACTCTCTTTGTATTCTTTGAATAGCATTAGTTAAATTTTCATCTTTTGAAAAAGTACAATCAATATTTAAAGAATTTGTACCAAAAAAATTTACAAATTTACTAAATTGTGAGTTTGATAAAATTGGGCTATTTAAAACATAAATATTATCTTTCGTTAAAGTATCAAAATCTAAAATGTTCCCTAGATTTCCAAATCTAGTTTTTAAACTCATAACTTTATTTTCTCTAAGAGAGTCAATCGGAGGGTTGGTAACCTGGCTAAAATTTTGTCTAAAAAAATGATAAAGTGGTCTGTACTTGTCAGATAAAACTGCCAATGGAGTATCATCTCCCATAGAGCCAGTCGCCTCTTTAGCGTCCTCAGCCATCGGATGTAATATTAATTCTAAGTCCTCTAAACTTATTCCAAAAGTATGTTGTCTCCTTCTTAAATCTTCTCCTTTAAAAGTAAACTTCTCTCTATTAATTTGTAATTTTTCGTCTAAATCAATTATTTGTGAATTAAAATGTTTATACTCCTTAGCTAAATAATCTTTAATTTGATCGTTTGAAAAAACTTTACCTTTTTCTATTCTTATACCTAAGATTTCTCCTGGCCCCAATCTTCCTTTTGATAAAATTTTCTTCTCATTTAATTCTATCATTCCGGTTTCAGATCCTGCAAATAGAAGCTTATCTTTCGTTATGGCATATCTTAAAGGTCTTAATCCGTTACGATCGTTAGCAGCAATTACCCACTCATTATCTGTTGCAGCTATGGCTGCAGGGCCATCCCATGGCTCCATTGTACTATTTAAAAAATTAAATAATTGTTGATGATTTTTTGGAAGAGTTCTATTTTTTTTCGACCACGCGTCAGGTACTAACATTAGTTTTGCTAAAGGAGCAGGTTGTCCAGATTTATTTAATAATTCAAAAACATTATCTAATGCAGCGGAATCTGAAACTCCTTTTCTAATCACAGGCTTCAAATTATCTAGGTTTTCAAAAAGGGGACTATTCATCTCTTCTTCGTGAACTTTCATCCAATTTTTATTCCCTTTATAAGTATTTATTTCTCCATTATGTGCTATTGCTCTAAATGGTTGAGCTAAACTCCAGCTCGGAGCCGTATTAGTTGAAAATCTTTGATGAAAAATTGCGTATCGTGATATAAATCTTTGATCATTTAAATCTTGATAAAAATCAGATATTGCCTCAGCTAAGAACATACCTTTATAAATTATAGATTTCGAACTAATCGAACATATGTAAAAATCATTAAGAGACATTTCAAAAGCTTTATTTTCTATTCTTTTTCTGATTTCATAAATTTTCCTCTCTAACTCTTTATCAAGCAAATTCTGATCGTTTGATTTAAATAATACCTGAATTATTTCAGGCATAGTTTGTAAAGCTTTTTCACCTAAAACTTTTGGATTAACAGGCACTTGCCTCCATCCATAAATACTAAAATTATTTTTAGTTAGCTCGCTCTCAACAATTGTTTTACAACTCTCTTGAGATGAGTAATCATTTCTGGGTAAGAAAATCATACCTACACAAATTTCTGAATTATCATAATCATGACCAGTGACTTGAATTTTTTCTATAAAAAAATCTTTTGGAATTTCTAAATGAATTCCAGCACCATCGCCAGTTTTTCCGTCAGCATCCACTGCTCCTCGGTGCCAAACAGCTTTGAGGGCCTCAATACCATATTCAACTACTGCCCTAGATTTTTTTCCTTCCGTTGAGCAAATAAATCCCACTCCACATGAGTCATGTTCCATTTCTGAGGAATAAACATGATTTTTAGTTAGTAATTCAAAATTTTTTTTATAATTTTCCATTAAGCAACTTTTATTTTTCCCAATTTATTATTTTCTAAATAAGTCTTAATTGAAGATGCTGCATCTCTTCCGTCTTTAATAGCCCAAACGACTAAAGAGGCTCCTCTTACAATATCCCCTGCAGCAAAAACGCCTTTTAAATTAGTTTCCATAGTATCAAAATCTGTTTTAATAGTTCCCCATCTAGTAACTTGTAATTCCTGAGCTTCAAAAAGAAGGGGTAAATTTTCTGGATCAAAACCTAGAGCTTTTATAACCATATCAGCTTTTATTTCAAATGCCGAACCTTCTTTAATTACTGGTTTCCTTCTTCCAGATTCATCTGGTTCACCTAATTTAATTTGATCAACTACCAAATTTTCAATTTTATTTTTACCTTTAAATTCTTTTGGGCTAGATAACCACACAAACTCAACACCTTCCTCCTCAGCATTTGCTACTTCTCTCGCTGATCCAGGCATATTTTCTTTATCTCTTCTATAAATACATTTTACTGACTTTGCATTTTGTCTAACTGATGTTCTTACACAATCCATAGCAGTATCACCACCACCTATTACGACAACATCTTTTCCTTCAGCATTTAATATACCTTTGTCAAATAATTCTACTTTATCTCCTAAGCCTTTTTTATTTGATGCTATCAAAAACTCCATTGCTGGAAAAATGTTTTCTAAATCATTTCCAGGTAATTCGATTTCTCTCGGTTTATAAACACCGGTAGCAATTAAAATTGCATCATGTTCTTTTCTTAATTGCTCTAAAGTCGCATCTTTTCCTACTTCAAAGTTTTGAACAAATTTAATTCCACCATCCTTTAAGAGTTTTGTACGTCTTTCAACTACATATTTTTCTAATTTAAAATTTGGAATACCATAAATTAACAATCCTCCTGCACGATCATATCGATCATACACGGTAATTTTATAACCATTTTGTCTTAGTTGTTCAGCTGCCGCTAATCCTGCGGGACCTGCTCCAATTATGCCAACACTTTGATCTTTTTCATATTTCACATTAATTGGCTTAACCCAGCCCTTTTCCCATGCGTTATCAGTTATATATTTTTCAACTGAACCTATTGTTACCGTTCCATGGCCTGATTGTTCTATTACACAATTTCCTTCACATAATCTGTCTTGTGGACAAATTCTTCCACAAACTTCAGGCATGTTGTTAGTACTTTGGGATAACTCGTAAGCTTCTTTAAGTCTTCCTTCTGCTGTTAATTTCAACCAATCAGGAATATTGTTACTCAATGGACAATGCACTTGGCAAAAAGGGACTCCACATTGTGAACATCTACTTGATTGGTCTTGTGCTTTCTGATTAATAAAATCTCCATAAATCTCATTAAAATCTGATTTTCTTGTATCAACATCCCTTTTAGGTGGGTTTTGTTGACCTATTTTTACAAATTTTAGCATTTTATCTGACATAACAATTATAAATTTAGAGCAAAATATACTTTGTTTTTCAATGTAAAAGAAATATTTAGGTCAGAATATATTACCTAATTTGATGAATATTGCCTTTGAATTCTAGGTTTTTGGATAAATGCATACCTAATATGAATAAATCGAATTGTTTAAAATCGATATTTTTTAAGTTACCACACTTAAATGTTTGACGAATTTTTAGAAATATTCATTCTTTCAGCAGTTCAAGGAATATCAGAATTCTTACCAATTAGCTCCTCGGCGCATTTAATTTTAATTTCTAGTTTTTTTGATTTAAAAATAAATTCTTTATTAATAGACATTAGTTTGCATTTAGGTTCGCTAATCGCAATAATATTTTATTTCAGAAAAGATTTATTTGACTTAAATAACAATCGAAAATATCTAAATCTAATTCTATTTGGATCGATACCACTTTTAATATTTGGATATATATTGCATACATCCGAACTAATTTATCTTTTAAGGAATATAAAAGTAATTGCATTTACATCTTTGTTTTTTGGAATAATTTTGTTTTTTTCAGACCAGGCTAAAACAGAAAAAAATATATCTACAAATTTAGATTTTAAATCAATAATATTTATTGGTCTATTTCAAATTTTGGCACTAATACCGGGTGTTAGTCGAGCGGGTATAACTTTGACTGCAGCAAGATTCTTAAAATTCAATAGGGTCGATTCTGGTAAAATCTCCTTTTTGTTGTCTATTCCCGCTTTAGCTGGTGCTAGTTTTCTTGGACTCCAAGACCTTATGGGTCAACCATTAGAAATAAATCATTTAATTATTTTTGCTATAATTTTATCTTTTTTATTTTCTTTTATAACAGTAAGATTTTTTTTAAATTTTATTAATAAATTTTCATTAAATATTTTTATAATTTATAGAATTTTATTATCACTTATCTTATTTGGAATTATTTATCTTTAAGAAGACCTTTTTATTAAAGGAACTAATTGAGAAAACAAAACACCTGATAATATAAATAAACATCCTAACAAATTATTTATATCTAATATTTGATTTAGCAAAAACCATGCTGCTACTGTAGCAAAAACACCTTCCAGAGAAAATATTATAGCAGCGGGAGCAGGGGTAATATTTTTTTGAGCATATATCTGTAATACAAAAGCAAGTCCACCTGATAATATTCCAGCATATAAAATTGAGTCTATCTCGTTTACGATATTTTCAAAAATAAACTCCTCATAAACTGAACCAATTAAAAAAGAAAATATAGCTACAATTAAAGTTTGAACAGCGCCGATGGTTATGGGCAAATTGTATTTTGTAATAATTATTGATGTAAAAATAATGTGCGTACTCCAGAATAATGCTCCAAGAATGACCAATGTATCTCCAAGCCTAACTGTAGCATCATAAAAACTTGTTAATAGATATCCACCAATTAAACATAAAATTACTGAAGGCCATACACTCCAATGTAATGAGTTCCTCTTAAATATAAAAAGAATAATCGGTACCATAGGGACATAAAAAATTGTAAAGAAGGCGGCATTGGCTACATCCGTATAAAGTAGAGCTATTTGTTGTAATGCTGAGCCTAAAAAAAGTGATAATCCAATTAAACAGGACAGAATAACAAAATGTCTATAACCAATTTTAAACTCTATTTTAAATTTTTTAGTCTCAAATAATAATGCTACAGGAAGAATTGCTAAAAAACCTACAAAAAATCTAACTGCATTAAATGTAAAAGGACCTATATCATCCATACCAGTGTCTTGAGCTATAAATGTAGTTCCCCAAATAAATGTGCATAACAAAGCACTTAACAATGAAACACTCTTGGACATTATTTAACTAAACAGCTAGCTTATAGGCAAAATTTTTGCCCAAATTTTCTTTTAAATTATTATTAAATCGAGCTGCCTCCGCACCGTCGATAATTCTATGATCATACGATAAAGAAAGTGGTAACATAGTACGTGTAACAAATTTTCCATCCATAAATACCTGTTTTTTTTCTGCTCTGCCTACTCCCAAAATAGCAACCTCAGGATAATTTATAATTGGAGTAAAGAAAGATCCACCAATTCCTCCAAGGCTAGTTATGGTCATTGAACCTCCAAATAACTCTTTTTTATCAATTTTAAGATCTCTGCATTGTTGACTTATTTTTTTTAATTCTGTGCTTATTAAAGAAATATTCTTATTATCAGCATTCCTCAATTTTGGAACCATCAAACCATGGGGAGTATCTACTGCTATACCAACATGATAATATTTTTTAACAGTCATTTTACCATTTTCAATTTCATCTATTGAGGTATTAAAATTTGGAAATTTTTTCAATGATGTTGTTAATGCTTTTACGATGAAAGCTAATGGTGTAATTTTTTTTTTTTCACCAGTATATATATCCGTTAGAGAAGTTCTGAATTCCTCTAATTCAGTTATATCAGCTTCATCATGATTAGTTACGTGAGGAATTTTTGTCCACGAGTTCATCAAATATCTAGATGATAACTTTTTTACTCTCGGGATGTCTCTAATATCTACTTCTCCAAAATCTGAATGTGAATATTCTAGTTCAATCTTTTTTTCAGTTGTAATTTGATCTTTGAAATTTTTATTAGATTTGGTTGCAACAAATAACTTCACATCACTTTCGGTAATCCTCCCTTGTCTTTCACTACCTGGAACTTTATTAATATTAACTCCCAGTTCTCTTGCAAATTTTCTTACTTTTGGTGATGCAGAAGCTTTTGCAGAAAAATCTTTGATTATTATATTTTTAGTTTCATTACTTTTTTTTAATTCATTTTTTTTTATTTTTTTTGATAATTGATTTTTTGTTAATTCCTGGACACTTGTTTTTTTAACTTCTTTCTCACTTTCAATTTCAATAATTTTATCACCTTCCGATACTTTGTCTCCAATTTTAACTTTTACAGAAGTTACAGTACCATCATCAGATGATGGTATTTCCACACTAGATTTATCGCTTTCAATAGTTATTAGTGGATCATTCTTTTTAATTTTTTGACCTTTTTTAATTAAAACTTCAATGACTTCTACGTCTTTGAATTCACCAATATTTGGAACTTTTATATCTATATTTGACATTATAGTTTTGTCGGCATTGGTTTATTTTTATCAATTTTGTATTTCTTTATTGCCTCTTGAGCATATTTAGATGCAATTAATTGTTCTTTAGCTAAAACACTTAGTCCATAAGTAACAACGTGCTCTTTATCAACTTCAAAAAACTTCCTTAAATTTTTTCTTGTATCACTTCTACCAAATCCGTCTGTTCCTAGTGAATAAAAGCTCTTATTTGTATAAGGTCGAATTTGGTCAGAGTTCATTCTCATATAATCTGATGCAGCTAGAATAGGACCTTCAGTTTTACCTAAACAACTTTCAACATATGATTTTTTTGCTTCTTTTTCAGGATTTAATAAATTATACCTCTCGACCTCTAAACCATCCCTTCTTAATTCATTAAAACTAGTCACGCTCCAAACCTCACTATCAATTTGATATTCGGTTTGTAAAATTTCTGCAGCAGCCATCATTTCTCTTAAGATTGTACCAGATCCTAAAAACTGAATTTTAGTTTTTTTATATTTGTTAAATTCTTTTATTTTATACATTCCTTTTAATATACCTTCTTCACATGATTTATCTGTTGGCATAGCAGGGTGAGGATAATTTTCATTCATTGTAGTAATGTAATAAAAAATATTTTCTTTATTCTCGTGCATTCTTTTCAACCCTTCTCTAAATATGGTTGCTAACTCATAATGAAATGTTGGATCATAGGACTTACAATTTGGAATTGTTGATGCCATTAAATGACTATGTCCATCTTGGTGTTGTAAACCTTCTCCTGCTAAAGTAGTTCTTCCAGCAGTAGCACCAATTAAAAATCCTCTTGATTGACTATCTGCTCCCGCCCAAGCAAAGTCACCTATTCTCTGAAAACCAAACATTGAATAAAATAAATAAATTGGGATCATTTCAATATCATGATTTGTGTAAGAAGTACCTGCAGCAATCCATGAAGACATTGCACCTGCCTCATTGATTCCTTCTTCCAAAACTTGTCCACTTTTTTCTTCTCTATATGAACTTAATTGTGCCGCATCCTCAGGTTCATATTTTTGTCCTTCATGAGCATAAATACCAATTTTTTGAAAAAAACCTTCCATTCCAAATGTTCTCGCTTCGTCAGGAATAATTGGCACCAATCTTGGAGCAACATTTTTATCTCTTAAAAGATTTGTTAACATTCTGACTAATGCCATGGTAGTGGACATCTCTTTATCTCCTGTTGATACTTTCATATTGTCAAAAATATTTTTTGGAGGAGCTTTAATGGGTTTTGCATAAGTAGTCCTCTCTGGGATAAATCCTCCAAGTTGAAGTCTTCTTTCTTTTATATATTTTATTTCTGGTGAGTTTTGGTCCGGCTTATAATATTCAATATTTTGTACCTGTTTATCAGTTAGAGGGACATCAAACCTGTCTCTGTAATACATCAAATCGTTTATATCTAATTTTTTAGTTTGATGTGTTGTATTTACACTTTCACCGCTTTTACCCATACCATAACCCTTTATAGTCTTGGCAATCACAACTGTTGGACTTCCAATATTTTTTGAGGCTTTATCATAAGCTGCAAAAACTTTGTGAGGATCATGTCCACCTCTATTCAGTCTCCATATATCTTTATCTGAAAGGCTGGAAACTAATTCTTTAGTTTCAGGATATTTGCCAAAAAATTTTTCTCTGACATAAGCTCCGTCTCTTGCTTTCATCGCTTGATATTCACCATCAACGGTTTCATTCATAACTTTAATTAAATAGCCAGTTTTATCATTAGCCAATAGCGGATCCCAATAAGAACCCCAGATTACTTTAATAACATTCCATCCAGCTCCTCTAAAAATACCCTCTAATTCTTGTATAATTTTTCCATTGCCCCTTACTGGTCCGTCCAATCTTTGAAGATTGCAATTGATTACAAATATTAAATTATCTAATTTTTCTCTAGCTGCTAAACCGATTGCACCTAAAGACTCTGGTTCATCCATTTCCCCATCTCCTAAAAAAGCCCATACTTTTCGTCCTTCATCTTTAATTAGACCTCTGTTAATTAAATATTTCATATATCTTGCTTGATATATTGCTAGCATTGGTCCTAAACCCATTGAGACTGTGGGAAATTGCCAAAAATTTGGCATCAACCAAGGGTGTGGATAAGATGAAAGACCTCCTGGATTGACTTCTTGCCTAAAACTATCTAACTGCTTTTCGTTAAGTCTTCCCTCAAGAAACGCTCTTGCGTACATACCTGGCGCGCTATGGCCTTGAAAGTAAATTAAATCCCCACCAAATTTATTATTTTTTGCTCTCCAAAAATGATTCATACCTACATCATAAAGTGTAGCAGCTGATGCAAATGTTCCAATATGTCCTCCTAGCTCTGGAAACTTTTTGTTCACACGAACAACCATTGCTGCGGAATTCCATCTTATCAATGACCTAATTCTTCTCTCGATATTTTGATCACCATTTGATTTTTTCTCTTCATTTACTGGAATTGTATTTATATAAGGTGTGTTTTGTGTATAGGGAATATTTGCACCCTCCATATAAGCTTTATTAATTAATTCCTTTATTAAATAATGAGCTCTCTGATTACCATCTTTTTCAATTACTGCAGAAAGTGACTCTAACCACTCATTGGTTTCTAATGGATCAATATCACCGTCATTAACTACTTGAATTATTTCTGGTTTTTTTCTCTCACTATTATTTGTATGGATAGTTTGCTCTTGTTTTTTTTCTAATGATTTCTCCGCCTCTTTAATCAAGTTTTCAGTGTCTTTTGGAATAGTTTTTGATTGAGAATTTTTTTCAATTGAACCTGAAACACTGAGAATTAAATCACCTTTCGAAACTTTATCACCTACTTTAACTTTAATTGTCTCAATTATACCTGATAATGTCGAAGGTATTTCAACACTTGATTTATCACTTTCAATAGTAACTACTGGATCATTTTTGGCAATTTTTTCACCTTCTTTGACAAGTAATTCAATAACCTCTACATTTTCAAAATCGCCTATATCAGGAACTAATAGTTTTTCACTCATTTAATATTAAGATCTTATACACTATAAAATTTTACTTAATTGTTATTTTTAACACATTCTGCTCAATTTTTTGACACTCTTCTTACGTATCCTTTAGAAAAATGATTAAAAAGTTATTAAATATGCTCTTGCAACCAAAAGAAAGCAATCACATTGATGCTAGAATTTGGATACAAAAAATTTTGCTTGAAGAGAAATTTAAAAGAATTAATTCTTAAATCCTCTCAACACATAAAGCTATGCCCATTCCACCACCTATGCATAGTGTAGCACACCCTTTGTTCTTTTTTTGTTTTATCATCTCATGAATAAGAGTAACTAATATTCTGGCACCTGATGCTCCTATAGGATGACCCAATGCTATAGCTCCTCCATTAACATTTACTTTATGCTCATTGATATTTAATTCACGTATCACTGCAATGCTTTGAGCGGCAAAAGCCTCATTAATTTCAAAAAGATCTATGTCATTTAAATCCCATTTTGCTTTTTTTAATGCTTTACGCACAGCCTCAATTGGTCCAAGGCCCATTAAAGTTGGATCAACTCCAACTGAAGCCCATGATGTTATCTTTACTAACGGTTGAATTGATTTTTTTTTAGCTTCTTCTAAAGTTGTTAATAATAAAGCAGCTGCACCATCATTAATTCCTGATGAATTTCCAGGTGTCACAGTTCCATTTTTTAAGAAAACTGCTTTTAATTTCTCTAAATCCGATTTATTTAGCTCTTTTCTTGGATGCTCATCTCTATCAAGATTGATACCAGATTGATTTATTTTGATTAGTTCTTCCTTAAATTTATTTGTGTTAATTGCAATTTCTGTTTTTTTTTGAGAATTTAGAGCATAATCATCCTGGTCTGCTCTTGAAATATTAAATTTCTTTGCAACATTTTCAGCAGTCACACCCATATGATAATTATTAAATGCGTCTATCAGTCCATCATTTATCATTGTATCTATCAAATGTTTTTCTGAAATTTTTTTATTATCACGATAAAAAATTGAATGTGGAGCTAATGACATATTTTCTTGGCCACCCGAAATTACATTTTTTGCTTCTCCCAATTTAATTGATTGATATCCTGAGATTACAGCTCTAAGTCCAGATCCACAAACTTGATTAACTATATGGGCTGGTTTAGAGACATTTATACCTGCATTTATTGCTGCTTGTCTTGCAGGATTTTGACCTCCACCGGCTGTAAGTACTTGGCCCATAATTACCTCATCAATATCATCTTTATCCAATTTGCTTTTTCTTAAAATTTCCTTGATAACAATTGATCCCAACTTATCAGCACTTAACTCTTTAAGAGATCCTTTATATGCTCCAATAGGTGTTCTAACAGCTTCTATAATTACAACATCCTTCAATGAATTATTCATAATAATTTAAATTTGTCTTAACATTAAAATATACTAAAAAATGATATAGAATAATAAATAAAATTTAAAAATGCGCCTGTAGCTCAATTGGATAGAGCGCTTGGCTACGGACCAGGAGGTTCTGGGTTCGACTCCTAGCAGGCGCACCATAATGATAATGAATATGTTAAATTGGTTGTTGAAAACATCTCTTCAAAAGTCTGTGATATATTTTTTTATAATTATCTTAATAATTCTATTAATTTTAACTTTTGTATTATAAAAATAAGATTATGTCTAAAGATTTCCAGCAAATTAGCATCCAACAAGGATTTATGAAACATAATGGTGGAGTATTGTTTAGAAATATTTCTGAAACTGAATATGAATTTAAATCAACAATAAACCAAAATCATTTAAATGCAGCAGGAATTACTCATGGCGGGTATTTATCAGCTTTAGTAGATGCAGGAGCAGGGACAGCGGCACATAGATCTGCAGAAAATGCACCTTGCGTCACAATATCTTTAGATTTGAAATTTATTGGGCCATCAAAAACCGGAGATGAAATAATAGGTAATGTCAAAATTCTTAAGAAGACAAAAACATTAGTTTTTTTATTTTGTGAACTAAAATGTGACGATAAAATTATTACCTCTGCTACTGGGGTTTGGAAAATTCTTAAAAAATCTTAAATAACTTTTTAATTATCTATAAGAATTAAGTATGCTAGAATAAAAATAGTTATTAGTTAAAATGAGAACTTTTTATACTCCGATTCGGTCATGTTTTAGTCTATATTTGTTCTTTAACACCAACTACATTTGGTAGATAAAAATTTTGACATACTAAAAATAGGAATGAACAAAAATAAAATTACAGCTGTGCTTGGCCCAACAAATACAGGCAAAACTCATTTAGCTATTGAAACTATGCTTTCTTTTGAAAATGGAATGATTGGGTTCCCTCTTAGATTATTAGCAAGAGAAGTATACGATAAGGTAATTCAAAAAACTTCGTTGGATAAAGTTGCTCTAATTACGGGTGAGGAGAAAATTATTCCTAATAACGCAAAATATTTTTTATGCACAGTTGAGTCAATGCCGATTGATAAACAATTAGATTTTGTTGGGGTTGATGAAATTCAAATGTGCGCGGATCATGAAAGAGGGCATATCTTTACTGATAGATTATTAAATTTAAGGGGTGATAAACTTACAATGTTAATGGGATCCAATACTATTAAAAATATCATTTCAAGATTAGATGGTGATATTGAATTTATTAATAGAAAAAGATTATCTAAACTTACATATGCTGGATATAAAAAGATCTCTAGAATAAATAGAAAAACTGCAATTATAGCTTTCTCGGCTGAAGAAGTTTATGCTATTGCGGAACTCATAAGAAGACAAAAAGGTGGGGCAGCAATTGTGATGGGCTCTTTAAGCCCAAAGACCAGAAATGCTCAGGTTGAACTTTATCAATCAAATGATGTAGATTTTTTAGTCGCAACAGATGCTATTGGTATGGGAATAAATATGGATCTTGATCATATTTACTTTTCTAATTTAAAAAAATTTGATGGAAGAAAATTACGAAGATTAAATTTATCAGAAATTGGACAAATTGCTGGAAGGGCAGGCAGGTATTTAAATGATGGTAATTTTGGAATAACTGGTGATTGTAAAGAAATTGGTGCTGAAGAAGTTGAATTACTTGAAAATCATAAATTTGAAGAAATTCAATTTCTATTTTGGCGTAATTCAGATCTTAATTTTGATAATCCTTCAGTGCTTTTAAAATCTCTTGAAGAAAAACCTAATAGAGCATGGTTAAGGAAGATACGTGAATGTGAAGATGAAAAAGCTCTTAAATTTTTCTTGAGAGATAAAAATCTAGAGAATTTTGAATTTACTGAAAGAAAATTAAAACTTTTATGGGAATGTTGTCAAATACCTGACTTTGTCAAAAAAACTTATGGTAATCATTACGAGGTCATCTCAAATGTTTTTGAATATTTGAATAGTGAAAAAGGAAAAATTACCGATGAATACATGCGACTTCAGCTAATAAAACTTGATAAATTAGATGGAAATGTAGATTCTATATCAAATAGAATTGCAAATGTAAGAACTTGGTCTTATGTTTCGAATAAAAATAATTGGGTAGAGAATCAAAATTACTGGATAGAAAAAACGAAGTTATTAGAGGATAAACTATCAGATAGATTACATGAAGAACTTACAAAAACTTTTATTGATAAACGTGCGAGTGTTCTAGCAAGAGGTTTAAAACAAGATATGGAATTTGAGACCAAAATTTTAAATAATAATGATGTCATGATTGATAATCAGTTCATTGGAAAAATTAATGGTCTTAAATTAGAACTTGATTTAAAAAAGGGTGCACTAGAAACTGATATTAAATCTCTCAAAAAGGCTGCTCGTCAGACAGTAGGTCCTGAACTAGAGAAAAGAATCCAATCAATAATAGAGACCGGGCTAATTGAACTAAATAATGATTTTAAGATATATTGGCGCAAATTTAAAATTGGAAAGTTAATACCAGGTAAAGACTACTTAAATCCAAAAATTGAATTAATAGTAGACGACATTTTAGAACAAGACCAAAGGCAGAAACTTACAAACTATTTAACGAAGTGGATCGCTAATAAAATAAACACAACACTCAAAAGTCTTATTGATTTAAAATTTTTAAAAGAAAAAAATTCTTCAATAAAGGCACTTGCTTATCAACTTTATGAAAATAATGGAGTCCTAAAAAGAGATCAAGTAGCTGAATACTTAAAAAACTTAGAACAAAATGAAAGAAAAATTTTAAGAGATCTTGGGGTTAGGTTTGGAAGATATCATATTTTTTTACATAAATTAATTAAGCCAGAGCCAGTTTCACTAAGAACCTTGTTGTGGAAAAATTACCATCAAAAATATTTTAATCTTAACCCACCAACTTTTGGGCTCAATTTTATAAATGATGATAAAATAAAAAACAAAAACTTCATGCTACTTTGTGGGTTTGAAAAGTTTAATAATATTTATGTTAGAATAGACATTCTAGAAAGGTTGTTTATGCAAATAATCAATTCTAACTCTGAAAAAGATAAAGAAATTAAAATGATACCAGAAATGTTAAACCTATTAGGGTGCAATAAAGAAAGTTTTAAAAAGCTCCTCATATGTATGAATTATAAGATAATTGAGAGAGAGAATGATATATTTTTTAGATACACACCTAAAAGAAATTTTAAAAAGCAAAATCAGAAAATTTTAAAAGAAACACCTTTTGGAGTTTTAAAAGACTTGAATTTTAATTAGATAAATTATGTTTTTCAAAAATAATAAAAACCAAAACAATGATTTGATAAAAATAGCAGCACTACTAATTCATGCTGCAAAAATCGATGAAAATTTTACTATTGAAGAAGAAAAAATTATAAAAGAAACTCTCTTAAACTTAGGAGCAAATAAAGAAAACGTAAAACAAATTATTATTGATAGCAAAAAAATTGAAGACAAAGCTAATCAAATTTTAGAATTTACTAAAGAGGTAAAAAATATGGAAGAAAATGACAAAATTAAAATTATAGAAACATTATGGCGAATTATCTACTCTAATAAGAATGCTGACATTTATGAAACAAACTTAATGAGACGGCTTGCTGGATTATTATATATTGACAATAAGACGATGGGAGATATCAAAGAAAAGATAAAAAATAATTCCTAATGACATATATAGTTAATCAAAATTGTATTAAATGTAAACTAATGGATTGTGTTGATGTATGCCCAGTCGATTGTTTTTATGAGGGAAAAAATATGCTTGTAATTAAACCGGATGAGTGTATAGATTGTGGCGTTTGTGAACCAGAGTGCCCTGTTGATGCCATTAAAGCTGATACAGAGCCTGATAGTAAAAAATGGATAGAGATAAACAAAAAATATTCAGAAATCTGGCCTAATATAAACGAAAAAAAAGATCCTCCCTTGGATCATGAAAAATATAAAGATGAGCAAAATAAGTTTGAAAAATATTTTAAAGAAAACCTTTAAAAAAAAAACTAAACCAAAAATAAAAAAAATAAAATCAATTAGTGCTAATAAAATTACTAAGAATAAAAAAGTAAAAACAAAATCTAAAAAAAACAAGATTGTTAAAATTACTAAAGTTAAAAAAATTACAAAGATAAATATAAAAAAAAAAAATGAAAAAACCGAAACTAAATCAGAAGCTTTAAGGATTCCAAAGAGTAATGAACTAAAACCAGAAATTAAGAAAGTAAAGAAACAAGAGACTGCAAAAAAAGAATATAAGATTAAAGATTATGTAGTTTATCCTAAACATGGAGTTGGTCAAATATCTGAATTTAAAAAAATTAATATAGGTGGAATTGATGTAGAAACATACATAATTAAATTCGAAAAAGATAAGGCTAATGGCATGGTCCCTGTTAATAAACAATCTCATTTAAGACCTCTTGCTACAATTAATCAAGTAAACAAGTGTATTTCTATTTTAAAAAGTAAACCTAAAATTAAAAGGTCAATGTGGAGTAGGCGTGCCCAAGAGTATGAGGCAAAAATCTCTTCAGGAAAGATTTATGAATTGGCTGAGGTGGTAAGAGATTTAAATAAAGGTGATGATTTGATGGTTGATCAATCTTATTCCGAAAGACAACTATTTGAAAAAGCATACGAAAGAATTTTGTCGGAATTTCAAATTATACTCAATCTATCATTAGAAGATACTCAAAAAAAATTAGATAAAGCATTAAAAAGAAACCTTGATAATCAAAATAAAACCGAGATTAAAGAAGAAAAAAATGATTCTCCTAAAATTCCAAATGAAGAACCTATATCTGATGACGTTGTACAGTTAGAGGATTAAAAAAAAACGCCCCTCACACGTATATCGTTATGAGAAGCGTTTTTAATAAAGAATACTAAGTTATTATCTTCTTCTTCTTTTTTTAGCTTTTTTCTTAGCTTTTTTCTTAGCCTTCTTTGCTTTTTTTCTTCTCTTAGGCATCTTTAGCTCCCTTTTTAGTTAAACGAATCAAAATGATTCGTCATTAGGTTATTTTTATTTTTTTATACGCGTTATGTCAATTATTTAATTAGAGTTCAAAATTAATTTTAAAAATTATAATCAAAAAAAATTTAAAATATTTTTTATGCAAAAAAAGTTAATGTTTATGCGCTTTATAACCTAATATTTTAACAATTTTAATAAAGTTTTTCTAAATCTTGTTTATATTTTTCTAAAATTTTTTTTCTTCTTAACTTTAAAGTTGGTGTCAACATTCCATTTTCAATTGTAAATTCTTCTGTAATCAACTTAAATTTTTTTACTTTTTCTATTAATGATAAATTTTTATTTAAATTTTCTAAATAAAATTCAATTTCTTTTTTATTTTCTACACCTTCGGTTACAATTAATGCAACTAAATAAGTTTTTTTATCACCATATACAAAACTTTGTTTAATTTTATCATTAAGACATAATAAATTTTCAATCTTAGATGGAGAAATATTATCTCCACCAAGGTTAACTATAATTTCCTTTTTTCTATCAGTAATTTTTAAATTTCCTTCACTTGTAATTTCACCAATATCACCTGTATGTAACCAACCGTCTTTTAAAATCTCATCAGTTTCTTTTTCCATACCCCAATAACCAAGCATTACATTTTCACCTTTAACCAAAATCTCACCATCCTTGGCAATTTTAACCTCATTAGTTCTAAAAGGTGGACCGACGGTTTCTATCTTTATTTTTCCAGGAATATTGCAGCTCACAACTGGTGATGTTTCAGTTAAGCCATATCCTTGAAGTGTTGGCAAACCTATGGAATTTAAAAATTCTCCAATTTTATGGTCCAAAGCACCTCCTCCAGAAACAAAGGCTTTTAAATTGCCACCAAACTGGTTTTTGACCTTTCTTCTTACCAATATTTCGCATAAATAATTAAGAATTTTTTCATTAAAATTAAGCTTTTCTTTATTTAAAGTTTTTACTCCAAGTAAAATAGTTTTATTTATTAATTTTTTTTTCAAACCTTTTTGCTTAGAAAAATTAAAAGAAATTTTGCTAAATAGATTTTGATAAAATCTTGGAACAGCTGTCATAATTGTTGGCTTAGCAATAGCTATATTTTGTAATAATTTTTCTAAACTTTCAGCATAAAATACTTTTGCCCCAAGTGAAATTTGAACGTATTGTACGGTATGTTCGTATGAGTGAGATAATGGCAGCCAAGTCAAAAAAGTCGGTGCATCTTTAGTAACTAGTGATTTTAAGATTTCTTGAGCACCCTCACAATTCGATAAGATACCTCCATGACTAAGCATAACGCCTTTAGGGTTTCCAGTTGTTCCAGATGTATAAATTATACATGCAAGATTTTTTCTTTCTATATTTTTGTTAAAGTCTAATTCAAACTTTGAATTATTTTTGTGCAGAATATTTTCAATATTTTCAATTTTATCATTAATATTTTCAATTGAAAAAATTTTTATTTTATTTGAAATAAACTTTTTAATTTTATTTAATTGCGTATTATTTGAAACAATACATATTTTCGGCTTACAATCATTTAAAATATACTCATAATCTTTTTCTGAATAAGTCGTAAACAAAGGTACAGTAACTCCTCCTGCATTCATAACTGCTAGGTCTATCATTAGCCATTCTGGACGATTTTCAGATAATAAGACACACCTATCACCTTTAGATAAGTGATTTTTTAAATTTTCAGATAAAATCTGAATATTTTGTGTAACTTCTTTCCAAGATAAAAATCCTTTTTTATTATCTTTTAACCATCTTAAAAACGGTTTGTCAGACCGAGACTGTATTTGATGACTTTTTTTAAAAAAAAGCTCAACTAAACTATTTAATTTACTTAATTCCATAATATGGTGGGCGAAGAGAGAATCGAACTCTCACTTCTTGCGAAACACGATTTTGAGTCGTGCGCGTCTACCAATTCCGCCATTCGCCCCTAATTATTTAATAATTTATTAAATAGTATAAGAACTGAAATTATATTAAAACCAAAAAATGTTTAAAAGTCTTTACAAAAAATGTTTAGATTTAGCAGGGCATAAAAGTTCTAAATATTACTTAGCAGTTGTCTCTTTTATTGAAAGTTCGTTTTTTCCTATTCCTCCAGATGTAATGGTTATTCCAATGGTGATATCAAAAAAAAATGATTTCATTAAAATTTTTCTAATAACTACAATTTTTTCAGTTACTGGTGGAATGCTTGGCTATTTAATTGGGGCGTTTTTTTTTGAATTTGGTGCACACATCATGAATTTTTATGGTTATGAAGATAAATTATCAAATATTAAAGATAATTTAATTAATAGTGAGGGGTTTTATGCCTGGCTAGGAATACTTTTTTTAGCTGGGTTTACCCCTCTTCCTTATAAAGTTTTTACTATTGCAAGCGGTCTAATAGGATTTAATTTTTTAATCTTTATTTTTATAAGTTTAATTTCAAGGGGATTAAGGTTTTTCGTAGTGTCATATCTTTCTTATAAGTTTGGAGATTTATTTAATGAGTTTATGAATAAACATGGGTCAAAATGGTTTACAATAATCGGAATTTTGATTGTTATAATTGGATTAATAATTTATCTAATTTTTAAATCTCATGTTTAACCTAAAATCTGAAATTTACTTAAAAATAATTTTTCTGTTTAGCCTTATTGCACTAATTAGTGCATATTTTATTGAGTATGTTCTTGGTTATCAGCCATGTAACCTATGTTTAATTGAGAGAATTCCCTATGGTTTAAGCATTATTTTAACATCTCTAATATTAATATTAAAGAAAAATGAAAAATTCTTTATTGTATTGTTAATGGTTACTTTTGTTTTTTCTTTCGCAATTTCTTTGTATCATTTAGGTATTGAACAGGGCGTCTTTGATGAGTCTACTGTCTGTGCTGCTAAAGACTTTTCTGAGAATATAACAAAAGAGGATTTACTTGAACAATTAAGTAGAAGAACAATCAGCTGTAAAGATGTGACATTTAGAATTTTTGGATTATCACTAACTACTATTAATATTGTAATCGGTTTATTATTTATTATAACACTTACAAAAATTTATACTAAATATGAAAAAAAAAAATAGCAAAGTTGAAGAGTTTATTAGAGTTGATCATGCAGGTGAGAGGGGTGCAGTGAAAATTTATGAAGGTCAGCTATTAGCCTTAAATACAATTGTAAAAGATGAAAATCTAAAAAAAACAATTGAAGATATGAAGGTACATGAGATTGAGCATTGTCAATTTTTTGAAAAAGAGATTAAAAAAAGAGATATTGAACCAACAAAATTTTTACCATTATGGGATCTTCTTGGATTAGGCTTAGGTTTTGGCTCAACCATTCTTGGGAAAAAAGCAGCTATGCTATGTACTGCTTCTGTTGAAGAAGTTATCGACGAGCATTATCAAGATCAGATAAATCAACTAGGTCCAGAGGAAAAAAATTTGAAGAAAAAAATTATTAAATTTAGGAATGATGAACTACATCACAAAGATATAGCTTATGAAAAAGGTGCTACAAAAAAAGGATTTTATTCAATTATGGATAAAATAATAAAAACTGGATCAAAGATTGCAATCCGTATTTCTGAAAAGGTTTAAATTTTAAGCTTCCAACTCTACATCCCAATATAAATAATCCATCCAGCTTTTATGTAAGTAATTTGGAGGAAAATTTTTTCCGTTACGATGTAAATCTTCTGTCGTAGGTCGGTAAGGATAGCTAGATAATTTCATTCCAGATTTTTTTAGTAATTTTCCACCTTTTTTTACATTGCATGCAGAACATGCTGTAACTACATTATCCCAATTAGTCTCTCCCCCTTTGGATCTAGGTAATAAATGGTCAAAGGTAAGTTCTTCTCCACTCCCACAATATTGACATGAAAATTTATCTCTAAGGAAAACGTTAAATCTTGTAAAACTTGGTTGTGTTTGTGGTACTATATAATCTTTCAATGCAATAACGCTAGGCAATTGCATATTAAATGATGGACTTCTAACTATTCTATCATAAGTGCTTACTATAATTACTCTATCTAAAAATACGGATTTAACAGTATCCTGCCATGACCATAAAGATAAAGGATAATAGCTTAAAGGCCTATAATCAGCATTTAATACCAATGCTGGGCATTTTTCCAAAGAGACGTCCCTATCAATAAAATTATTCATTAAGAAAACATAACTTATTAAAAAAATATTTCAATCTTTAGACAAGATTAAATTTTTTGAGAATATAATTTAATGCTATACTTGATGCCTGAACAGGAATATGATGGTCGCAGCCTTTAATTAAATGAGTTTCAATTTGAATGTTATTCCTTATAAAAAAATCTTTTGCTTCTAGCAAAAAGTTGGCTGGAACTACTTGATCTAAATCACCATGGATCAATAATGTATTTGTAGAGGTCTTTTTTCTGTTTTTTAAATTTTCTTGATTTATAATTTTTCCTGAAAAACCAATAATGCTATTGTATTCTTTTTCAGAGGTTAAGCCTAGATTAATAGCCATCATACAACCTTGGCTAAATCCTGATAAACAAATTTTATTATTTTCTAAATCAAATTCCTCTTTTATTTCAACTATAAATTTATTTAATATTTTTTCGGCTTTTATGGACTCATCTAAAATATAACTTGAATCATTTTTTGTTAAATCAAACCACTGGAAACCTGATGGGTTAATTGGACATGTCTCATGACCGTCTGGACAAATAAATATAGTATTCGGCAAATGTCTTTTCCAATTTAATGAAAGCATGCTTATATCTTTTCCATCTCCACCATAACCGTGTAGTAAAATTATAGCATTTTTAATTTCCAAATTATTTTCTGGTTTAATAATTGTTGAATTAAGGCAAAATGTCATATCATATAATTTATGTTTTTTTATTTTAAAAACAGATTACAATCTTTTAATATATGATTTCTGGAGTATTAGTAAAAGTAATATCATTAACTTTGTTAATGGCAGTTGGAATAGTCCTAATCCTTGGAATTGGTACTTTATTTAAAGGAGGCAAAACAAGCAAAAAATATTCCAACAAATTAATGCAGTTAAGGGTATTGTTGCAATTTATTGCTGTTATAGCATTGGTGGTTTTTGCTTACTTTTTTAAAAATTAATTAAAATTACTCAACCATCTTATAAATTCTTCATTTTCAAAATTTATTGATCCGACAATTCTTGCAAACTCAAGTCCATCTTTATTTAATAAAATTGTGGTAGGTATACCCCTTAAACCAAATTTTTTGGCCAGAATTATTTGTGAGTCAAAATATGTATCTAAATTTTTAATTTTAAGGTCATTAAAAAAATTTATGGCTTTTTCTTCACTCTCTTGACCTACATTTATAGGAAATATCTTTAAATTATCTAAATTGGCTTTTTTATCTAATAAATCTAGAGAGGGCATTTCTTCTTTACAAGGAGCGCACCAAGTTGCCCAAAAATTCAGCAAGATTAATTTTCCTTTAAAATCCTCTAAGTTTATCTGTTCCTTTTTAGAGTTTAAGAATGTTAAATCATCATATTTCTTTAATTCTTTGTTGATAACGAGATTTTTTATATTAGTTATCTCGTTTGCAACCGAATTAGAAACTAAAATAATAAATATTATTAAAATTCTCATGCTAAAAAGGTATAATTAATTATCATGACAAAAAATAAAAACAACCAGGCAATATGGGGCGCTAGAATCAAGGCAAACACATCATCAATTTATCAAAAAGCTGGTAGCTCTATAAATGTAGATAAAAGACTTTACAAAGAGGATATAGCTGCATCTATAGCACACGTAGAAATGTTATTCAGGCAGAAGATAATTTCTTTTAAAATTAAGAATAAAATTGTTTATGGCCTTAATAAGATTGAAAAGGAAATTTCCAAAAAAAAATTTCAATTTAATGAGAAGTACGAGGATATTCATTTAAATATTGAAAAAAGACTTTTTCAAATTATTGGGGATGAGGCAGGCTATCTTCATATTGCGAGATCAAGAAATGATCAGGTAATTACAGATTTTAAAATTTGGATCAGATCTGCTTCAAAAAAAATTATAATTAGAATAAATAACATAATTAAAAGTTCATTAAAGTTAGCTGAAAAAAATATAGATACTATTATGCCTGGTTTCACCCATCTCAGAAATGCTCAGGCAATTTCATTTGCACATTACATAATGGCTTATATTGAAATGTTTGAGAGAGATAAAAAAAGATTTTCTAATAATTTGGAGAATTTGAGTGAAAATCCTTTAGGTGCTGCTGCACTCACTGGAACATCCTTTAATATCGACAGAGATTACACCTCAAAAAAATTAGGCTTTAAGAGACCAACAAAGAACTCAATCGACACAGTTTCTGATAGAGATTTTGTTTTAGATTTTTTATTTAGTGTATCTATCTGCTCTATGCATATTTCTAGAATAGCCGAGGAGCTCATTATATGGAACTCAGACGGCTTCAAACTAATAAATTTATCGGATAAAGTAGTTACGGGCTCATCAATAATGCCTCAAAAGAAAAATCCAGATCTTTTAGAATTCATAAGAGGAAAATCAGGGATTTCTTATGGAAATCTCTTTGCCATGCTTACAATTTTGAAAGGTTTACCATTGTCATATTTTAAAGATCTTCAGGATGATAAAGTAATAATTTTTAAATCTTTTGATACATTATCAGATTGTTTGAAAATATTTGATGAAATTCTCAAGAACTTAAGTCCCAATAAAAAGAGAATGTTGGAACTTGCTAGCCATGGCTATATTACTGCTACAGATTTAGCTGATTATCTCGTTATAAATCATTCAATCCCTTTTAGAAAAGCTTATCAGAAAACTGCAAAAATAGTTAATTTAGCTGAAAAGAAAAAGAAAAGACTTGATGAATTAACTTTAGAGGAATTAAAAATAGTTGAACCAAAACTATCAAAAGATGTTTTAAAGGTATTTGATTTGAAGAATTCTATAAAATCAAAAAAATCTTATGGTGGAACGTCTTTTGTAAATATAAAAAAAATGATAATGAACTATAAAAAACAAAAATGAAAAAAAAATTATTTCTAAGTTTAATATTTATAACCTTTTTAATATCGTGTGGGAAAAAAGGTGATCCAGAATATGAAGGACGCTTAGATGGAACAATAATTCAAAATAAAATTGTCAAAATATCCTAATGAAATACTTGAAAAAAAAACTTACTATTGAAAATGTGAAAGTTGATTATATAGCTAAGAAATATGGAACACCCACATATTGTTATTCTTACTCAGAATTAAAGAAAAATATCAATAATTTCAAAAATAGTTTTAGATCTTTTTCTCCATTAATATGCTTTGCAGTTAAATCTAATACTAATGTTAATTTAATTAAAGAAATTAAAAAATTTGGTCTTGGCGCTGATGTGGTATCAGTGGGAGAATTAATGATGGCTATTAAAGCTGGAATTAGCCCAAAAAAAATAGTCTTTTCTGGAGTTGGCAAAACTTTTGATGAAATTAAATATGCTGTTAATAAAAATATATTTTTGATTAATGCTGAATCAGAAAGTGAAATTAAGCAAATTGAAAAAATTGCAAAATCAAAAAAAAAGAAAATACAAATTGGTATTAGACTAAATCCTAATACGGATGCAAAAACTTTAAGTCAAATCTCTACTGGCAAAAAGGAAAATAAATTTGGAGTTAATAGTAAAACTTTTATTAAACTTATAAATAATTATAAAAATTCAAAAAATATTGAAATAAAATGTTTAAGTGTTCATATTGGAAGTCAAATTCTTGATCACAAACCTTATGAAAAAATGCTTAAATCTATTACAAAAATACTTGAAATAACTAAATATAAATTTGAGTTTATCGATCTTGGTGGTGGTATGGGAATTTCCTATGATAATAAACAAAATAGTCTAGATTATAAAAAGTATTACTTAGTAATTAAAAAATTTTTAAATAAATACAAGTCCAAAATTATATTTGAACCTGGCAGGTCTATCATAGGAAATACTGGTACTTTAATTAGTAAAATAATTTATATTAAAAAAAGTGGAAAAAAAAACTTCATTATTTTAGATGCTGCAATGAATGATTTAATGAGGCCAGCTTTATATGGGGCAACTCATAGGATAATGCCCTCATTAAAGAAAAATAAAATATATAATGAAAATCACGAATTCGTTGGGCCAATCTGTGAGAGCACAGATAGTTTTTTGAATTTAAAAAAATTTCAAGAATTAAGAGAAAATGAAATTATTGTTATATGCGATGTGGGTGCATACGGTATGTCTCTAAGCTCAAATTATAACTTGAGGCCGAAACCAATCGAATTACTTATAAAGGGATCTAAAATAAAGATTATTAAAAAAAGACAAAGGCATAAAGATTTTATCTAGCTTTTGAAAGATGATTAGAAACTTTTTATTTTCAACTTTCTTTTTTAGTGGAATATTAATAATTTCATTAATCTTTTTACCATCTTTTTTTTTTCCTCAAAAAATAGCTTTATTTGGTGGTAAAATAATGGGTTACTGGACAGGTATTTGTTTAAGATTTTTTTTGAGTACAAAAATTGAGATAAAGGGTAAAGAAAATATTATTAAGAATGAAAAGTTTTTTATAGCTGCATCTCACCAGTCTATGTTTGAAACTTTCTACTTACAGACTATATTTAACTCTCCAATTTTTATTCTCAAAAAAGAACTGACTTATATTCCTATTTTTGGTTGGTATTTGAAAAAAATTGGATCTGTTTCAATTAAAAGAAACAAGGTTTCTAAAGATAATTTAAATTTTTTTGGTAATATTTCTGAAAAATTAATGAATACCAAGAGACCTTTAATAATTTTTCCGCAAGGAACAAGGGTTTTACCACATGAACGTCCTCCTTTTAAGAAAGGTGTATCTAGGATTTATGAGGAATTAAAAATTATATGCCAGCCAGTTGCAATTAATTCAGGATATGTTTGGCCAAAGAGAGGAATTAAAAATAATAAAAGAACAATAATAATTTCAATTTTAAAACCCATACACCCCGGTATATCTAAAGATGAGTTTCTAAAAAATCTTGAAAACTGCATTTATTCTGAGCTCGATTTACTATGTTAGCCCTTCATTGGCATAACGACAAATATACTATTAAAATCTCCAGGATCTTTAATCAACGCAGGCGAGCCACTATCATTAAGATATATTTCAACTTTTTCTCCATCTAATTGTGATGCAATGTCAATCAAGTATCTCGAATTAAAACTTATTTCTAAATCATGATCAAATTTTACCGATAACGTTTCTTTCCCATCTCCACTATTTGTATTATTTACTGATAAGTTTAAAATATCTTTTTCTAAACTAAATTTTACTCCATCTTTTTTGTCTAGTGAAACCGAGGCTACTCTATCAACTGAATTTAAAAAAAGTTTTAAATCTATCTCTAACTTTTTTTGATTATTTTTTGGTATGACCTGTATATAATTAGGAAATTTTCCATCAATTAACTTTGATATTAAAATACTATTATTTAATTCAAATTTAATTTTTGATTTAATATTAGAAATTTTTACATCACCATCATAATTATCTAATAAAGAGCATAATTGAAAAATAGTTTTTTTTGGTAATATTATAGGTTCGAAAGTTATATCTTCATCTAATCTTATTTTAGATATTGACATCCTATGACTATCAGTTGCTGCAGCTGTTAAATAATTTTTATCTTCAAATTCTGTTTTATGGATATAAATGCCACTTAAGTAGTGTCTTGTTTCATCATTCGAAATAGAAAATTTACATTTATTCAAAAGTTTAAGAAGTTGTTTAGATTTGATAACAAAAACATCTTGATTAAAATCCTCTCCAGTTACCGGAAATTCTGAAGCACTCATACAATTAAGATTAAAATTAGATTTTTCTGATTGCAAATTTAATTTACTCTTTTCATTAAGCGTTAGATTAATTTTTTTTCCAGAAGAAAGTTTTCTTATAATATCATACAATGTAGATGAGGTTGTTGTGGTTGTTCCTTCCTCTAAAACTTCAACATTTTTTATATGATGAATAAATATCAAATCTAAATCAGTAGCTGTCAATGTGAGATTTGAACTTTGAGCATTCAAGAGTATGTTTGACAAAATTGGAAGTGTACTTCTTTTTTCTATTACCCCTTGACAATAATTTAAAGCTTGCTGAAAATCTTGTTGGTTTACATTAAATTTCATCTTCTGTGTTGTTGTATAATATTTGATTTTTTAATTTATTTATATTCTCTACCATCGATGGGTCTTTTTCCTTAAGCTTTTCAATGGTCTTAACTGAGTGAATTATCGTTGTATGATCTCTATTGGAGAATTCTCTCCCAATCTCAGGAAGGGATTTTGAAGTCAAAATTTTTGCTAAGTAAATTCCTATTTGTCTAGGTCTTACTAAATATCTAGATCTTCTGGATGATAACATTTCGTTCTTACTAATTTTAAAAAATTTGCAAACCAACGTCTGTATAAGATCTATTGTAACTTTGTTTTCGTTAAGATTTAACAAGTCTTTTAAAACAACTTTAGCCTCAGAAAGATTTGGAGATTTAGTATATATCCTTGAAAAAGAGAAAATTCTATTTATTGCTCCTACTAGTTCTCTTATGCTAGCTGTGATTTCTTTACTAATAAAATCCTCAATTTCACTAGAAATTTTTACCTCATCTGAATATAAATTATTAAACTCCTCAATTTTTTTTGAAATAATTTTTTTTCTAAGCTCATAATCAGGTTTTTGTATATCAACAACTAAACCTCCAGAAAACCTAGATTTAATTCTTTCTTGAATTCTTGATAACCTGTTTGGCGGCCTATCTGCAGAGACAATGATTTTTGATCCCTTTTCTTTTAAAGCATTAAATGTGTGAAAAAACTCCTCTTGCATTGCTTCTTTACCATTCATAAACTGAATATCATCAATCAACAGGACATTGGTATTTCTAAAATATTCCTTAAATTTTACCATATCATTAGATTTTATTGATTTAACAAATTGATACATAAACCTCTCTGCTGAAATGAACATTACTGTGTTATTCTTTTTTAATTCAAAACCAATAGAGTTTAAAAGATGCGTTTTACCCATCCCAACACCTCCATAGATATAAAGTGGATTGTAGTTTGAGACATTTTCTGACACTTTTAGTGAAGCTTCGTAAGCTAACTTATTACTAGATCCTGTTATAAAATTTTCAAATGTTTTATTTGGATCAATTCTATTATATTGAAGGTAAGATTCTTTTATAAAAGAAATATTTTCGCTTTTTTTTATTTGATCAAAGTTTTCCTCTTTTTTTTGGTTTTTTAAATTTTGTGAGTCTATTTTAAACTCTATTCTTATGATTTCTTTCCTATGATTTTTCAATGACTGTAGAATTTGATCTAAATATCTAGAAGTAATCCAATCTCTTATAAATCTTGTGGGAACAGATAATAAAACGTAATTATGAAATTCCTCTACAAAAACAATTTTTTTAACCCAACTTTCATAAACATCCATGCCTAATTTATTTCTTATATCTGCTCGAACGATTTCCCAATCCAATTTTTCAGATTTTAAATTAGATAACTTATTTTCTGTAAACGTATTATTCATTTTTGAGGAGATATTAGATACAACTATTCATAAGTTTATTGCAACAAATAATTAAAAAAAAAATCAAAAAAATAAAATCTAGGATTGTGTTTTTTTTTATCCCAGCAAAAATATTCTTTGACAAAAAAATTTTTTATGTATCAAAATTTACAAAATTAATTTATAGAAAAAATATATTAGAAATTTACTAAATCAAAATATTGTAAATTAATCAAATTAAATCATACATGGGGTGTATGCCTTAAGTTGAATCAACCAGCAATATACAAGTTAAATTGAATTAATTTTTTTTGAAATTCTTGAGAGGTTTCTTGAAGCGTTTTGTTTTTTTACTATACCAGTTTTAGCAATTTTCATCAATTCTGAATTCAACTTGGGTAAGAATTTAAGTGCTTCTGATTTTTTTTTACTATCAATTAAAAGATTCATCTTTTTTAACGCGTTCTTATATCTGCTTTTTCTAGCTCTATTAACTGTGGTTTGTCTTGAGATTCTTCTAATTCTTTTAATCGCTGATTTTGTATTAGCCATAAGCGCAGGGGTATAGCTTGAGAATTAATTTTGGTCAATGAAATAATCATAACTTTTGACAGATATTACAAAAAAAAGAGGACCTATTAGAAATTTTTTTTTTCTGAATTACCCCTTTACAATAAGATCGCTTACACTTTAATCCATTTCTCTCATATACTTTAAAAGTTTTTTGAAAATTTCCTGATTTACCATCTGTATTTTTGAAATCCCTAATACTTGATCCTCCTTGCTCAATTGCATTAATCAAAACCTTTTTAGAGTTTAATATTAGCTTTTCACAATCTTTTTTATTTAATAAAGATACTTTTTTCTCTGGATTTATATTACTTAAAAATAAAATTTCACTCGCATAAATATTGCCTATACCAGATACAAAAAATTGATCTAATAAAAAATTCTTAATATTCTTTTTTTTTCCTTTAAAAAAAGCAAAAACATACTTTACATTAAATCTATTTTGTAAAGGCTCAGGTCCAAGTTTAGAAAATCTCTCTTCTAAAATTTTTATATCTTCAGCAATCTCAAAAAATCCAAATCTCCTAGGATCATTATAGACAATTTTAAAATTATCAAAAAAAATCTCTACATGATTGTGTTTTTTTGGTAACAAAGGCGAATTATAAAAACTAGTATTTGTCACTAAACTATTTTTATAATTCTCAACTAGATGAATTGTTCCAGACATACCTAGATGTACTAGACAATAGCTATGATTTGATAGACAGATAATAATATATTTGGAGAATCTTTTAACTTCTATTATTTTTTTTCCAACTAGGTATTTAGCAAAATTCAGTGGAATCTTGAATCTCAGATTTCTATTTCTAATTAATACTTTTTTGACCACTTTTTGTTTTATTTTTTTATTTAGTGATTGTCGTACAATTTCTACTTCTGGTAATTCTGGCATTTATTATTATATTGAATATATATTTTTGAATTATGCAACAATATCTACAAAATAAAAAAGGGCTAGTCCAAAATGTTTTTGATCAAGTTTATGATCGTTATGATTTAATGAATGATTTTATGTCATTGGGTGTTCATAGATTGTGGAAAAAAAATCTAATTAATATGATGAATCCATCATCAAATCAAAATTTGATTGATGTTGCGTGTGGTACAGGAGATATCGCTAGACTATTTCTTAAATATGTGAATGAATCCTCTCAAGTGACATGTGTCGATCCAAACAGGGGAATGATCAGAAAAGGGAAAGAAAAATTATCAAAATTTAAAAATATAAATTGGATTATTTCCCAAGCAGAAAATATCCCTTTGTCAGATAATCTATTCGACTTTTATACAATAAGCTTTGGTTTAAGAAACACCGCTAAAATAAATAATGCACTATCTGAGGCTTATAGAGTTTTAAAACCTGGAGGACGTTTTTTATGCTTAGAATTTTCGAAAATCCAAAATAATAATTTTGAAAAAATTTACAAAAATTACTCTAAGCTTATACCCATTCTTGGTAAATTGATTGTAGGTGAAAAAAAACCATATGAATATTTAATAAAAAGTATTGAAAATTTTTTAAATCAAGAGGAATTAATTGACTTAATGGATAAAAATAACTTTAAAAAATGCACATATAGAAATTTATCTGGCGGAATAGTTTCTATTCATAGTGGTTGGAAAGTCTAATGATAAAAAAATTAGTTATTCTTTTTAAACTTGGAAGGAAAATAGCCAATTCTGATATTTTAAATATTGTATCAAAATTTAAGGAACCACCTTTAGCCATTAAGATTTTGTTTAAAATGTTATCTTTTTCTTTTTCACCAAAAAAGCAAATAAATTTAAATATAGATGAGGGAGAGAGATTATCTAGTTCCTTGGAGTCAATGGGCACAACATTTATAAAACTTGGTCAGTTTTTGGCCACAAGACCAGATATTATTGGTGAAGAGCTTTCAAAAAAACTTGAAAACCTTCAAGATAAACTTCCTCCTTTTTCTTTGTTACAAGCAAAAGAAATTATTAAAAATGACCTGGGTGGTGAAAGTTACGAGACTATTATTAATTTGAGTGAACCTGTTGCAGCAGCTTCTATTGCCCAAGTACATAAAGCACAAATAAATGATAATGGGGTTCTAAAAGATGTTGCTATTAAGATTCTACGACCAAATATTAAAAAAATATTCAATGAGGAAATAGATGCAATAATACTTTTTGCTTTTCTAATTGAGTCATTTATAAAAAAAACGAAAAGATTAAAATTGGTTGAGGTGTTTTTTTTGTTAAAGGAAATTACAAATTTAGAAATGGATTTAAGATTTGAAGCTGCTGCAGCAAATGAATATGCCGAAAATACAAAAAATGATGTTGGATTTAGAGTTCCACAAATTTATTGGAATTACACAAGTGAAAACGTTATGACCTTAGATTGGATTGATGGAATATCTATTAGGGAAACACAAGAACTAAAAAATAGAGAATTTAATACAGAAAAAATAGCAGAAGACATTATCCAAAACTTTTTAAGACATGCTGTAAGGGATGGGTTTTTCCATGCTGACATGCATCAAGGTAATATCTTCATAGACAATGATGGTCAAATTGTTCCAATTGATTTCGGAATAATGGGTCGTCTAGATAAAATGAGTAAAAGGTTTTTAGCTGAAATATTGTTTGGTTTTATTCAGAGAGATTATCGTAAAGTTGCAGAAGTACATTTAATTGCTGGTCTTGTACCAAAGGAAGTACCAATCGACGATCTTGCACAAGCACTAAGATCTATTGGAGAACCAATTTTTGGTCAGGCAGTGAAGGATATCTCCGGAGGTAAATTGTTAAAACAACTCTTTGATGTCACCGAAAAATTTAATATGCAAACCCAACCGCAGCTCTTAATGCTTCAGAAAACCATGGTTGTAGTAGAGGGTGTTGCGAGAAAATTAAACCCCAACACAAATATTTGGACCACTTCAAAACCAGTTCTTGAAAGTTGGCTGAGAGAGACAAAGGATCCAATGACAAAATTAAATGAAACGCTACAAAATACATCAGAGGTAATTAAAAGGTTACCAGAATTCCCTGAGATTATGGATAAAGCAAATCAGGCTCTTACTTATTTAGCAAGCGGACAAATTCCTCAAAACTCAAACTCATATACTGCCTTGAATACTCAAAAATCAGAAATGATTGCTTTTAGAAACCAATCTATTATTAGTATATTAGTTCTTGTAATTTTGGGCCTTTTAATATTTTAATTTAGACGATGAAAGATTTATTAAATAAAAAAATTCTTTTTATAATATGCGGAGGTATTTCAGCCTACAAAAGCCTTGAAACAATAAGGATGTTTAAAAAACACAACGCTCAAATTAAAACAATTCTTACTAAAAATGCCAAGGAGTTTGTAACGCCATTGTCTGTAACATCTTTATCTAAAGGTAAAGTCTATGATGATTTGTTTAGTTTAGAAAATGAGGCAGAAATGGATCATATTTCTCTTTCTAGATGGGCTGATGTAATAATCATCGCTCCAGCAACCGCTAACACTATCTCTAGACTTAGCCAAGGTAGCTCAGACGATTTAGCCTCTACAGTTACATTAGCATCTAATAAACAAGTTTTTTTAGCTCCAGCAATGAATGTAAGAATGTGGGAACACAAATCTACGCAAATTAATTTAAAAAAATTAAAAAGTTATGGCTATAAAATTATAGGCCCTGAAATAGGTGATATGGCCTGTGGCGAATATGGTGAAGGCAAAATGTCTGAACCTTTAGTTATATACAAAGAAATTCAGAATTTTCTATTTGACAAAATTAAAAATAATAAATTCAAAGCATTAGTAACCGCAGGCCCAACAAACGAGTATATAGATCCTGTAAGATTTATTACAAATAAATCAAGCGGTCGACAAGGTTATGAAATTGCTAAATCTCTTCATAAAAGAGGCTTTGATACAACGCTAATATCTGGACCAACAAATTTAAAAGTTGATGAAAATATTAAATTAATCAAGGTTGAGACAGCAGAAGAAATGTTCAAAGAAACTCAAAAAAGTCTACCAACAGATATAGCTATATTTGCTGCTGCTGTTGCCGATTTTAAACTAAGAGATAAACAAAAAGAAAAAATTAAAAAAATTGAAAATTTAACATTAAATTTAGAAAAAAATATCGACATATTGAATTATGTATCCAATCATAATTCTATGAGGCCAAAAATTGTTGTGGGTTTTGCTGCTGAGACATCAAATTTAGAAAAAAATGCAGCTGAAAAATTAAAAAATAAAAATTGTGATTGGATAATTGCTAATGATGTTTCAAAAGATGAAAGTGGTTTTAACGCTGAGAACAATGAAATTACAATTTTCTACAAAAACAATAAAATGAGTGCAGAAAAACTCTCATTAAGGAAAAAATCCGAGATATCTGAGGAAATCGTAGATAGAATAGTCGCACAGATAAATTAATGGTTAAAGTTTTAATTAAAAAACTTGATCCAGCTGTAAAATTACCTGAATATAAAACCAATGGAGCATCAGGTGTTGACTTAAGAGCATATATTAAAGGAACCATTGATCTAAAACCTAAAAAGTCTGTCTTAGTTCCCACAGGATTATCTGTGGCATTCTCTGAAGATTTCGAAATTCAAATAAGACCAAGATCAGGCTTAGCAGCCAAAAATAATATAAGTGTTTTAAATACACCAGGGACAATTGATAGCGACTACAGAGGAGAAATAAAAGTTATAATTTATAATCATGGTGATGAAAATTTCTTAATAAGTAATGGTGATAGAATAGCTCAAATGATATTAATGCCTGTATTGAAGATGGAATTAGAAGAAGTAAATAATTTGCCTGAATCTATAAGAGGAAAAGGTGGTTTTGGCTCAACAGGTAAATGAGTATCAAATTAAATAAATATCAAATAGAAAAATTTTCAAGACAGATTGTCTTAAAAGACATTGGAGTTCTAGGCCAAAAAAAAATAATTAAAGCTAAAGTGTTAATTGTTGGTATGGGTGGTTTAGGGTGCCCTGCAGCTGAATATTTAACAAGAGCAGGGGTAGGGTCATTAGGTATTATTGATCCTGATGACGTAGATTTATCAAATATTCATCGACAAAGTCTTTTTAATTCTGAAGATTTGAAAAAATCAAAAATATCAGCAGCAAAAAAAAAACTAAAAAAAATTAACCCAAAAATAGACATTAATTGTTTTAAAATTAAGTTAAATAAGAAAAATTCTTTAGATATTATTAAAAAATATGATTTTGTTATAGATGGCTCAGATAATTTTGAAACCAAATTTTTAATTAACGATTTTTGTAAAAAATTTAAGAAGTTTTTAGTTACAGGTGCAATTAGTAAGTTTGATGGACATATTTTTACATTTAATTTCAAAAAAAAGGGAACACCATGTATAAGAAATTTTTTTCAAGAAGAAGAGGTTTTTGAAAATACATTAAACTGCGAAAATGAAGGAGTTTTAGGGACTGTTGCTGGTATTGTTGGTATTTTTCAAGCAAACGAAATTTTAAAGAAAATTTTAAATATTGGAAAAGATCTAAACGGTTATATTTTAATTTTAGACTTATTGAATTTAAATTTTAGAAAAGTCAAATTAAACAAGATTAAAAATGTTTAATAAAATATTTATAATAATTACCTCATTTATCTTTTTTTCAACTGCATTATCAGAAGAAATATTTCTTTCATTAAAAAAAAATAAGGTAAATGTAAGATATGGCCCAAGTTTTGAGTTTCCTGTTAAATTTGTTTACAAGAAAATAGATTTACCTATAAAACAAATTGATAAAAAAGATAATTGGAGAAGAATTATAGATTTAAAAAATAATAGTGGATGGATCCATTCCTCACAATTAAAACCTATTAACTCCACTATTTCCTTAAACGATAAAATCTTATTTGACAAACCAACAATTTTTTCAAAGCCTGTTGCGAAAATTAAAAAAGGGAGAGTTTTAATAGTTCAAACTTGTCAAAATGATTGGTGCGAAGTTAAAACTGATAATTTTAAGGGGTGGATAGAAAATAATAATTTGTGGGGAAAAGTAAAATAACTTTTACCTAAATAAAATTTAATCACTTTTGTTGAACGCAGATATCCTTAATTACAGGAGTATTCGCACAATCTCCACATTTAGTTTTTTGTACAATACATCCATCATCTAAAATTTCTACATCAACAACCTTATCACACTTAGAACAAGTTGATGAAATTGTTAATCCACATTTTTTACAATTGTAGTTTTCGGTTTGCATAGTATCAAATTAACTCCGGTGAAAATGAATACAATGAAAAAGTTTGAGAATAATTATCATTAGCAGATTTTTTTTGAGAATGATAATTAGTATCAAAGTTAATCCAACTAAATAAAAATTTTATTTAGTTTTAGATTTACTCGCCCACCATTTGTCTAAAATGAAATACCAAACAGAATTTGCAATTGGCTCTACTATTGCGTCTGTGAGTGCAATCATAAACGAAACATTGGCTACTAACATTAAAACAGTTATAGCGATTGCAAAGTGTCCAATTGTATAAATAATGGTTCTTAAAATTGAACCTCTGTTGTTTGAGTAAATTTGTCCAGCAGCTTTAAATATACCGCTTGTTATTTCCATTATCTTTTAAACGGGCTTTCAAGTACACAAGCAACTAAATGGACTCTAGCCTGTTCTCCACCATTAAAAAAATTATGATATTTTGTGTTGTTTGTTATCCATACCTTTCCATCAGCTGGAAGGTGTTTTGCAACATTTTCAATAACCATTGAGCAACCCTTATTAGTTATTATAGGAACATGTAGTCTGCACTCGGGATCTTTATGCCAGCTTAATGTTGATCTTGGTTCTTTTAACAAAAGTCTTACTCTACCCAATTTAAACCTCTTTCTTAATATTTCGTAAACTTCCTTAAAATATGTATTTTCAAATTCTGGTATTAATTGAGTATATTTAGACTCATCTATGTCAACGTCTCTAGAGACCTCTTTTCCTGTTTCATCTGCAATTGTCCAGTATTTTCCTCTTATATTATTTCCCTCGATGGAACTTTTATCATTCGGAATTTGATTTAATGATATAGCACCAAAATGTGTGACACCAGGAGAATTAAACTTTTTAGACTTTAAAATCTTATCTAAATCATTTCTCAGTCTTGAAATATCAAAATTAAGATTAGGAACCTCATAAAAGTCCTCAAAATTTGTTGTTACCATATTTTTATCTCACATTTAAAGTTTAATTCAATTTTAAATCAAATCGATCAGAATTCATTACTTTTACCCATGCGGCGATAAAATCTTTAACAAATTTTTCACCTGAATCTTCACATGCATAAACTTCTGCTAAAGCTCTTAATTGAGAATTTGAGCCAAAAATTAAATCAACTCTTGTTGCTTTCCATTTTGTTTTTTGTGTTTTTCTATCTTTTCCAACAAATGTTTGCTCTGATTTATCCTCTTCTTTCCATGTAGTATTCATATCTAAAAGATTTACGAAATAATCATTTGTAAGAGAACCAGGTCTATTTGTGAAAACACCGTGTTTCGAGCCATCATAGTTAGTATTTAATACTCTCATCCCACCAACAAGTGCGGTCATTTCTGGTGCAGTTAAGCCCATCAATTGAGCTTTATCTACCAATTTTTCCTCAGCAGAAACATTCGAATCTCCTCCATTTAAATAGTTTCTAAAACCATCTGCATTCGGTTCAAGTAGACCAAATGAATGAATATCGGTCTGATCTTGTCTTGCATCTCCTCTTCCTGCCGAAAATGGAACTTGAACTTTATAACCACCTTTTTTTGCAGCCATTTCGATACCAACACCTCCGGCTAGCACAATTAAGTCTGCCATTGAAACACTTCTCTTTTTATTATCAAATTTGCTTTTTATTTTACCTAAAGCATTGGTTACTGTTGATAATTTTTTTGGATTATTCACTTTCCATTTTTTTTGTGGTTCCAACAATACTCTTGCGCCGTTAGCACCACCTCTTTTGTCTGATCCTCTAAAAGTAGAGGCTGATGCCCATGCAGTAGATACTAAATCTGAAATTGATATTTTGGACTTAGAAATCATATTCTTTAAATCTTTAATATCTTTTGATTTAAGTTTGTATTTTGGCTTATCAATTGGATCTTGCCAAATTAATTGTTCTTTTGGTACTTCACTTCCAAGATAGCAAACTCTAGGACCCATATCTCTATGAGTTAATTTAAACCAAGCCCTAGCAAATGCATCATGAAACTCTTTCGGATTTTGATGAAAATGTTTTGTTATAGGTCCGTAACTTGGATCAACTTTCATTGAGATATCAGTCGTTTGCATCATTGGTGGATGAAGCACACCTTTCTGATGAGCATCAGGAACCATTTTAATTTCCTGACCATTTTTCTTAGGCGTCCATTGATGAGCACCAGCTGGGCTTTTTGTAAGTTCCCACTCATGTCCATATAAACAATCTAAATAACCCATATCCCATTTAATTGGATTTTGGGTCCAAGCACCTTCAATACCACTGCTTATTGTATCAACACCTTTTCCTGATTTATATCCACTATTCCATCCAGTTGATTGATCTTGAAGTTTTGATGCCTCAGGATCAGGACCTTTAAATGATTCTGAAGCTGCACCGTGTGATTTTCCAAATGTATGTCCTCCGGCTACCAATGCCGCTGTTTCATAATCATTCATAGCCATTCTTCCAAATGTCTCTCTGATATCATGTGCTGCAAGTTTTGGATCTGGATTAGCGTCAGGGCCTTGTGGATTTACATATATTAAACCCATATGTGAAGCTCCTAACGGTTGTTCTAAATCTCTATTTCCACTATATCTTTCTACACCTAGCATCTCTTTTTCCGAACCCCAATAAATATCATCTTCTGGCTCCCAGATATCAGTTCTACCAGCTCCAAAACCAAATGTTTTAAAACCCATTGAGTCTAATGCAACGTTTCCAACAAGTATAAATAAATCTGCCCATGAAATTTTTCTTCCATACTTTTTTTTGATAGGCCATAAAAGCAATCTAGCTTTATCTAAATTAACGTTATCTGGCCAAGAATTAAGTGGTGCAAATCTTTGATTTCCTGTTCCGGCTCCTCCTCTGCCATCACCAGTTCTATAAGTGCCCGCAGCATGCCACGCTAGTCTAATAAACAAAGGACCATAATGACCGTAATCAGCAGGCCACCATTCCTGAGAGTCTGTCATCAACTTTTTTAAATCTTTTTTTAATGCTTTGTAATTAAGTTTTTTAAATTCTTTAGCATAGCTAAATTTTTTATCCATAGGGTTGGATAAGTTTGAGTGCTGACTAAGGATCTTAAGATTTAAACTGTTTGGCCAAAAATCTCTTACTGTTTGACCTCTGCCTGCGGAAAACTTTGCAGGTGTTCCCGCTCCAGTAAATGGACATTTGCTCATTTGATTAGTTTTAAAAGATTTATCTTTAAAATTTTCAGTACTCATTAATTTCCCTATATTTGTTAGTTTTTACTAGTTTATAATGATTCTAAAAAGGTGTCAATTGGTTTAAAATGACGCTTGAATTATAACAACAAAAATTAGTCTTCTAACTTTACAAGAACCTCAACAGATTTAATTTTTTTTCCATTGATTTTTTTTAAAATGTTAATTGGACCAACATCAGCATTTTCTAAGTCTATCAATTTTTCCTCTTTTAAATCATAAAAATGATGATGGTCAGAAATATTTGTATCAAAATAAGTTTGATTTGAGTTTATAGGTATTTGTTTTAAATAACCTTTTTTTTCAAAAGCGTGTACAGTGTTATAAATTGTTGCTAGAGAAATTTTATCACTTACTTGTTTCTTTATTTTCTGATCCAGCTCGTTGATGGTAAAATGAAATGTTTTTTCTGAGTTAAATAGTACCTCACATATCTGAAGTCTTTGTTTGGTAGGACGTAATCCAGAATTTCTTAATTTTTCAATATATTTCACAATTAATTCGTATTATTAATTAAAATTATTCTAAACTATTACTAAATTTATATTATATAGTGGTAAAATCAAGTAAATAAGAGTACTCAATTTTATGAAAAAAAATTCCTACTCATACAATGAACTTATAAATTGTGGAGAAGGTAAATTGTTTGGGCCAGGAAATGCTAAATTACCGCTTCCACCAATGCTCATGTTTGATAGAATAACAGAAATTAATGATAATGAGGGTGCTTTTAAAAAAGGATCACTAAAAGCAGAACTTGAAATAAAAAAGAACCTTTGGTTTTTCGATTGTCATTTTAAAGAGGATCCTGTAATGCCTGGATGCCTTGGTTTGGACGCTATGTGGCAATTAGTAGGTTTTTATTTAGGCTGGATAGGAAATCCAGGAAAAGGAAGGGCGTTAGGTGTTGGAACGGTAAAGTTTACAGGAGAAGTTTTACAAAATGTAAAATTAGTAAAATATGAAATTGACATGAAAAAAATTATGTCTCCTGGAGGTACAACAGTTGGTCTTGCGAATGGAGTGGTTTTAGCGGATGAAAAAAAGATATATTCAGCAGATAATTTAAAAGTAGGATTATTTAAATAATGAGAAGAGTCGTGATCACAGGTTTGGGTGTAGTATCTTGTTTGGGAAATAATCAAGAAGAAGTTCATAAATCATTATTCAACTCAAAATCGGGGATTTCTTTTGCGAAAGAATATAAAGAACATAATTTAAAAAGTCACGTACACGGGAAACCCAATATTAAACTCGAAGATCATATAGATAGAAAAACAATCCGATTTATGGGCTCAGGTTCTGCTTATAATTATATAGCGATGAAAGAAGCAATTAAAGACTCTGGTTTAGTTGAAAAAGAAGTTAGTAATTTTATGACTGGTATCGTTATGGGTTCTGGAGGGCCATCAATTGAAAATGTGATTCTGGCTGCAGATAAAACAAGAGCAAAAACTCCAAAATTAATGGGTCCCTTTATAGTTCCAAGAACTATGGCAAGCACGGCATCAGCAACTTTAGCAGTTCCATTTAAAATTAAAGGAACAAACTATACAATGAGTTCGGCATGCGCCACCAGTGGTCATTGTATTGGTAATTCAATGGAATTAATTCAAATGGGAAAACAAGATATTGTTTTCGCTGGGGGGAGTGAAGAAATACACTGGGCCATGACAGCTATGTTTGATGCTATGACTGCATTATCATCTAAGTACAATGAAACTCCTGAAACAGCCTCTAGAGCTTATGATAAAACAAGAGATGGATTTGTAATTGCGGGAGGAGCTGGAGTTCTAGTTCTTGAGGAATACGAACATGCTAAAGCTAGAGGTGCTAAGATATACGCTGAATTAACTGGTTATGGAGCAACTTCAGATGGATATGATATGGTAGCTCCATCTGGTGAGGGAGCTGTAAGATGTATGAAAATGGCTATGGCAACAGCTAGAAATAAAATTGATTATATAAATACTCATGGGACTTCTACTCCTGTTGGGGACATCACAGAGCTAAATGCAGTGAAAGATACTTTTGGAGAAAATATTCCAAAAATAAGTTCAACAAAATCCTTATCCGGTCATCCATTGGGCGCTGCTTCAGTACATGAAGCTATTTATTGTTTAATTATGATGAAAAATAACTTTATTGCTGGATCAGCGAATATAAATGAAATGGATGAAGAAGCTAAAAAATTCCCAATAGTTGCAAAAACAGAAACTGAAATAACATTAAACACAGTTATGTCTAATAGTTTTGGTTTTGGTGGAACTAATGCTGCTTTAATTTTTGAAAAGGTTTAATTAATGAGTTTAATGAAAGGTAAAAAAGGATTAATCATGGGAGTTGCCAATGAGCGATCTATTGCTTGGGGTATTTCACAAAAATTAGCTGAGGCTGGTGCTGAACTCGCCTTCACATATTTAGGAGATGCTTTAAAAAAAAGAGTTATTCCTTTAGCAGAAAAATTAAATTCAAAAGTAACGTTTAGTTGTGATGTCGAGAAAAAAGAAGAAGTTGTAAAATTATTTGAAAGTATTAAATCTCAATGGGGTGAAATTGATTTTGTGGTTCATGCAGTAGCTTTTTCAGATAAATCAGAATTATCGGGCGAGTATTTAAATACAACTAGAGAAAATTTTTTAAGAAGTATGTTAATTTCATGTTTTTCATTTACAGAAGTTGCAAAAGAAGCTTCTAAAGTCATGAAAAAAGGTGGGAGCATGTTAACTTTAACTTACGAGTCTACGAAAGCTATTCCCAATTATAATGTAATGGGAGTATGTAAATCTGCTTTAGAAGCAAGTGTAAAATATCTTGCAAGAGATTTAGGTACTAAAGGTATGAGGGTAAATGCTATTAGTGCTGGACCAATTAAAACCTTAGCAGCTTCCGCTATTGGTGATGCAAAATTCTTATACAAATGGAATGAAGACCACTCATTCTTAAAGAGGAATGTAGATATTCATGATGTAGGAAATTCGGCATTATATCTTCTAAGCGAACTTGCAAATGGTGTCACAGGTGAAATTCACTATGTTGATGCTGGATATAATAAAGTAGGAATGCCAGATCCTAAAAATATTTCTTAGGATCAAATATTTATTAAATTTATTTATCTAAAATAAAGGCTATTCCCTCTTGAGCAGAAATGACAGGTAGGTTGTTTTTATAGTTTAAGTATTCTTTAAAACTTTTATTTTTAAGCTCTTTCATTCTTTTATACTCAAAATTAGTTTTTATCTTCAATACACCTATCCCCATATCAATATTTATAATTTTAAATTGAGCATTTTTTGAATTAGCTAACTCAACAGCTACCTTCCAAACATCTCCAGTCCAACTCGATTGCTTTCTAGGGACATTTTCCTCATAAATAGATCTAGGTAAAAAATCGTGAAATAAAATTATTCCATCCTCATTCAGTTGTTTTATTGAATTTAGGCAATCTTTTTGGCATTGCTCGTATTCGTGCAAACCATCAATAAATATAACATCAAATTTAATTTGTGGATTTTTCTTAAAAAAATCATCTGAGGTCATTTTAAAATTACCTCCTTTTTTTGGGTCAACACCATACTTATCATTCATACTCAAAGGTATAGAATTAAAAACATCATTGTCATCGACTCCTATCTCTAGATATTTACAATTTTTAAATTTAGAAATTGCTAAATTGATAAAAGCGTGTCTTTTAAAAAAATTTTTTTCATACTCAAAATGATGTAAAATTTTATCTTTATTAAATACTCTGTTGTAAATTTCTATAAAATAATTAGGTCTAAAAATTGGTGGTGTAAAGTGTTTTAAATATGCCTTAAATTTTTTCATAAAAAAAATATTATGAATAAATCATTATTATTATATTTAGAATTTTATTCAGTAGCTTGCTTCATAGAAAGTTTAACTTTACCTCTATCGAAACCTATTACTTTAACTTTTACTTCATCACCTTCTTTTACAATATCAGTAACTTTAGCTACCCTCTTATCTGCAAGTTCTGAAATATGAACCAGTCCATCTTGTTTTCCCAAAAAATTTACAAATGCGCCAAACTCCATAATCTTCATAACCTTACCTGAATATATTTTATTCAATTCAGCTTTTGCAGTAATGTCTTTAATCATTTGCATAGCAGTGTTTCTTGACGCTTCATCTGGAGCAGCAACTGTTACTACACCCTCATCATTTACATCTACTTTTGCACCTGACTTTTCAACTATTTCTCTTATTGTTGCACCGCCTTTTCCAATTACAGCTGCAATATCTTTTTTGTCGACATTTATTTTTTCCATTTTTGGAGTATGTTTTCCAACGTCAGATCTTGAAGCTGATAATGCTTTATTCATTTCTCCTAAAATATGAACTCTTCCATCTTTAGCTTGACTTAATGCCTGTTCCATTATTTCAAATGTTATACCTGTAATTTTGATATCCATTTGTAGAGAGGTAATTCCATCTTTCGTTCCAGCAACTTTGAAGTCCATATCACCCAGATGATCTTCATCACCTAAAATGTCTGATAGCACACTAAAATCATCACCCTCTTTAATTAAACCCATTGCAATACCTGCAACTGGTTCTTTAATTGGTACTCCTGCGTCCATTAATGCAAGTGAAGTTCCGCAAACAGTGGCCATTGAGGATGAACCGTTAGACTCTGTAATTTCAGAAACCACTCTAAATGTGTAAGGAAATGTCTCTTTCGATGGTAATGACGAGTGAATAGCTCTCCACGCTAATTTACCATGTCCTATTTCTCTTCTACCAGTTCCAATTCTTCCTGTTTCTCCTACTGAAAAAGGGGGAAAATTATAATGAAGCATAAACCTTTCTCTTTGCAATCCATCTAAGCTCTCAATTCTTTGTTCATCATCAGATGTACCTAAAGTAGCTGTAACTATAGCCTGAGTTTCTCCTCTAGTAAATAAAGCAGATCCATGCGTCCTAGGTAAAATACCAACTTCACAAGAAATAGGTCTTACATCAGATAGTCCTCTACCATCTATTCTATTTTTATTTTTTAAAATATCTGTTCTGACAATTGTCTTTTCAAGATTTTTTAATTCAGAGTTTACATCAAGATCAGTATAGTTTTCATTTTCCTCATAAAGTTTTTTAGCTTTATCGGTAATTTCTGAAATTTGATTTGATCTGTCTTGTTTGTCTCTAGTAGCAAATGCTTTTTTGAGATCCTCAGTAAAAGTTTCTTCAAGTTTCTTTTTAACTTCAGATAGGTCTTTCTTTTCAACATTCCATTCAGGTTTTCTGCATTCTTTAGCCAATTCCTCTATCATTTGAATCACCGGAACAAAACCTTCATGACCAAACTTAACTGCATTTAACATTTCTTCCTCAGTTAATCCGCTCGTCTCGGACTCAACCATAAGCACAGCATCTTTTGTGCCAGCAACTACTAAATCTAATTTTGATTTTTCAAGTTCAGCTTTTGAGGGATTTAAAACATATTTACCATCAATATATCCAACTCTAGATGCTCCCACAGGACCCATAAATGGCATTCCTGATATAGTTAAAGCTGCAGATGATGCGATAATTGACAGAATGTCTGCTTCGTTCTCTTTATCGTAAGAAATTACAGTTGGCAATAACTGAACTTCATTTTTAAATTCATCAGGAAACAATGGTCTGATCGGTCTATCAATTAGCCTTGAGATTAATGTTTCACTCTCAGTTGGCCTTGCTTCTCTTTTAAAATATCCCCCTGGGATTTTTCCTGCTGCATAATATTTTTCTTGATAATTCACAGATAATGGAAAGTAATCCATGTCTGGATTTACTTTTTTTGCTCCAACGACTGTTGCTAAAACAACTGTCTCCCCACATGTTGCTATGATTGCTCCGTCTGCCTGCCTTGCTACTTTACCTGTTTCTAAACTTATCTTCTTTCCTGCTACTTTAACTTCCTTCTTGTATACTTTAAACATTTCATTTCCATTTCTTTTCGTTTCGTTCCATTCCGTTCTATCTCTCTTGATTTTTATTTTCTCAAATTCAATTTCGACAGGACATTTTTGTAAGAATTTATCTTGTTTCTTTTAAGATAATCTAACAATTTTTTTCTTCTATTGACTGCTCTAAGTAATCCAACAGATGAATGTTTATCTTTTTTGAATTGCTTAATGTGCTTCGAGAGCGTTTCAATTTTTTCTGTTAACAACGCGATTTGGATCTCTGAAGATCCAGTATCTTTTTCGTGCATTGCTATTTCGTGGGCTTTTTTATTCATATTTATTTTCCTATTTATTACTTTGTTTTATTAAATTTTCTATTTTTTCTGCATACTCAAATGATTCATCTTTTCTAAATAATAATTTTGGTAAAAATTTCATTACTACTTTTTGTGATAAAATCTTTCTGATCAAAAATGAGTATTCCTTCAAAATATTGATGCTTTCCTCAGCATTTTTTCCTCCTAGTGGAAGTACATATGCTTTAGCTATTTTTAAATCTTGACTCATTCTTACCTCTGTGACTGTAATTGTATTGGTCTCTAAATTTGGCACCTTAGCCTCGTTTCTAATAAAAATCATACTTAAGGCTTGTTTAACCATTTCTCCAACTCTTAGCTGTCTTTGAGTTATTGGTTTTCCTAATTTATCAGCCATTATATCGATCTTTCTTTTGAAGTAACGCTAAAAGCTTCTAATGTATCATTTTTTTGAAAATCAACATAATCTTTAATAGTAATTCCACACTCTTGACCGTTACTAACTTGTTTTACTTGGTTTTTTTCTCTAAATAAAGTTCCTACTTTGCCTGTAAAAATTATATTCCCATCTCTTATTATTCTTAAATCTGAATTGCTGCTTATTTCGCCCTCTGTGACTTTAGACCCTGCAACTTTACCTGCCCCTGAAACCTTAAATATCTCTAGTATTTGAGCTGTTCCTGTAACATTTTCTTGAATATCAGGTGTTAATAAACCTGACATTTTTGATTTTATATAATCTAATACCTCATAAATAATATTATATGATGAAATTTTAATCTTTTCTATTTCTGCTAATTTTTTAGCCTCTTTGCTTGGTTTAACATTAAATGCTATTAAAACTGCATTTGAAGCTTTAGCTAAAGTGACATCTGTCTCTGTGACCATTCCAATATCTGATAAAATTATTTTTGGTTTAACCTCTGCATGTTTAATTTGGCTTATAGCATTTTTGATTGCCTCAGATGATCCATGCACATCAGATTTAATAATTAAATTTAATTCTTTGGTTGAGTTGTCAGAAAATGCTGACTCTTGCGTTGCAAAAGTTAAGGGGTTTTTTCTTTCTTTATTTTCTTGAGCTCTATTTTGACTTAAATTTTTTGCTTCTTTTTCATTATCAAGAACTATAAAATCGTCACCAGCTTTTGCTGCACCATTAATACCTAAAATTTCTACTGGTGTAGACGGTAAAGCCTCATCAACACTTTGACCTTTATCGTTAATAATTGCTCTGACCTTACCCCAACGCAATCCACTTACAAAAAAATCTCCCTTTTTTAAAGTCCCAGCTGTTACAATTATTGTAGCTACTGGTCCTCTACCTACATCAATTTTTGACTCTAAAACAATCCCAGTTGCTTTAGATTGAAAATCTGTTTTCAAATCTAAAATTTCAGCTTGTAAAATAATTGCCTCGACTAATTTATCTAAATTAAGTTTTGTTTTAGCTGATATTTCAACCATTAAAGTATCTCCTGAGAGATCTTCAGCAATAAGTTCATGCTCTAACAACTGATTTTTTACTTTTTGTGGATCAGCCTCAGGTAAATCACATTTGTTGATGGCAACAACTATTGGAACATTTGCAGCTTTAGCGTGTTTTATAGACTCGACTGTTTGAGGTTTTACTCCATCATCTGCCGCCACAACTAATATAACTACGTCAGTAAGTTTTGAGCCTCTTGACCTCATTTCAGTAAATGCGGCGTGTCCCGGGGTATCAATAAAAGTTAATCTATTTGATTGACTCTCTATTTGATAGGCTCCTATATGTTGAGTAATTCCTCCAAATTCTCCTGAAACTACGTTTGCACTTCTTAGAACATCTAGCACTGATGTTTTACCGTGGTCTACGTGACCCATAACAGTTACAATTGGCGGTCTATTTTTTAAATTTTCTGTTCTAGAGGCTTTAATCTTACTGATAATTTCCTCAGCTTTTTCTTCTCTTATTGGGTTATGTCCAAATTCTTTTACCAAATACTCTGCTGTATCTGCTGCTAAAGTTTGATTAATTGTAACTGTAACACCCATACCAAATAAGAATTTAACAACATTGCTAGACTGTTCAGCCATTCTATTTGCAAGTTCCCTTACTGTTATGGCTTCAGGAATATTTATATCTCTCTTAATTGGTTTTAAACTTTCCTTATTCTCATCTTTATTTGCATTTTTAAGTTCTTTTTGTCTTGCTCTTTTAACAGACGCTAAGCTCCTTTCCCTGGTTTCTATTTGGTCACTTAAAGCTCTTGAAACAGTGAGTTTTATCTCTCTCTTATTTATTGCTGATTTTGTTTTTTTATCGCTTTCACTGTCTCCTTTTAATCTCTTAGTTGCTCTTTGCTCTGCAAGCTTTCGTCTTTCAAAATCACTTGTTATTGGTTGTGCTTTAAAAGTTAAATTATTTTTAATCGCAGTCTCTTTTTTAAAACCTTGTGATTGTTTAAATCCAGCAGTCTTATTGCCAGTTGATTTTCCATAGGGTTTACTTGAGTATTTGTCTATTACTACAGTTTTTTTTCCTCGTGATTTCGAATGGTTAAAATCATTTATTGGCTTTTTGAATTTGCCAGAGATAGTAAGTTTTGTTTTTTTGTTTTCCATTTCTCATCCCTCAGTCTTTATAAATAATATTTCTTGCAGACATAATTAATTCATCTGCCTCATTTTTTGATAATGCAAAATCTTCTAGATAACCTTGAATCTTTATTTTTTCTCCTTTTACAACATCAAATCCTCCAGTAAGTTCATCAGAGGCTAGGTCAGCAAAATCTTCTAATTTTAGTATTTTTTGTTCACCTAATGTAAGTAACATTCCAGGTGTCAAACCTTTTAAATTTATTAAGTCATCAGCCAAACCTAATTCTTTGATCCTTTTAGATATATCTTCTTGGTCTTTTTGATGAAACTCTTTTGCTCTTTCAATTAGTGCTTTAGCTGTTTCTGCCTCTATACCTTCAATTTTTATTAAATTCTCAGAAGTAGTATCTTTTATGTCATCTATAGTTGAATATCCCTCAGCTACTAATAGTTGACCTAAAGTTTCATCTAGCTCCAAATTTTTAACGAAATTTTCAGTTTTCTCTTTAAACTCTTGTTGTCTTCGATCAGAGTCTTCTTGATCTGTCATAATATTAATCTCGTAGTTCATTAATTTTGTAGCTAATCGAACATTTTGTCCTCTTCTACCAATAGCTTTACTGAGATTATCCTCAGTTAAAATTACGTCTAATTTTTTTCTTTCCAGGTCAACATTTACTCTCTGGACTTCTGCTGGTGACAAAGCGTTAGCCACCAATATGGCTGGATCTTCAGACCAATTTACAATATCTATTTTTTCTCCTTGCAATTCATTAACCACTGCCTGAACTCTTGAACCCCTCATTCCAACGCATGCTCCAACTGGATCAAGTGACGTATCAACTGCTTTAACACAAATTTTAGCTCTACTGCCTGGATCTCTAGAAGATGATTTTATTTCAATTAAATTATCATAAATTTCTGGGACTTCTTGAACAAAAAGTTTCTCCATGAATTTCGGGTGTGCTCTAGATAGAAAAATCTGTTGTCCTCGAGGCTCTCTTCTTACATCATAACAATATGCTTTAACTCTATCTCCAGCTTTAATATTTTCTCTAGGTATCATTTCGTTTTTTTGAATTATCGCCTCAGTTCTTCCAAGGTCTACAATTACATTTCCAAATTCTAATCTTTTTACAATTCCACTTAAAATAGAGTCTTTTTTATCAACGAAATCATTAAATTGTCTCTCTCTCTCTGCTTCTCTCACATTAAAATTAATTACTTGTTTGGCGGTCTGCGCCGCAATTCTACCGAAATCAAAAGATGGTAATGGTTGAAGCACTTCATCACCAATGGTTTTACCTCTATTTGTTTCATTTATGTTAATTGCTTCTTCTATATCTATTTCAGTATTAGAATTTTCAGGCTTTTCTACTATGACTAGCTTTCTGAAAAGCTCAATATTTCCAGTTTCTCTGTCAATTAGAACTTTAATTTCATTATCTTGACCAAACTTAGATTTGGCCGCTTTTGCAATACCTGTTTCCATAGAATTAATTATTAATTCTTTATCAATGGACTTTTCTAACGCCACAGCTTCAGCAATTCTAAGTAACTCTAATTTATCTGCTCTTTTATTTAACATTTTTTTGTTTGTTCCAAAAAAAAATGGGCTTAAGCCCATTTTGAAATTTCAACTATGTTGGAATAATATAATAAAGTTTTTTCTTAATTCAATAGAAACTATTTAAAAAAAAACTGGATTTTATCAGTTTTTTCCCATGAAAATGATCCATTAGCTTCAGGTGATCTTCCAAAATGACCATAAGCAGCTGTTTTTTCATATATAGGTTTGTTTAAATTCAGCATTTCTCTTATTCCTCTTGGACTTAAATCAAAATTTTCTTTTATTTTTTCGACAACAAATTTATTTTTATCTAAATCATTGTCAAATAAATCTACGTAAATAGATAATGGTTTTGAAACACCAATTGCATAAGATAGTTGTATTAAACATTTATCTGCTATTTTTGAAGCAACAACGTTTTTTGCTATATATCTTGCTGCATAAGCTGCAGATCTATCAACTTTAGTTGGGTCTTTTCCTGAAAAAGCACCTCCTCCATGAGGTGCAGCTCCACCATAAGTATCTACAATTATTTTTCTTCCTGTTAATCCACAATCGCCATCTGGCCCTCCGATAACAAAATTGCCAGTTGGGTTTACATAAAATTCATTCTCATCAAATCCCTCAAGAAAATTTTTAGGAATGGATTTTAACATGTAGGGTCTAAGTAAATCTCTAACTTGTGCTTGATCCACATCTGGTGCATGCTGAGATGATATTACAAGTGACTTTACTCTAGTTGGCTTACCATCAACGTATTCAAAAGTAACCTGACTTTTTGAGTCAGGTTCAATGTTTTTTAATTTTCCTGATTTTCTATCCTCTGCCATAAGTCTTAAAATTTTATGAGAATAGTGAATCGGAGCAGGCATCAATATGTCAGTCTCATTGCATGCATATCCAAACATAATTCCTTGATCACCAGCTCCTTCATCTTTATTTCCAGAAGAGTCTACACCCATAGCAATATCAGCAGATTGTGCATGTAAATGACATTCAATTTTTGTTGCGTCCCTCCATGTAAAGCCTTTCTGATCATAACCAATATCCTTAATGCAATTTCTTACTTTTTGTATTATTTCATCTTTACTAATTTCAGGCCCTCTAATCTCGCCAGCAAGAACTACTTTGTTTGTAGTTGTCAAAGTTTCACATGCAACTCTAGAGAAGGGATCGCTCGAGAGATAACTGTCAACGACCATATCCGAAATTCTATCTGATACTTTATCAGGATGCCCTTCTGAAACTGACTCACTAGTAAATAAATAGTTTTTAAGATTACTCATTTTTTATTTTGTTTAATAACAAGATTAAGAAAATATACAGCAAAATCAATAAAACAAAAATTTTATTTCCATATTGTGAAAATAACGTTGGCTTTATTTTTTTTATTTTATTTAAATCAATATAACCTGATTTTCCAAATTCTATATTTTGTTCTACAACCCCTAGTGGGTTAATTATAGCTGCAATTCCATTATTTGATGATCTAACGACATACTTTCCACTTTCTATAGCTCTAAAAATACTATGAGAAAAATGTTGTTTTGGTCCAATAGATTTTCCAAACCATCCATCCTCTGAGATATTAATTATTAGATCGAAATTAGAGTCTGTAAATAATTTACCTGAATAAATTATTTCATAGCAAATCAAAGGTAAAATTCTTAATGAAAAATTTTGTTGATTTATTTCAATGATATTTCTTTTAAGTCCACTCGAAAAAGATTGATAGTTATTTGTTAAAGATCTTAGTCCAATATTTTTTAAAACATTTTCGATAGGCAAAAACTCACCAAATGGAACTAAATTGATTTTATCATAAGAATTAATTAAATTTAAATTAACATCATAAACTGAAAAGGTGTTGAAATAATTTTTAGAACCATTTTTTATTACCTCGCTATTTATTCCAATTATAAATAAATGATTTTCGTTGAAATTTTCTTCAAATAGCCAATTATATTCAACTAAGCCTTGTTGTGTTATGTCTGGAACTATACCTTCGGGCCAGATAAATATAGTTTTATCATTTAGATCAGGTTTGCTAATCTTAATCAAATCTCTAATTATTACAACTGGATCTACTTCTGAATAAAATTTTTCAAGACCTATCTGAGAACCGATAACTCTAATTTTATAATCTAAATTTTTATCAACTGTATTATCAAATTTTTTTTTATACATCGAACCATAAATAAAAAAAAGAATCACAATAAAAAAAATTGAAATATTAAAAGTAATATATCTACTTGTAACTTTGATGAATAAAATTGCTGGGCAAGTAAACATTAAGATGCAAAACAAATTAAATCCATAGGTCCCAATTACTGGTATTACACTTATAAACTCAAGCTGATTTGAAAAACTATAAGCAATCAAATTCCAAGGAAAGCCTGTTAAAATTGTTCCTCGAACAAACTCTACAACTCCAAAAATGAGAGAAAACCATAACAGTGAGCTGAGACTATTTTTTGGTTTAAAAGTTAAGAATATAAAAGAAATTATACCATAAAATAATGCTAGAAAAGATGGTATTAAAAAAATGGTTAAAGGAACTAAAAATTCGTAGTTCTGATCAAATGTTAAAGAAATAGATATCCAATATAAATTTGTTGAGAAGTAACCAAAACCAAATAACCAGCCATAGACAAATAAAAGCTTTTTATTTTTGAGATTGTTAGATTTTTTAATCAAATAATAAAAAAACAAAGAAAAAGTGAAAAAATTTATTACGAAGTAGTTAAAAGGTGGCAAACTTAAAGAAGTTAGAGCTCCTAAAAGAACTAAAAATATCAACTCGATATATAATTTCTTACTCAATTCAATTTTGAAATTACAGATTGATATATAAATTTTTCTTCTTTTAACATTTTTTTATAGTCTACATCTCGGACATGATTAAAACTCAATAAATGTAAAAAACCATGAATGAAAGTCTTTATAAGCTTTTTTCTAAAGAACTCGTTAGTTTGTGATTTTGGCTTATCAATGAAATTATAACTTATAATTATGTCTCCAAGATATGTTTCTTTAGTAATTTTTAATTTATTGCTAAATGGAAATGACAAAATATCAGTTGATTTATTTTTATCTCTAAAATTTTTGTTAAGTTTTTTAATATTTTTGTTATTAGATAATAAAAGAGTTAAGCTAATCTTTTTATTTAAAAATTTATATTTTTTTGGAAATGACTTACAAATTTTATCAAAAAATAACTTTTTGTTTTTAAGCCTACTGGACCAAGCCCTCTCATTTGAGAAGACAAAAATATTAATCATTTTTTGAATAAGCTTTAACTATTTTGGATACTAGTGGGTGTCTAACAACATCAGAATGGTCAAAATCAATTACTGATATTTCATTTAAATGTCCGAGTAACTTTTTTGATCTAACCAGGCCAGACAAACTTTTATTTGGTAAATCTATTTGTGAAGGATCTCCATTGACTACTATTTTTGAATTTTCTCCAATACGAGTTAGAAACATCTTAATTTGGGTGTCAGTTGCATTTTGAGCCTCATCCAAAATAGCAAATGAATTCTTTAAAGTTCTGCCTCTCATAAAAGCTAAGGGTGCAATTTCTATATCGCCGATTTCTATCATTCTTTGAATTTTCTCAAAGTCAAATAAATCATAGAGCGAGTCGTATAAAGGTCTAAGATAAGGATCTACTTTCTCTTTCATGTCTCCAGGTAAAAAACCTAATCTTTCGCCAGCCTCTACAGCTGGTCTTGATAAAATTATTCTTTCAATTTTCTTTTCTAGTAACATCGTAAGACCAACTGCAACAGCTAAAAACGTTTTACCAGTTCCTGCTGGACCCGCAGATATAATTATATCACTTTGTCTTAAAGCTCTAACGTATCCCTTTTGTTTTTCAGACCTTGGAATAATAGATTTTTTGGGTGTTTTAATGATGTCAGTAATATTATTATTTTTAACTTTTTCATTGATCATAAATTTATCTACTGATGAAACAATATCTTTGTCTTCTATAGATCCATTATTGATAAATTGATTTGCTAAAAATTGAATTGCATTTTTTAAAATTTCATTATTTTCTGGATTAGATTTAATCAGTATTGAGTTACCTCTTGAATATAAATTTGCTTGAGTAATTTTTTCGAGTTTTTTAAGATTTTTGTTAAATTCTCCAACAATCCCCATTAACAAATCATTATCATGAAAAATAACACTTAAAGAATTATTATCTGAATAAACGAATTTTAAAGATGAATTAATGTTCTTTTTTAATATACTGCTCAATTTTAAGCCACCTTTTGATCTAAACTATCAATTATATTTCCAAATAAAGTATTTCTATTACTATTGTTTATTTTAATTTTAAGAATTTTTCCAACATCTTTTTCAGTACCCTCAAAAATTACTGGTGTCATGTATTCTGATCTTCCAAAAATTTTGGTTTTATCTTTAGTTTGGTTCTCAGATAATACATTAATTACCTTATTTTCTAGGGATTTATTTTTTTCAATTTGATTATCAAAAAGCGTCTTTTGAACCTTCTCTAAACGCTTTAATGAAATTTTTTTGTCAATAGTCTGTAAATCTTCGGCTACTGTGCCTGGTCTAGGGCTGAATATAAAAGAGTAAGAATTGATAAATTTTACTTCTTTGATTAAATTTAATGTTTCGATAAAATCTTTTTCCTCTTCACCTGGATAAGCTATGATAAAATCACTAGAGAATTCCACAAGTGGATTTATTTTTTTTATTCTTTCATAAGTTTTTAGGTATTCTTTAACAGTGTGCTTTCTATTCATTAAGCTTAAAATCTTATCTGAACCACTTTGAACAGGAAGATGAATTAAGGGCATAAGTTTTTTTGTATCTCTATAAACTTCAATTAAATCATCTGTCATATCTTTAGGGTGAGAAGTGGTAAATCTTATCCTATCAATATTTTTGATCTTTTCTATTTCATTAATGATATCTGATAATCTTTGATTTTTATCACTGTATGCATTCACATTTTGACCTAATAGTATAATCTCCTTAGATCCTTGATCCGCTAAGCTATTAGCTTCAGCTATTATTTGGTCGAAGGGCCTTGAATATTCTGGCCCTCTTGTATAAGGCACTACGCAAAAGTGGCAAAACTTATCACAACCTTCTTGTATAGTTAGAAAGGAAGTGGCTTTTCCAGTTTTATTTTTTATTCTACTTAAATATTCGAATTTGCTTACTGCATCAAAATCGGTCTCCTCAACTTTTTGTTTTTTAGAAAGATTTAAAATTTGATTATTAATCTTGTGATATGCTTGTGGGCCTATAATCAAATCGATATAAGGCTCTCTTCTTAACATTTCTTGATTTTCTGCTTGTGCAACACACCCCGCTACTACAACTATTGGTTTTTTTTTTGATCTAAAAATTTTTTTTACCCTACCGATTTCATGATAAACCTTTTCGCTAGCTTTATCTCTTATGTGACACGTGTTCAAAACATAACAATCTGCATCTTCACATCGATCAGTTTTTTTATAACCTATCTCGTCCACTATGTCATAAATACGTTTTGAATCATATTCGTTCATTTGACAACCGAATGTCTTTATGAAGATTTTTTGACTCATCTTATTGTGGCTTTTTTTTAACCCCATAAAGTTCAAGTCTATGATCTACAAGTGTATAGCCATATTTTTCAGCAATTTTTTGCTGTAGCTGATTAATCTCCTCGTCAACAAACTCTATTATCTCACCCGTTTTGATATCAATCAAATGATTATGGTCATCATTTAACTCGTATCTTGCTTTCCCCCCCTTAAAGTCATGCTTAGTTAATATTCCTGCCTCTTCAAATAGCTTTACAGTTCTATAAACTGTGGCAATACTTATTTTAGGATCTATTTTTAACACTCTATTGTATAATTCATCAACATCAGGATGATCAGACTCTCCATAAGCCTCTTTCGACTCTAGAATGACTCGCGCAATAGTTCTTCTTTGATCCGTAAGTTTAAGGCCTTTCTTTTGAAATTTTTGTTCTAATTTATCGGACATGTCTAACTTTAACTCAAATAAACGGGGTTAATCAAATTTTTTTTGATATTAAATTTATCGCATAAATTAGGTATATTTTCATATTGTACTTTTTTAATATCTTTAAAATATTGTAAATTATAACAATAATAATCTACATTATTTGCTAAACAGATTGCCTTTATAATTGAAATTGAATTTCTTATTCCTGCGAAACTACCTGGGCCTGTGTTAAGATAAAAAGCATAAATGTCTTTTATTTTTAAATCTTTCGAATGCAAAAAATCATTAATAAGTATTATTAATTTATCATAATTAGCTTTAGTATTTTCATGACTAATACTATAAGTGTCATTATTAGTAATGACCATTAAAAAAATATCTTTTTTCGCAGCATCAATAATTAACTTGTTCATATACATTTTTTTTTTAATTACAAACTCTAATGCACAAGATGAAAATAGTAAATATTTTTCTAAAGACGAAGGTGTTTTATCAATTATGTATCATCGTTTTGAAGAAAATAAATATCCATCAACAAATATAAGAATAGATATATTCAAAAAACATCTAGAAATAATCAAAAATTCAAAATTTGAATTTTACCATCCTGAGGATTTTGAAAATGATTTTGAAAAACCTAAAAAACAAAAAAAAATTTTGATTACAATTGATGATGCATTTGAATCTTTCTATGAAAATGCTTGGCCAATACTGAAAAAAAATAAAATTCCTTTTTTATTATTTGTATCAACAGAACCAGTTGGAAAAAAAGGATATATGACTTGGGAGCAAATTAAAGAAATAGAAAAATCAGAGTTTGGCGTTATCGGCCATCATTCTCATTCACACGACTATTTAATAGATAAAGAATATCAGGAATTTGTTTTAGATATTAAAAAAGCAGATAAAATTTTTCTAAACGAGATAGGTTATATACCATCTTTATTTTCTTACCCGTTTGGGGAATATTCTAAAGAAATGCGCGAGTATATTTCTAAAAACTTTAAAATTTCCTTTGGACAACATTCAGGTGTGATTGATATCAATAAAGAAAAATACGAACTACCAAGATTTCCGATTAATGAAAAATACGGAGAGTTAAAAAGATTTAAATCAATTATAAACTATTATCCTTTAGAATATAAAAGATTAAATCCTATTGAAAAAAAGCTAGATCATAAAAAAAACCCGCCCCAATTCAGTGTTGAATTTTTTAAAGAGCAAGAAAATTTAGAAAATATTAATTGTTATTCAAACGAAGGAGGTAAATGGGAGAAGTCCAATATAACGATTAAAGAAAGAAAACTCTCAATAAAATTTAGAGGACCTTTTGCTCCAAGACGAGGACGGATAAACTGCTCTCTTAATGATGATGGAAAATGGCGGTGGTTTGGAACTCAATTTACTATTGTAAAAGATACTAAATGAGACTCTCTAATTTTTTACTAGAGGGAAGTAGCTTAGCATCATCAAAATCTTTTAAATTATTTTGGGTAATAATCTTCTTGAGAGTTTCAACATATTTTTGACCAGTCTCAGCATATTTATCTAGATGCTCTGATAGAACCATACTATCTAGGTTCACTCCTTCATCTCTCAGTTTTGCTCTAGCTTCTCTAAACTCTCTATATGAGGAGTGTGTATTCAAATTTCTTTGATATGCTCTCACTGATGCTTGAAGCACATTAAATTTCATTACTTTATGTCCTTGATCCTTCTCAGCGTCTTTTGGTTTTAATCCCTCACCTGACCAAGTCCATTGACCAAATAAAGCATTTCCCTCTAAGGCAAATCGTGAAGTACCCCAACCAGTCTCTTTAGCTGCTTGAGCTATAGCTAAAGATGTTGGGATTTCATCCATCCTAATTTTTAAAGTTGAAAGATCTTTTGAAGGTATTCCATATTGTTTGAACTTTTGATTTAGCCACTTTTTTTCCAACTTAGTATTTTTGTTTTTATTAATTATTGTAAAAAGTTTTAGTCGATCGAGTTTTATGTTGTTATTTTCCTCTAAAATTAAAGGTAAAACGATTTGAATAAACAAATTTTTTCTTTTTTTAGTATTTTCTATTTTTTTAATTTCATTTGGTAACCATGTTAAAGCAACAGGCCTTACCAGTTTGTTGATTCTTACATCATCTAAATTATAATTTGTATCTTCAAATAATTGTTCAATTGTTGATGCACTTAGTCTGACAGTTTCCGTGTCTAAGTCATTGAGAGTAAGAATATCAGATAATAAATCTTTTTCGTCAAAAGCCTCATTAGTATCAATTGTAATTTGTTCTTCTTTTCCATTCAACTTGTAGACCATTATTTTTCTAGAATCATTTTTAAACTCCTTTGAAAAAATTTCCTGATTTGCAAAATTGATGAAAACGGGTGCTATATAAAAAAAACCTATAATTCCAAAACACGCAACTAATGTTCTACCAATCGAACTACTTACCCGTTCACCAAATAAATAAACGGTCTCTGTTGTCTTTTTTTTTCTATTAACGTTTAGAAATTTTATTTTTTTTATATTAAATCGCTTCAACTTCTTTTACCTCTTTAATGTAATGTTTTAAAAGATTTTGAACACCTTGTTTTAACGTTAAAGTAGAGCTTGGGCAGCCTGAGCAACTTCCTCGTAATTGAACTTTTACAACTCCATCTTTAAAGCTTTGAAATTTAATATCTCCCCCATCTTTAGACACTGCAGGTCTTATCTTCTCATCAAGAATTTTGATTATATTTTTTTCAATTTCAGGTAGATCAACTTTAACTTCACTCTGTTTAGTGTCTAAAACAAATTCTTTGCCATTAGAATAGAAGTCATTGATAAATGAGATTACAATATGCTTAATTTCATCCCAACTTATTTTTTCTAATTTGTTTACTGATATAAAATCATTAGCTAATAGAATACCTTCAACACCATTTATTGAAAGTATATTTTTTACAAGCTCATTATTGGTTTCATCATTTTTGGTTATTTCAATTATGCCAATTTTTGAAACCTTTTTTCCTGGTAAAAATTTCAGGGAATTAGGATTTGGTGTAATTTCAGTTTGTACAAACATAACTTATATATAATCAATAATTTGAAAATATAAACTGTTAATAGAAATTACTTAAAAACCAACTATATCATGAATTTCTTTAATTTTAGCTGATGCTATATTTTCAGCTTTTTTACATCCATCATCTAGTATTTTGTCTAAGTAGCTTTTATCTTTTAATAGCCTTTTAATCTCCTTAGATATAGGGCCAATCTTATCAATTAAAATTTGAGATAACTTTTCTTTAAATTCAGAAAAATTTTTACCCGTAAAGTCTTGAATAGAATTTTCCAATGTTAAATTTGCTAGGCTAGAATAAATACCAATTAAATTTCTAGCTTCTGGTCTACTATTAAGTTCTTTAACAGTTGAAGGTATTGGAAGTGAGTCAGTTTTTGCTTTTTTAATTTTATTCAATATTTGATCTTTTTCATCAGTTAAGTTAATCCGACTTAAATCTGACAATTCTGATTTACTCATTTTTTTTGATCCGTCTTTAAGACTCATTATTCTTGAAAATTCTTTTTGAATTAAAGGCTCTGGTACTTTAAAAAAATTATCAACTCTATAATCATTATTAAACTTTTGTGCAATATCTCTGCAAAGTTCTAAATGTTGTTTTTGATCATTACCAACTGGAACATGTGTAGAGTCATACAGCAATATATCTGCTGCCATCAAGATGGGATACGAGTAAAGCCCAACACTGGCTTTCTCTTTGTCTTTTCCAGCTTTCTCCTTGAACTGTGTCATTCTACTTAGCCACCCCATTCTTGCAATACAGCTTAATATCCACGCTGCTTCTGAATGAGCCGATACCTGTGACTGATTAAAAATTATACTTTTTTTTGGATCTATTCCACTAGCTATAAAAGTTGCCACTGTTTCACGTATATTTTCTCTTAGTATTGTAGGATCTTGACTTACAGTAATGGCATGTAAATCGACTACACAAAAAATACAATCATTTTCATCATCGTTATTTAAAGTGACAAAATTCTTGATTGCTCCTAAATAATTTCCCAAATGTAAATTTCCGGTTGGCTGAACCCCTGAAAAAATTTTTTTTTTCATAATTAATATTTTAATTTTATATCTTCATATTTAAATGCTTTGAAAACTAATGACAATATTAAATAAAATGAAACAGTTAAAAAAACAACAAATATCAAATAAAGAAATTTTAAATCATATTCGTAACTTAATTGATTTTCAAAAAATAAAAGCAAATACTTAAAAAATAATCCCATTAAAATTGAAACGAAAATTATCTTAATAAATTTCACAAGAAAAATATTATTAAATTGAAATAAATCGTCTTTCTTTAAATAAACAAATAGTAAAAATGAATTAAACCATGATGAGATAGTTGTTGCTATTGGAATAATGATAAATCCAAGACTTTTAAAATAATAAACACTAATGCAAATATTCAAAGCTACAGAAAATACTGAAATATAAAATGGAGTTTTAGTATTATTATTTGCGAAGAAAAAAGTTGAAAAAACTTTGATAAATGCAAATGCAGGTAGTCCTAATCCAAAATAATAAAGGGCTTCTGAAGAATTAAGGACTGCCTCTTCATCAAATGAGCCATATCCAAACAATGCAGAAATAATCTCTTTTGATCCAATAAATAAAGCTACTGAAGCAGGTAAACTTAAAAACATACTTATTTCTAAAGCTTTATTTTGAATATTAAGAATTTTATTTTTTTTTTTTAAAAAAACATGTTTAGATAATTGAGGTAAAACTACTACACCAATTGCTATTCCTGCTATTGCTAAATTTATTTGATATATTCTATCTGCATAATAAAGGTAAGATACTGCGCTTGATTGAAATGACGCTATAATTGTGCCAACAAGTATATTTACCTGGGTTACTCCAGATGAAAAAATGCTAGGTAAAAGTTTTTTAAAAAAAAAATTAACCTTATTGGTAATTTTTACTTTAAAATCTAATTTGATTACATAAAATTCTTTTACAAAATGATATAAAAAAATGAATTGTAATAAGCCAGCTATAGATACGCCCCATGAAAGAAAAAAAATTAAATCGTCATTTAAATAATTTCCAAAAAATAATATCAAAATTAATACGATATTTAGAATAATAGGCGCAGCTGAGGCGGCTGCAAACTTATTATGAGAGTTTAAAATTGCACCGAAAAAAGATGACAGACTCACAAACATTAAAAAAGGGAAAGATATTCTAGTTAAAGTAATTGCTAGATCAATTTTTTCTGAATTTTTAGTAAATCCTGGAGCTATCAAACTTACAAAAATAGGCATAAAAAGTTCAATTAACAAAACTAAAAAAAGTAAGCCTAATAATAATAAATTAAAAACTTGATTAGCAAATATTTGTGATTTTGTTTTACTTTTGACTAACTCAGAGGTGTAGCTAGGAACAAATGCTGCATTAAATGTGCCTTCAGCAAATAATCTTCTGAATGTATTTGGAATTCTGAAAGCAACAAAAAATGCATCAGCTAATAAACTTGTTCCAAGAAAAATAGCTATTAAAACATCTCTCAAATATCCAAGTAATCTGCTAATTATAGTATAAAAACCAAAAGTCCCTGTTGACTTAACTAAATTCATAAATCATATTAGTCTTAAATTTACCTCATTTGTACACCTAATTGACCTAAATGAAAAAAACAAAAATTGATCATTATACAGATAAAGAAGCTTTAGATTTCCATCGTTACAATAAACCAGGAAAAATTGAAATTTCGTCTTCAAAAAACATGACAACGAAAAGAGATCTTGCACTTGCTTATTCGCCAGGCGTAGCTGCACCTGTCAAGGCTATAAGTGAAAACCCAGATAGCGCATTTGATTTTACAAGTAAAGGAAATCTTGTTGCGGTAATAAGCAATGGATCTGCAATTTTAGGAATGGGTAATTTAGGAGCATTGGCATCAAAACCCGTTATGGAGGGAAAAGCTGTACTATTCAAAAGATTCGCAGACATTGACTCGATAGATCTTGAAATTGATTCAGAAGATCCAGACGAGATAATTAGAAGTATAAAAAATTTTGCTCCAAGTTTTGGAGGTATAAATTTGGAGGATATCGCTGCCCCAGATTGCTTTGTAATTGAAGAGAAACTGAAAGAAATTTTAGATATTCCTGTCTTTCACGATGACCAACATGGAACAGCAATTATCACAACTGCTGCATTACTAAACGCGCTTGACATAACTAAAAAGAAAATTGATAAAGTCAAAATAGTTGTCAATGGTGCAGGAGCATCAGCTATGGCATGTGCGAATTTATTTAAAAAAAGTGGAGTGCCACATAAAAATATTACAATGGTAGATAGAAAAGGAGTAATTTATGTTGGACGAGAAAATTTAAACCAATGGAAATCAGCACATGCTACTAAGACTGAAAATAGAACTTTGACTGATGCAATTAAAAATGCAGATGTATTTCTAGGTTTGTCAGCAAAAGGAGCTTTGACCAAAGATATGGTTAAAAAAATGAGTGATAATCCAATCATATTTGCTTGTGCAAATCCTGACCCAGAAATTAAACCAGAGGAAGTTGAGGAAGTTAGGGATGACGCAATTATTGCTACTGGACGTTCAGATTATCCAAACCAGGTAAACAATTTGATTGGTTTCCCATACATATTTAGGGGTGCATTAGACGTAAGATCGAAAGTCATAAATGAAGAGATGAAAGTAGCTGCTGCACATGCGATAGCTAATTTAGCTAAGGAGGAAGTGCCAGATGAAGTTGTTGCAGCTATGGGGGGTGAAAGACCACATTATGGAAAAGACTACATTATTCCCTCGACTTTTGACCCAAGACTTATTAGTGTCATCCCGGCAGCAGTCGCTAAAGCTGCAATAGATACTGGAGTCGCTAGAATAAAAATAGAAGATTTCGATCAATATAAAGAACAATTAAAACAAAGACTAGATCCTACGGTCACAATTATGCAAGGAATAAATAACTATATAAAGAAAAAACCAAAAAAAGTTGTTTTTGCAGACGGTGAAGACGAAAATATGTTGAAAGCCGCAATAGCATTTAAAAACTCAAATTTAGGAATACCAGTTCTAGTTGGAAAAGAAGATTTAATAAAGAAGCAAATAAAGAAGATAGGTTACAATGAAAATTTTGACATAGAAATTGTAAATTCAAAAGACTCTGACAAAAGAGAAAGGTATGTAAAATATTTATTTGAGAAACTTCAAAGACAAAAAGGTATGCTTGAACGAGATTGCGACCGACTAGTTAGAAATGATAGGGTAATTTGGGCTTCTTGCATGGTTGCATGCAATGACGCCGATGCAATGGTTACTGGAAATACAAGAAGATACTCATCCTCACTTGAAAAAATAAGTAAAGTTGTAAATCCAAGAACAGGTGAAATTATGTTTGGTTTGAATCTGATTGTAAATAGAGGAAAAACAATCTTCATATGTGATACTTCAGTAATTGAATATCCTGACGCAAATCAGCTAGCAGAAATGGCAAAATCAGCAGCTAGAGTAGTTAGGTTGTTTGGTTTTGATCCTAAAGTCGCCTTTTTATCTCACTCAACATTTGGGGAGCCTGCTACTGATAGAACTAAAAGATTAAGTGATGCAGTTGAAATTTTAAAAAAAGATAAAGTAGATTTCAAATTTGACGGAGAGATGCAGCCAGATGTTGCTTTGGAAGAATTATATAAAGAACTTTATCCATTTTCAGAAATTGTAGGTAGTTCAAATGTTTTAATTATGCCCAGTCAACATAGTGCGGCCATTTCCTACAAAATGATAAAGTCAATGAGCAGAGCAAAAGTTATTGGACCATTATTGATTGGCTTAGGTCTTCCAATAGAGATAGCTCCATTAAGAACTTCAACATCTGAAATTATAAATTTGGCTTCTATTGCAGCTTACTCTGCAGATGTTATTGATTACAAAAAAAATTAATTTTTTTGGATTCTTAAATCTTCAACTAATATAATGCTAGCTATAACATCCTTAACATCAAGGATTTCTTTAGCCTCTTTTATGACTTCATTTTTTTCATCTTTGGTAGTTGCAATTCCATAAATGAAAATTTTCTTTTTATATGTATCAATCTGATAGTTTGAAGCTTTTATTTTTTTATTTAAAATAATTGCAGTTCTTAGTTGAGATGTAATTAAAATATCTTTTGCAGATTGTTTAAAATTAAATTCTTCTTTTATCTTAATATCGTTTCTAACAGATCTTACTCCAAGAGTTTCCCAAGCTAATTTAGTTAATTGAAGCTTTTCCTCAGGATTTTCAACTTTTCCAGTCAAAAAAAATCTTCCATCTAAAACTTGAATATCAATTGCAAACAAATATTTCTTATCTCTCAATAACATTCGCGCGGTAAAATTTTTTTCCATTATTGAGTCATCTATCTGAGTCCCAACTGATCTCGGATCAAAAGCTACGCTTACTCCTGTCCCAAAAAAACCTTTAGATCCTACCCCAGCACAACTCGATAAAAATATTAAAAAAACTGAGAATATTATTA
>CACPOY010000002.1 GCA_902635685.1 uncultured Pelagibacteraceae bacterium
CTAAAGCACGAACTTCATCGTAACCACCTATGTGCTTATCATCAAAAAATATTTGTGGAATGGTTCTTTTACCATTGGCTTTTTTAATCATTTCATCCATTGCCCCTTCTACTTTACCAATATCAATTTCTTTATACGAAGCATTGTTTCTGGTTAATAATCTTTTTGCTGCTTCACAATAATTACACATTGGACCAGTATAAATTGTTATTTTTTTCATAAATTATAGATAATCACCTTTTTTAATTTTACTAGTTATTTGTTTTCTAGAATATTCAAATTTTTTTCTATGTTTAATGCTTTTTTGATTTACTCTTTTTCTCCACAATCTAAATGAGGATGGCTTGAGTGACCGTCTCATAATTTTAATGACATCAGATTCTCGGTAACCTGTTTTTTTTTCAATTTCTTCAAAAGTGATCCTATCTGCCCATGCGGCCCATATGACCCAATCTGGACTTTCAAGATTTGGCTCGGGATTTTTGACGCGGGTGACTGGCCTGTGACCTTTTTTTTTCATAAATCCTTTATATTTGAAAAAAAACAATAATGCATTTTTTTTAGGATCTGATATATTTGGATCTGATAGTCCTTCTTAGCCATCTTTAGCTCCCGGTTTTTAAGGACTATCTTTTTTTTTATGCTCCCCTTAGATTTTATCCTATTTTTACAAATTATAATTTTTTTATTCATTACACCAGGTACCCCTAGAATAGTAATTATTTCCTATTCAATGAATTATGGTGTCAAAAATTGTATTTGGACTGCTTTCGGAGACATTACTGCAAATTTAATTCAAGCAACTTTAGTAATTTTTGTTATCGGAACTCTTTTATCTGATAATCCTAATTTCTTAAATTTTTTTAAATGGCTTGGTGTAATTTATTTAATTTATTTAGCATATGATGTTTATAAAACGTCACCAAAAGATATTAATTCCAAAATTATTAGTACAAAAAGTATTTTTTCCTTTTTTAAAGATGGTTTTTTAGTTGCAGGCACAAGCCCTAAGGCTTGGTTGTTCTTTCCTTTAATATTTCCACAATTTATCGACTTTAATGGTAATTATGTAATTCAATTTATCATTTTAATTACTACTTATATCGTTTTAGATTTTTTATCTTTAATCGCATATGCTATGTTGGCACAAAAACTTATCACTTGGATAAAAGCAAATCCAAAAACAATTAATACAATCTCAGCGAGTGTTTTAATTTTAATTGCTTTAATTATTATTGCTACACAACAATATTAAAATTTATCTTAAGTAACTTTTGCCTCTTGCAATAGTTATAAATTATTTATTTAATTAAGGATTAATTAATTAATAACAAAGGAAATAAAATGAAAATAAATAAAATAATCTTGAGTTTTATTTCTGCAGTAGCAATTTTGCTTTCAACTTCTGTTGTTTCTTTAGCAAAAGTAGTTGGTGATAAAATTGTTTTAGGTGCTGCTATTTCATTAACTGGAAAATATTCATCTAATGGTGTTCATACTCAAAACGGCTACAACATGGCTGTTGATAGAATTAATAGCATGGGTGGAGTTAAAGTTGGTGGAAAAACTTATAAGTTTGAGATCATTTATTATGATGATGAATCGAATCCAAAAAGAGCAGCTCAGTTAGCAGAAAGATTAATCTCACAAGATGGTGTTGAGTTTATGCTTGGACCATATAGCTCTGGTTTAACAAAAGCTATTGCACCAGTAACTGAAAAATACGGTGTTCCAATGGTTGAAGCAAACGGTGCTTCTAGATCTTTGTTCACAAAAGGATACAAATATCTATTTGCAGTTTTAGCTCCAGCTAACTTATATCTTGATGTAGCTATTAGAACAGCAGTTGAACTAAATGGTGGAAAAGGTGTAAGAATTGCACAAGCGTTTGAACAAGATGCATTCTCACAAGACGTTAGACTAGGTATTTTAGATGCAGCTAAAGAGACTGGATCTGAAATCATCATAGACGATAAGCTTCCAAAAGAGCTTAACGATATGGCTGCAACATTAGTTAAAGTAAAACAAATGAAGCCAGATGTTCTTGTCGTTTCAGGTCATACAAAAGGTGCATTGACTGCGATTAGACAAATTGCTGAGATGAAAGTTGATGTTCCAATGCTTGCAATGACACATTGCGATGCTGCGAAATTATCAAAACAACATGGTAAGAACTCTCAGTACGCTTTATGCGCATCTCAATGGCATAAAACACTAACTTATAAAGATAACTTCTTTAAGGATGGTATGACTTACGCGGCAGATTTCCAAAAAGAATTTGGATATGACCCGCCGTATCAGTCAGCTGAGTCTTCTGCAGCATTGTTAGTTTTCAAAGATGCATTTGAAAGAGCAAATTCTTTTGATCAAAAGAAAGTAAGAGATGCTCTTGCAGCTACTAACATGCAAACATTCTATGGAAATATCAAGTTTGCACCAGGTGGTCAAAATGTTGACAAACCGATGGTACTTTTCCAAGTAATGTGCGACGGCGCTGGGAAGTGTGAAAATAAAGTTGTAGCTCCTTTAAAATGGGCATCAGCTAAATTGATCCACCCAATTCCTAAGTGGTCTGACAGATAATAAAAATCTTTAAATACCCCCTAAATTTTAGGGGGTATTTTTTTTTAAAGGCAAATTATGGATTTCATGGTTTTTCAGTATCCTATGATTACAATACAAGCTTGCTTGGATGGCATCTTGTTAGGAGTTTTATTTGCATTGATTGCATATGGAATGGCTTTGCAGTGGGGAGTAATGAATATCATTAATATTGCCCAAGGTGATTTAGTTATATTAGGTGGATACATCGCTTACTTTATGTATCTTTTTGGAATTCATCCTGCTTGGGGCGTAATTGTATCACCATTCATAATGTATTTTGTTGGTATTGGAATTTATAAATTAGTTATCAATAAAGTTGTAGATAGAGATTTATTTATATCAATTTTAGCAACATTTGGGATAAGCATTCTTTTTATGCAGCTAATGAACTTTGCTTTTGGTGCAGATGTTGTTTTAGCTAATTCAGGTTATGGAACAACATTTTTATTTGATAGCAATGTAGTTTTACCTAATTCAAAAATATTTTCTGCGGTTGTAAGTATCGTATTTGCGATTTGTTTAGTTATTTACATGAAAAAATCTAAACTTGGTCGAGCGATTAGAGCTACTGCTCAAAATGCTAGAGCTGCAAAAATTTTAGGTGTAGACACAGAAAAAGTTTATGCTGCTACTTTTGGCATCAATGCTGCTTTATGTGGTGTTGCTGGAGCTTTAATTTCAATAACTTTTACAATACATCCATATATGGGCCTACCGTACACAATTAGATCATTCATGATTGTAATTGTTGCAGGATTAGGAAATTTACCTGGCGTAGCTTTATCAGGCATGGGGTTAGGTGTTTTTGAGGAATTTGCAGACTACCTTCTAGGTACAGAATTTAGAATCGGATCTGTCTTTTTATTATTAGTTTTAATTCTTGTTTATAGAAGATTTAAACTTTCTAGAAAAAGAGAGTACTTGAAATGAAAAAAATATTCTTTTTAATATTCATATTTATTTTAACTAATTCTTCATATGCTAAAGAAAGGTTTATACCCATTGAATTATGGCTTGGAATATCATCAACAGGATCAAATGAGCTTAAATTTTATGAGGTAAATAACAAACAACATGGCGGTAAATTAAAGGTTTCAGGACCAATTAATTGGAAAAATAAGAAAACAGGTGAAACAATTCAAGTTTATGAGAGAAAAAGAGGCTCAAAAATTCAATACTTCACAATTACAAACAATGGTCAATGTTTAGGCAGAGTTTGGGATAGTAGAAAAAGAAAAAATGGTGTTGTAATTGCTATAGACAGGGGATGTAAATTTCCCCTTGGAGTTTGGAAAGAAGGTGAAACACGTGAATTTTTTTCTGGTTATGATTATCCAAAAAAAAGAATTGGGATGAAGAAAAAATTAACTATTAAAAAGATAGGCGATGAAGAAAAATGCCTAACTTTTAGATGGGTTCTTGTTCCTATGGGAGGAAAAAAATCAGGAAAAATAATAGATGATAATGATTATACTTACTGTCCAGATAAAGGATTTACAAAACTGGTATCTAGAAAATAATGAATAAAAATATAATATTATATGCTGCAATATTAATATTTGGACTAGCAGCTCCATTTATTTTTCCAGCATTTAAAGTTCAATTATCCATACTTTGTGTACTAATTATTCTTGCCGTTACCTGGAATATTCAAGGTGGTGAGATGGGTTATAATTCATTTGGAAATATTCTTTTTTATGGACTGGGAATGTATTTATGTGCCTCGGTACAAGTTGGAATGTTTTTTCCATTAGCTGAGTGGACAGAAAGTGGTGGCGAAAAAACTTTTGTACACACACCAACTCAATTTTTTCAAGGAATGGCAGTTGGACTTTTAGTTGCAGCAGTTGTTCCCACAATAGTTGCAGGTTTAATTGGTTATTCAATTTTAGGATTAAGAGGTCATTATTTTGCGATATGCACTCTAGGTTTAGGTGTTGCAGCAGGTGAAATCTCAGGAGGTATTGAAATCATTGGCGCAGGCCAGGGATTTACAACCCCACCTTTTCCAAACGTTGGTGGGCTTGAGGCAAGAGGTGAATTTTTTTACTTTTGTAGTTTTTTTGCACTCGTGATTGCATTTGTTACCATAAGAGCAATTTACTCAACTCGTTTTAAATTAATTTTAAATGCCATAAGAGATAACGAGGACAAAGCAGAAGCGATGGGTATTGAAACGATGAAATATAAAATCATTGGTTGGATGGTTTCGGCATTCTTCTGTGGTTTAGCTGGTGGAATAATGGGAGGTCTCGTTGGTTATATAGACTCTACAGATGTTGCTTTTGATGGAAGAGAGATGGGAGTGTTTATGGTCCTTATGGCAATCTTAGGAGGTAAAGGAACTTTATGGGGGCCGATCATTGGTGCAACTGTTTTTCATATTTTTAAAGAGGGCTTTTGGACTTTCTTCCTTGGCTGGCAGTATGTTGCACTGGGAGTTCTAATAGTTGTAATTGTAATTTATTTCCCTGAGGGAATTATGGGTTGGTTAAGAGAAAAATATCCTGAGAGATTCGGAGAAGTTGTAGATGAGGCAGATAGAAAAGCACAGGTGGAATTAAAATGACAATCTTAGAGGTTAACAATGTAAGTAAATCCTTTGGTGGAGTAAAAGCCAATGTTGATATCTCAATGTCAGTTGAGAAAGGAAAAATTGTCGGTTTAATAGGTCCAAATGGATCTGGCAAAACTACTTTGTTTAATTCTATAGTTGGAACCTATCCAATAGACAATGGTTCCATCAAATTTAATGGTAAAGAGGTTTCTGAATTACCAGTACCAGTAATTGCAAAACTAGGTTTATTAAGAACTTTTCAACAAACAAGAATTTATGGAAAACTTAATTGTGTTGAAAACATGTTAATAAGCCATAAAGGTAGTGATGAAAGTATTTTTAAGATTTTTTCCAAAATTCCAAAAGAACTAACTGAAAAAGCTGAAAATCTATTAAGTTTTGTTGGATTATTTCAAAAAAGAAAATTAAGGGCTGGTGACTTATCATTTGGCCAACAAAAATTATTAGAACTTGCTATGGCTTTAATGAATGAGCCGGAAATGCTTTTATTAGATGAACCTACGGCAGGAATAAATCCAACATTGATAAATGGAATTATTGATAGATTAATTAAAGTTAACCAAGACTTTGGAATTACATTATTGGTCATTGAACATAATATGAGAGTAATTATGCAATTAGCAGAAAATATTTTTTGTTTAGCTCACGGCAAAATGCTTGCTAATGGTACGCCAGATGAAATTAAAAACGATAAGCGAGTAATTGATGCTTATCTAGGAGCACAATAATGGCAAATCAATATGAAGTTTTAGGAAAAGCTCCTGGCCCTGACGAATTAAAAAAACTTTCAAATTCTGATATTCACTTAACTATTAAAAATCTAAACGCTGGTTATGGAAAAATGGAAATTTTACATAATTTTGATTTATTCGTTAGTAAAGCTCAGTCTTTATGTTTAATTGGACCTAATGGAGCTGGTAAATCAACAATACTTCACTCAATTTATGGATTTACTAATATTTTCTCTGGAAAAATTGAAATTGATGGTAAAGAAATTACCTCATTAACTCCAGCTGAAAAACTTAAATCAGTTGGAATAGCTTATATTCTTCAAGATAACTCTGTATTTCCTGATATGACAGTTGAGGAAAATTTGTTAATGGGAGGTTACATTAAAGATAAAACAGACGAGTCTTTTGAGGAAGCTGAAAGAATTCTTCAAAAATATGAGAGACTAAGAAATAGAAGAAATCAACCAGCTAAAGTGTTGTCTGGTGGTGAAAGAAGATTATTAGAAATTTCAAGAGCATTAGTCATGAAACCATCAGTCTTATTGGTAGACGAACCATCAATTGGATTAGAACCGAGATATATTGAAATGGTGTTTGAAATTTTGAGAGACCTTCAGGAAAATGAAAAAAAAACAATTATTCTAGTTGAGCAAAATGCAAAGAAAGGTTTAGAGTTTGCTGACATTGGTTATGTTTTAGTATCGGGACAAACTGCAATCGCTGGTAAAGGAGATGAGTTATTAAATAATCCTGATGTTGGTCGCCTATTTTTAGGCGGATAATGATTGATTCAAAATATTTTCTAAAAGGATTTGCTTCTATCAGAGGGATTAGAAGTCCCGCAATAGCATTAGGTGCAAGTTTCATTGCAATTGGAGCGCTTTTAAAAAATATTGGATTTACTATTCAAGAAAGTATTTTTTCAACTTTCTTAACATATGCATTACCCGGTTCACTAGTAATGGCAGAATCAATGATAATAGGTGCATCATTAATAAATATTTTTATTGCTGTTTGGTTGGTTAACGCAAGGCTTTATCCAATGACAGTTTCTTTAATGCCTTTATTAATGCATAAATCTCAACCAAAATGGAAATATTATCTGTCTTGTCATTTTATTGCTGTGTCTTCTTGGCTGATTATGAAAGATAATTATGAGCAGATAAATAAACAGTCTAGAATAGATTTTTGGATTGGAATTGGTGTAGCAACCTGGTCAGTAGCAATTTTTTCAACAGTTATCGGATACCTGGCCTCTGATTTTTTAAATGAAGATGTTTTAATTGGATTGGCAATTATCAATCCGATTTATTTTACTTGTATGATGGTTGGTGCAATGAAAACAATTAAAATAAGCTTATCTATAATCTTAGGTGCAGTTCTGGGTCCTGCTTTTTATTTTGTTTCTCCTGAATGGTGTATTTTATTTGGTGGCATTACAGCTGGAACTGTAGCTTTTCTAATTGGAGAAATAAATGACAAGTAATATAGTTTTAGTAATTTTAATAACTTCTTTTGCAACATTTCTATCAAGATTTTTGGGAGTTTTAAGTTCTGAAAACATTAAAGAAACCTCTAAAATATTTAGATGGTTTAATTGTTTAGCCTATTCAACATTAGCAGCTCTGATCGCTAAAATTGTTATTTTTCCATCTGGACTATTGTCAGAAGTAGATTATTTTGTAAGAATAATTGTGGTGATTTTATCCATTGGACTGTTCTTTATTACTAAAAAAAATTTAGTTTACCCAACAATTTTCTCTGCTATCATACTTTCACTTTTTAATAGCTATCTATGAAAAATGAAATTGAAGGATTTGATATCAATCAACACGAAAAATCGTCAAGAATTGTTAATATAGATATATCTGATGAAATAATTAATAAATTAATATTTCCATTTAATAAATTTGATTTAACTGCATTAGAGTATAAACCTTTTACAAGGTTTACAATTGCAAAAAGTTTTGACGATTTAAGCAATAACAAATTGTCTAAACTTTTAAACGAGATAATTAAAGACCGTGCAACAGGATGTTTTATAATAAAGCCAAAAAATATTACCTCTAAAATTGATGATATTTTTTTGGTAAAACTTTCAACTGCAATTGTTCATTTAATTGGAAAGCCAAATCACGATGCAATGGCAGGAAAATATTACGCAAGATTCCATGTTAAACACGAAGATAAAAGTGACTCTTACTTAAGAAAAGCTTATACAAATATGGATCTTCATACAGATGGCACTTATGTTAAAGAAAAAACGGATTGGCTTTTAATGTCAAAAATTGAGGAAAAAAATGTTCAAGGTGGAGAGACTGCAATGCTACACCTTGATGATTGGGAACATTGTCAGGAATTGTATAATGACCCGGTAGCTAAAGAGGATTTTATTTGGGGTTCACCAAAAAGTAAAAATGTTGGCTATAAAGTTGAACACCCTGTTTTTTCATCTGATGAGAAAGGAAGAGCACAAATTTCCTATATAGATCAGTTCCCTGAACCTAAAAATATGAAACAAGGGGTTTTTCTTCAAAAACTATCAGATAGTTTAGAGGAGAGTTCAAATAAAGTTATAACTGAACTTCCTGTTGGATCAGCAGTTGTCGCTAATAATTATTTTTGGTTACATGGACGAAAACCTTTTAAAGAAAACAAAGAATTAAGTAGAGAGTTATTAAGAATTAGAGGTTCTTTTTTTATTAATTAATATAAATTAATCATTATAGAATATTTATGAAATTAGGTTTTATAGGAACAGGAAAAATAACATCATCTGTTATATCAGGGGTATGTACTTCTAAAATAAATTATAAAAAGATATATATTTCATCACGAAATATTCGTGTAGCAAAAGGATTGAAAAAAAAATTCAAAAAAATACACATAGAAAAAAATAATCAAAATATTGTTGATAATTGTGAATGGATATTTTTAGCAGTTACACCTGTTGTCGGTCATAAAATTATAAAAAATTTGAGATTTAGATCTAACCAGACAATTATAAGTTTTATTTCAACCATAAATCTTTCTGAACTTAGGAGAATGGTAAAAGTTAAAGCTGATTTAGTAAGAGCTATTCCACTTCCTCCCATATCTCTAAAAAAGGGACCAGTGCCTATTTGTCCACCAAATAAAAAAATTAAAAATTTTTTCAATAAAATTGGATCAACTATTGAAATTAAAAATGAAAAACTATCAATTAATTTTTGGTCAACATCAGGAATGATGGCATCCTATTATGAAATATTAAATGTTATGAGTGGTTGGCTAATCAAGAAAGGCATTAAAAGAGCTGATGCGCAAAAATATATAACCACTTTATTTTTAGCTTTATCTGAAGATGCAGTCGTTAATTCAAAAAAAGAATTAAAATATCTTGTTAAAGAATCTCAAACACCAAAAGGTTTAAACGAACAAGGTTTAAAGGAAATGAATAAGAGAGGAACTTACAAGTCTGTTATAAACACACTTAATAGTATTCATAAAAGATTAAACAAATAATTAATGTCAGAAAATATTTTAGAAATAAATAATCTTTCAAAATATTTTGGAGGATTGGCAGCAGTATCGGGTTGTTCTTTAAAGGTTAAAAAGGGGACTATAACTGGAATAATTGGTCCTAATGGTTCTGGAAAAACAACTTTATTCAATTTGATAGCAGGAAACTTAAAATGCTCATCTGGGGGCGTGATATTCAATAATGAAAATATTACAGATATTCCTGCATATGAATTATTTTCCAAGGGTTTACTTAGAACTTTTCAAATAGCACATGAATTTAAGAATTTATCTGTTTTAGAAAATTTAATGATGGTGCCAGGTAATCAGTCAGGAGAACAATTAATAAATGCAATATTTAAACCTTCATTAATTTTAGAGGAGGAAAATATAATAAAACGAAAAGCAATCGAAGTCATAGAGTTTTTAAATTTAGGACATTTAAGAAATGAGTTGGCAGGAAACTTATCTGGTGGTCAAAAAAAATTACTAGAACTTGGTCGAACAATGATGGTTGATGCAAAGTTAGTTTTATTAGATGAAGTTGGAGCAGGTGTAAATAGAACATTACTCAAGGATCTAGGTACCGCTATTGAAAAACTCAATAAAGAAAAAGGTTATACATTTTGTATGATTGAACATGATATGGATTTTATAGGAAGACTATGTGATCCTGTAATTGTGATGGCTGAAGGTTCAGTTTTATTTGAGGGTTCAGTTGAAGATGCAAAAAAAGACGAAAGAGTAATCGAAAGTTATTTAGGAAGGGGATCGAAAATCAAAGATAATTAAACATGGCATTTTTTGAAGGAAATAAAATGACTGGAGGATATGGAAACGGTCCAGATATAATCAATTCATGTTCAGTCAATGTAGATAGAGGAGAAATTGTTTCTATTTTAGGTCCTAATGGTGCTGGAAAATCAACGGCGATGAAAGCTATGTTGGGTTTATTAAATTTAAAATCTGGCTCAGTAATTATTAATGGCAAAGATATTTCAAAACTTTCTCCACAAGATAGAGTAAAAGAGGGCATCTCTTTTGTTCCCCAAACAAAAAATGTTTTTGCAGGCATGACAGTGGAAGAAAATTTAGAGATGGGTGCTTTTTTAATTAACAATGAATTTAAAGAGACAATTGAGGAGATTTTCAACTTGTTTCCCATTCTTAAAGAAAAAAAAGACCAACTAGTTGGTGAGTTATCTGGAGGACAAAGACAACAAGTTGCATTAGGTAGAGCTCTGATGATTAAGCCTTCTGTGCTAATGTTGGATGAGCCAACCGCAGGTGTATCACCTATTGTGATGGATGAATTATTTGATCACATTTTAAAAGTAAAAAAAACCAATGTTGCAATTCTAATGGTTGAACAAAATGCAAAGCAAGCATTAAATATTTCTGACAGAGGATATGTTTTAGTAACAGGTGAGAATCGTCACTCTGGTACTGGCAAAGAATTATTAGAAGATCCTAGAGTACGAAGCTCTTTTTTAGGTGGTTAATATGGATTTAATAAACGCAATTATACTTTTATTGAATTATATTTTTGTTCCGGCTTTAGCGTATGGATCTCAGTTAGCACTTGGTGCGATTTTTGTTACTTTAATTTATGGAATTCTAAGATTTGCAAACTTTGCTACCGGAGACATGATGTCTTTTGGAACAATGTTTGTAATTCTGTTCACTTGGTATCTTCAGTCTTATGGAATTAATTTTGGAGTTTTACCCACGGCTCTTTTAGCAATTCCTTTTGCGATTATTTTTATGGTTAGTTACATGCTAATAATAGATAAATTTGTCTTTAAATATTACCGAACAAACAAAAGCCCTCCAGTACAATTGGCAATGGTTAGCATTGGAGTAATGTTTGTTACTCAGGCAGTGGTTCGTATAATTATTGGTCCTTCAGATAGAAGATTTTTTGATGGAGAAAAATTTTTGATTAAAGCTGGTGAATTTAAAGAAATGACAGGATTGAATGAAGGGCTTGCAATAAAATCTACTCAAGTTATCACAATTATTGTTACATTAATTTTAGTTTCAACTTTGTTTTGGTTTTTGAATAAAACTAAGACAGGAAAAAGTATGAGAGCATACTCTGATAATGAAGATTTAGCATTATTATCTGGTATAGATCCAAAAAAAATCGTCATGACAACTTGGGTCATAGCGGGTATCCTTGCTACAATTGGCGGTACTTTATATGGTTTAGATAAAAGCTTCAAACCATTTACTTACTTTAATAATATGTTACCGATATTTGCTGCAGCTATAGTTGGTGGTATTGGTAATCCATTTGGAGCTTTCCTAGGAGGTTATGTAATTGCTTTTTCAGAAATACTTCTAACATATGCCTATAAGAAATTTTTCATGTATATATTACCAGAAAGTATGGAACCAGATGGTTTAATTCAGTTGCTTTCAACTGATTACAAATTTGCAGTATCTTTTTCAATATTGGTTATTGTCTTGCTTTATCGACCATCTGGAATATTTAAAGGAAAAGTATTGTGAGAAAAAATTTAAATGTCATTGCAGCTTACAGTATTATGATGGGATTAATTATCCTTGTGGGCATATTCCAGTCTTGGAATATTGCTCTATCGATCTTTAATCTTTGTCTGATATCAGCTGTTATGACGATGGGTGCTAATATTCAATGGGGTTATGCTGGTTTAATTAACTTTGGAATAATGGGTTTTACAGCTTTAGGTGGTTTAGCGGCAGTTTTAATTTCTGTTAACCCAGTTCAAGAGGCATGGAGTGCGGGGGGTGCTAACATTCTATTAAGTCTGTTTCTCATTATTGGAATTGTTTTAGCTGTTAGATTTGTTCTCAAAAAATATCAAAAAACTAAAATTAGAAATTATGTTATCGCTGCAATAATTATTTCAGGAATTATTATTATACGATTGGTTTCTGAGCCTGGTATTGAAGCAATTGAGGAAGTAAATCCAGCAAGAACTGGATTTTTAGGTGGGCTCGGGCTTCCAATAATTTTTTCTTGGATTGTAGGTGCTTTTTTTGCAGGGGGGCTAGCTTTTGTCATAGGAAAAGTAGCGTTGGGCTTAAGAGCTGATTATTTAGCAATCGCTACATTATTGATATCAGAAATAGTGATAGCAATTATTAAACATGAAGATTGGCTTACTAGGGGTGTAAAGAATGTAATTGGCTTAAAACGACCCGCACCTTATGAGGTAAACTTACAACAAACAGATTGGTTCATAAATTTAGTTGAAAAATTTAATTCAGGAAAATTAGCTTTAATTTCTGATATTACTGAAAGACAAGCAGCTCTAAATCAATTTGTAATAGAAGGATCATCAATATTTGTAAAACTTTGTTATTCAGGATTATTTTTAGTTGTTGTGATTATCCTTTTAATCTTAACTCAAAAAGCTCTTTACTCGCCTTGGGGTAGAATGATGAGAGCTATTAGAGATAATGAGGAAGCTGCCAACGCTATGGGAAAAAATGTAGTTAAACAACATTTATTAATTTTTGTTTTGGGCTCAGCAATAGTTGGAATTGCAGGAGCTATGCTTGTAACGCAAGATGGATTATTTACACCAGGAAGCTATAGACCTTTAAGATATACTTTTTTAATTTGGGTAATGGTAATTGTTGGCGGAAGTGGAAACAATTTTGGAGCAATTCTTGGAGGTTTCGTAGTTTGGTTCTTATGGATTGAAGCTGCACCAATAGGATTGTATTTGGTCAATTTAACAACAGCAGGTTTAGAAGACACACATTTTTTAAAAGTTCATTTAATTGAAAGTGTTCCTTATTTTAGATTTTTAATGATGGGAATAGGGTTATTATTAATTATGAGATATCGACCAAAAGGTATACTTCCTGAAAAAATAGAAATAAAATAAGTTTATGAAATATATTATTACAGGCGCTGCTATTGCTTGGGCTTTATATATGGCTGATAAATATTTATTTTTTTAAAAAAAAACCCCCAGCAAATTAATGTTGGGGGTTTAAATTTTAAGATAAATTATCTTTGTTTTTTAGTTTTGAATTTTCCGCCTTTAACTTCTTGTTCTAAGAAAGAACCTTCAGCCTCACCGACGCCAGTAAAAGTTACTCCAGTTGCACCTTCGTAGTTAACTTTTTTACCTTTAGCTAATAGATCTAAACCTTTTTTGAGCTCACCTGGGTAAATTTTTGTTCCAGGACCATTAGCAACATCCATCACATTTTTTGCAATTGATGCTCTATCAGCAGATCCACCTGCTTGTATTGCTAAAACAATCAAAGCAGCTGCATCGTAAGACTCACCAGTGTAAGGACCAGAGCTATCAATTCCAGCAGCTTTTGCTACTCCAGCAAAAACCCCTGAACCTTTTCCTGTTGATCCTGGCATTGAACCAAAAGATTTTTTAAGATCTTTTCCAAATGCATCTACTAGTGATTGACCAATCATACCATCAGACAATACAAAAGTATCAAAAGCACCTGAATCCAAAGACGCTTGAATTATTCCTTTTCCTCCTTGGTCAAGGTAACCAATGACTGCTACCGCATCACCTCCAGCAGAAGCTAGAGTTGCAACTTCAGAAGAGTAATCCGCTTTTCCATCTTCGTGAGCATTTACAGTAGTTACTTTAATACCATGAGCCTCAACTGCAGCTTTATAAACATCTGCTAAACCTTTTCCGTAGTCATTATTTGTGTAGGTAATAGCAACACTTTTTACTTTTCTATCTTTTGTGATGTCAGCTAAAATTTGACCACCTCTAGCGTCAGATGGAGCTGTTCTAAAGAAATATCCTTTATCATCTAAAGTAGTTAATCCAGGAGAAGTTGCAGAAGGTGATATCATCACTACACCATTTGGTACAGCAACATTTGAAGCGATTGCTCCAGTAACCCCTGAACAGTCAGCACCCATAATTGCAGCAACACCTTGAGCAATAACACCCTCAGCTGCTGCTGTTGCCGCGGCTGAGTCAACACAAGTTGAGTCTGCTCTTACTACTGAAATTTTTTCTCCACCTAATAACGAACCTGAGTCAGAAGCCTCTTTAAAAGCAAGTTCAGCCGAAGCTGCCATAGCTGGTGTTAGGGACTCAATAGGTCCAGTAAATCCTAAAATGATTCCCATTTTAACTTCTGCTAATGTATTCGTAGTAAAAGTAGAGGCGAATATAAAAGCAGCAATAAATAGTTTTTTCATTATTATCCTTTTATTTGTTAACAATTTGTATAAAGCTAAATTAAATCTTATTTAAATAAATTTTCAATAACCAATTTTGTATATTTTATACAGAAAATTAATGTTAGATTAACAAAACATTAAATGAAATTAACTAAAATTAAACCTCAATTTTTAAAAAAACATAACCCAAGAATAGGCTTAATCACTTTATCAAGTGATTTTAGAATTGAAAAAGATTTTAATAATGTGATCCACGGAAAGAAAATTGATTTATTTTCTAACAGAATCCAATCTTACAACCCCTTAACTAATGAAAATTTAAAAAAAATGGCAGAAAATATCACTAAAGTTACAAATGATATTTTGCCAGATCAAAAACTAGATTGTGTTGCCTACGGATGTACTTCAGGGACAATTGCTTCAGGATATGATTCAATTTTTGAAAAAATCAATATTGCTAAACCAAATACTAAAGTAACAACCCCAATAACCTCTGCTATCAAAGCAATTAAAGCTCTTAAGATAAATAAGCTCTCAATTTTTACACCCTATACAAATGAAATAAATAAATCTCTTATTAATTATTTTAAAAAAGAAAATGTAGAGGCAGACGAATTATTTTATTTTGATATAGAGTCAGATTTAGACATAGGCAAAGTAGATCCAGACTATTTATTTGAAGTTCTGACTAAAATAAATTTATCAAAAGATAAAGCACTATTTGTTTCATGTACAGCACTCCCAGTTTTATCAATAATTAAAGATTTAGAAAATAAATTAGGAAAAATTATTTTATCTAGTAATCAAACCTTAATTTGGGATACTTTAAAACAAATTGAATATAAAAATAAAATTGATGGGTTTGGCGAACTATTTAATTATTAATTATGCATTTCACTCAAGAGGAATATAAACAAAGACTTTTAAAAGTCCAAAAAATGATGCTGGATCAGGGCATAGAACTTCTTATTTCTCATGACACAAATAATATAAATTACCTAACTGGCTACGATGCGTGGTCTTTTTACTATGCACAGTGTGCAATAGTTCATGTAAATGCTGATCAGCCTATATGTTTTGTCCGAGATCAAGATGCGGGCGGTGCTTATCTCAAAACCTATTTAAAAAAAGAAAATATTATTGTTTATGATGAAGACTATATCCATACTTGGCCAAAGCATCCATATGATTATTTAGTAAAAATTATTAAAGATAAAAAATGGGATAAATTATCAATCGGTCTAGAAATGGATGCACATTATTTTACAGCATTTTGTTATGAAAAAATCAAACAAGGATTGCCAAATGCAAAAATAAAGGACTCAGAAAGATTAGTTAATTGGGCAAGACTGATTAAATCGGACAATGAAATAAAACTTATGAAACGTGCCGCTAAAATTTCTGAGATCGGAATGAAAACAGCATACAATGTAATCAAACCTGGGGTAAGACAATGCGATGCTGTGGGTGAAATTCAAAAAGCTCTTTTCTTTGGTACCTCAGAATATGGAGGCGAATATTCAAGTATTGCAACATTATTACCCACTGGAAAAGGAACCTCTGCCTCACATTTAACAGCCACTGAAGAAAAATTTGTAAATGGTGAAGCAACAATTATAGAACTTTCTGGAGTATACAAAAGATACCACGCACCAATGGCAAGAACTGTTTTGTTAGGTAAGCCTGATCAAATAAAAATTGACACGATGAAAAAAACTATAGAGGCACTTAATGCAGGTATAAATGCCACTAAGCCAGGAAATACAGCTAATGATGTGGCCCAAGCTTTTTGGAAAGTGTTAGATAAATATGGAATAGAAAAAAGATCAAGGACTGGATATTCAATAGGTATCGGTTATCCACCAGATTGGGGGGAGCACACATTAAATATTTATAAAGGAGATATGACTGTTTTAAAACCAAATGTTTGTTTTCATATGATTGCAGTTATGCAATTTGGCGATTGGGGCGTTGAAGCTTCAGAAGCAATAAGAGTTACTGACAAAGGAGCAGAATTATTTTGTAATATGTCAAAAGAACTTCACGTCAAAAGCTAATTATTTAAGGTTGAAATTTATAGTCACAAATGTTTTATAGTTATTTTATTTATGTCAATTAATAAAGAATTTGTTAAATTCGATAAAGTAGATAAAAGTTACGACGGTAAAGTTTTAGTTGTCAAAGATTTACAATTAGACATCGCTGAGGGTGAGTTTATTACAATGCTAGGTCCTTCAGGATCAGGTAAAACTACATGTTTAATGATGTTGGCTGGCTTTGAAACACCAACTAATGGAGAAATATATTTAGATGGAAATGCTATTTCCAGTATTCCACCACACAAAAGAGGTATAGGGATGGTTTTTCAAAATTATGCATTATTTCCACACATGACTGTTTATGAAAATTTAGCTTTTCCTCTTAGAGTAAGAAAAATTCCAAAAGATGAAGCAGATAAAAAAATTGATAAAGCTCTATCGATGGTATCTTTACAAGGATTTGCTCAAAGAATGCCTGGACAATTGTCAGGTGGACAACAACAAAGAGTAGCTGTAGCAAGATCATTGGTTTTTGATCCACAACTTGTTTTAATGGATGAACCACTTGGAGCTTTAGATAAAAATTTGAGAGAAAGCATGCAATATGAAATTAAACATATTCATGAAAGCATTGGAGTGACCGTTGTTTATGTAACACATGATCAAAGCGAAGCATTAACTATGTCAAACCGAATTGCAGTTTTTAATGATGGAAAAGTTCAACAACTTTCTAGTCCTGATGAATTATATGAAAAACCAGTAAATTCTTTTGTTGCAGAGTTTATTGGAGAGAATAATACTTTTGCGGGCGAAGTCTCTGATATTTCTGGTGGAAAATGCAAAGTCAAGTTAGCTAACGCAGATATATTAGCAAATCCTATATCAGTTAAAGGCAAAGGAGAAAGAACAACAGTTTCAATTAGACCTGAGAGAGCATTAATTAATCCAACTGATAAAATGGATAATATTCATAAAGGAAAAATCGAAGAAGTTATTTATCACGGAGATCACACGAGAGTAAGAATTAATTTATTAGGAAATTCTGAATTTATTTTAAAGGTTCCCAACAGTTCTTCCAACCTAGATATTAAGTTAGGAAATGAAATTAAGATAGGTTGGAACAGTGATGACGCTAGAGCCTTAGACCCAAAATAAACTCTCTATATACCTTCATTTAGCAAGTAAAAATGGGCTGTTGACTCTCATTATCGATCTTGTTGTAATCTAATTTTATAAAAAAACGTTTAAACGGAGGAAAAATGAAAAAAATTAGTAAATTATTACTAGCCCTTTCTTTTGTATTTTCTTTAACTACTTCAGCGTTCGCAGTAACTGTAGCGTCTTGGGGTGGAGCTTATACTGAAAGTCAAAAGTTAGGTTATGGTGATCCTACTGCCAAAAAACTAGGTATTCCGATCAATTGGGTCGACTACTCAGGTGGATTATCAGAAATTAAAGCACAGAAAGAAGCTGGCAAAATTACGTGGGATATAATGGACGTATTTGCAATGGATACTATCAATGGCTGTGATGAAGGATTATTTGTTAAATTTGATTTTGATAAAGACTTCCCACCAGCACCAGATGGAACTCCAGCAAGTAAAGATTTCTTTACTGGAATGCCAAGTGAATGTGCTGTAGGAAATATTTTATATTCTTGGAACTATGCTTATAACTCAGACAATGTTAAAGGCACTCCAAAAACTATCAAAGATTTCTTTAACACAAAAAAATTTCCTGGAAAAAGAGCTATCTACAAAGGCGCTCTAACTAATTTAGAGATTGCATTAGCTGCAGATGGTATTAAGCCAGGTAAAGGTGGAGCAAAAATCTATAAAGCTTTAAACACTGACAAAGGTGTTCAAAGAGCTATGGATAAGATCAAAAAGCTTTGCACAGACCCACAAGGTGGATGTGTATTTTGGTCTGCAGGTGCTCAACCACCAGAATTGCTAATGAGTGGTGAAGTTGTTATGGCAACTGGCTGGAATGGTAGATTCTTTAACGCTGCAGTTGGAGAAGGTGCTCCAATCGTTCAAGTTTGGGATGCACAAGGTCTTGACTATGAATACTTTGTATTAGTAAAAGGTTCACCAAATGAAGCTGATGCTAAAAAAGCTTTAGCAGAGATGACAAGTACAGAAGGTTTAGCTGGAAGTGCGAAATATATCGCATACGCGCCTTGGAGAAAATCATCAATCGCAGTAATGGAAAAAGGAGAGCCATGGTACAAAGATGGTAAGACAAACATGGTACCTAATATGCCAACTGCGCCAGCGAACACTAAAAATTACTTCTTAGTAGATCCACTTTACTGGGCTGATAACGGAACAGAACTTGGTGAAAAATGGGAAGCAATGAAAGCAGGATTTTAATTTTAAGTTTTAAAGATTAAAATTTTATATTATATTAAGAGGGCGGTTATTATTAACCGCCCTTTTTATTTATGAGCTCAGAAACAAAACAAATTTTAACAACTGATGGAATTCCTTTAGAGGTAAGTCTTAAAAAAGCAGAAAAGAAAAACAAGATTAAAGCTTTTTTACTTGTTGCTCCATTATTGTTGTTCATAATCATTACGTATGTATTTCCAATAGGAGATATGCTTATGAGAAGTGTTGATGATAAAATGGTCACAGAAATGCTTCCTAAAACTTTTAAGTCAATGGAAAAATGGGATGGAGAAGACCTTCCACCTGAAGAGGTATTTGAGGCTTTTTATTTTGATTTCCAAAAATTAATTGAGGAGGAAAGAGAAGGAAAATTATCAACCCAACTTAATTATACAAAAAATGGATTTAAAAGTATTATCAAAAAATTAAGACGAAAGTCTAAATCTTTTGAGGAAGGAAATTACAAAGAACAAATCATGTCTGTTCATCGAAGATGGGCTGATGTTGAATATTGGAGGGCAATTAAAAGAAGAGCACCTGCATATACGTATCAAAAATATTTAAAAGGTGTTGATATGTATGAAAATGAAAAGGGAGAAATAATTAATGTACCTGAGGATAGAAGAGTTCACAGAATTTTATGGCTAAGAACTTTAGAAATTGCTTTTTTTGTTACTGTATTTTGTTTCTTGATGGCTTATCCGATAGCGCATTTACTTGCAACATTGCCAATGAAGTACAGTAATTTATTGATGATTTGTGTCTTACTCCCTTTTTGGACCTCCTTACTTGTAAGAACAGCTAGTTGGATGATCCTTTTACAACAGCAAGGTATAGTCAATGATTTCTTTGTCATGATTGGACTAGTAAGCGATGATAACAGACTAGAAATGATGTTTAATAAAACTGGTAGTTACGTTGCAATGACCCAAATATTACTGCCTTTTATGGTGCTTCCACTTTATAGTGTGATGAAAACAATCTCTCCAAGTTTAATGAGAGCTGGTAAGTCATTAGGTGGAACTCCTTTTGTGGCTTTTTGGAAGGTCTATTTCCCTTTAACAATTCCAGGTATTGGAGCTGGATGTTTATTAGTTTTCATTTTAGCAATAGGTTACTACATTACTCCAGCTTTAGTAGGGGGAGCTTCAGGAACATTGATAAGTAACCAAATAGCATTTCATATGAAAAGTACTCTCGATTGGAGCTTTGCTTCAGCAATGGGACTAATGTTGTTAAGTGGAGTATTAGTCATTTACTGGCTGTACAATAAATTAGTTGGAATAGATAATATTAAATTAGGATAAATAAAATGGCTTTACCCAAATATACAGAACCACATTATAGAATTTGGCACTATGTTTATTTGACAATTTGTGCAGCAGTATTCTTTTTTCTTATTGCACCATTGTTTGTTATTTTTCCATTATCTTTTAATGCTGAGGAATTTTTAGTTTTTTCAGATGGAATGAAACGTCTTGATCCTGATGCATTTTCTTTAAGATGGTATCAAGATATGATTTATGGGACTAAAAATCCTTGGGGATTAGCTGCAAAAAATAGTTTTATAATTGCTATCTTTGCAACAATAGGTTCGGTAATACTGGGAACAGTAGCAGCTCTAGGTTTGAGTAGTAGACATATGCCGTACAAAGGTTTAATCATGGCAGTATTAATCTCACCAATGATAGTTCCTTTAATTATTTCAGGTGTAGCGATATTTTTCTTTATGGCTAAAGTTGGATTAGCAGCAACACACACGGGAATAGTTCTCGCGCATATTATTTTGGGGACACCATTTGTTGTTATTACAGTAACCGCAACTCTTTCAGGATTTGATCATAGCGTGACAAGAGCAGCTGCTAGTTTGGGTAGTGATCCTGTAAATACATTTATGAAAATAACTTTACCACTTATTTTGCCTGGAGTAATATCTGGAGGATTGTTTGCATTTGTTACCTCATTTGATGAGGTAGTGGTTGTTTTATTTTTAGCTGGATTAGAAAACACAACCATTCCAATTCAAATGTGGACGGGTTTAAGAGAGCAATTAAGCCCAACCATTCTTGCTGTTGCAACTTGTCTAATTATATTATCAACATTAATATTAGTGACCGCTGAACTTTTAAGACGAAGATCTGAAAGGCTCAGAGGTATAAATCGATAAAAATATCATTACATGAATATAAAAAATGTTGTAGTGATTGGTTCGGGTACAATGGGAAGTGGTATTGCGGCTCACTTATGTAATGCAAATATCCCAGTTACATTATTAGATTTAAAAACTGAAATTAGTGAAAAAGCTAGGGAAAGAATTCATAAATCAAGACCACCTTTGCTAATTGATAAATCAAAAATAAATAATATTAAAATTGGAAATATATCCGATAATTTTGATGTAGTTAAGGAAGCTGACTGGATAGTTGAAGCAGTTGTTGAAAGAATTGATGTAAAACATCAAATTTATGAAAAAATATTTAAGTCAAGAAAAGTAGGTGCAATTGTTTCATCTAATACATCCTCGATACCTATTAAAGTTTTATCTCAAAATTTAACGGATACAGAAAAAAAAGATTTCTGTATAACTCATTTTTTTAATCCCGTTAGATATATGGGTCTATTAGAAATTGTAAAAAATGAGAACACTGATCTAAATAAGATTAATCAATTAAAAGAATTTTGTGAAATTGAGCTTGGTAAAGGTGCTATCGTTTGCAATGATACACCGGGATTTTTAGGAAATAGAGTAGGGGTTTATGCTATGCAAATAGCAATGACTGAAGCCTTTAAGATGAAGCTTTCAGTCGAAGAGGCAGATGCGATTTTTGGAAGACCAATGGGTATCCCAAAGACAGGCGTTTTTGGTCTTTATGATTTAATTGGAATTGATTTAATGGCTGACGTTTTAAAAAGCTTTATTAAAGAATTACCTAAAACCGATGAATTTCATGAGGTAGCAAAAGAAATTCCATTAGTAAAAAAATTAATTGAAACTGGTTACACTGGAAGAAAAGGTAAAGGTGGCTTTTATAGAATAAATAAATCTGGAGTAACCAAAGTGATGGAAGCAATTAATCTTGAAACAGGTGATTACTCGCCTAGTAAAAAGATTGATATAAAATCTGATAAAGTAGACCTTAATGGACTAATAAATAGAAAAGATAGATATGGTGAATATGCATGGTCAGTAATTTCAAAAATTATAAAATATGCCTCATCGCTAGTTCCTGGAATTACGAACCAATTTAATGACATTGATGAGGCAATGAGGCTTGGTTTCAACTGGGCTAAGGGACCATTTGAAATGTTAGAGGAAATTGGTGTTAAAAATTTTTTTAATAAAGTAGACGATTTTAGTGGAAACAATTTTTTAGAGGAGTTGAATAAAAGTAAAAATGAAAATTTTTATGGTGAAAGGCAAAAATACACTAACATTGAAACGCTAGGTAAAGTTAAAAAAACTGCTGTAAGATTAGATGGTAATGACTCTGCAAAAATTTTTAGATTCAATGACTATAATATTGTAGAGTTTACCACTAAAGCCAACGCTTTAGATTATGACTCAATGGATGCCCTTAAAAAAGCAACAGATAAACCATTAGTAATTATAAATGAAAGTATGCAATTTTCAGCAGGTGTAAATTTAACTTACACGATGCAATTTGCAGAAAAAAATGATTTTAAATCAATAGAAAAATTTATTAAATATTTCCAAGAAACCTGTAAACATCTAAAGTATTCTAAATATCCTGTCATTTCTGCGCCATCAGGTTTAACTCTTGGAGGGGGTTTTGAGGTAATGGTTCAAAGTAATTTTGTTGCATCTCATACTAATATAGTTGTAGGACTGGTTGAGACTATTGTTGGATTAATTCCAGCAGGTGGAGGCTGTAAAGAAATGTTAGGAAGATGGCTAGAAACTGAAGAGGCAAAAAAAGATCCAAATTTTGCACCACTTAAAGTATTTGATATTATTGGCTATGGTAAAACAGCAACTTCACCTGTAGAAGCTGAACCATTAAAATATTTAAGACCTAGCGATAAAAAAATAATGAATAGAAACAGTTTATTAGAAGTTTCAAAAAAAATTCTTAGTGAAAATAAAAATTTTACAGCTCCTGAGCAACTAAAATTTAAGCTCCCTGGAGAGAGTGTTAGAGTTGAAATGAACAAGATCATTGAAAAACTTTATAATGATAAAATAATTTTAGACCATGGTGTTGAAGTTGCAAAAGAATTAGCTAATGTTTTAAGTGGTGGAGACACAACAATTGATAAGACGCTATCTGAAGATGATTTATTTAAGTTAGAATTAGATGCATTTATGAAATTAATTGAAACAAAAAAAACACAAGACAGAATAAAACATACCTTAGCAACAGGTAAGCCATTAGTTAACTAACATTCTAAGAGAATTTATAAAATCAGGCCTTAAAACATACTGTGATTTATTTAAATATTTAATTTTTTTTAACGCCTCAATATTATAGACAACCCTGCCTATTGGAGTGTATTCAGTCTCGTATAATGGCTCATCCCTCAAAATAATAAAAAACTGACTATCTTCTGTATTATAATTTTTTGATCTAGCTAATCCAACACTCCCCGCTTTAAAATCAAATGGAGTGTCTATCTCTGAATTAATTGTTCCTAACCCAGATTTTCCAGTACCAATCTTTGCATAATTTAAATTTCCTTTTTTTCCAAATTCTAAATCGCCTGCCTGAACGAGTGTATCTTTGATTACTCTATGAAAAGCAGAATTGTCATACGCTTTGGATTTGACTAATTTCTTAAATCTTTTGACAGCATTTGGTGAAATTTGAGGATAAAGCTCAATTATCACATTTCCACAGGGAACACTCAAGATTGCAATATTCTTAGGATTTTCAAAGATTAATTTACTCGGATCATAATCTTTAATAAATAAACACTTATTTTTAATTAGGTAGAAAGATCCAAAAGAAAATATTGCTAGAAATAATAAAAATACTAAGATTATTTTTTCGGACTTTGATGCTTTTATTTTTTTTATCATAAAATAAAATTTGGATCAATTTTCAATAAATTTTTTCTAATAAAATTTATTTTGTTTTCTAAGACTGAATCCTGATTTTTTAAACTAATCCCAATCATCAAGTGTGAAAAAACTTCTGCCATGTCTTCTGAAGCGGTGGATTGTGAATATTCAGAAAAAAATCCTTTCGTATTGCCATAAGTATCTAAGCCTAATTTATCAGTGCAAGTTGAGCACTCAGCATACTCAAAATTATTTAAATTGAATTTAGACCATGTTGTTTGGTTAAATATATCTTTAAAACTATCATTTATAATATGAAAAACTTCATGATGAATTACCCTTTCAAAATATTTTTCATTAAACTTTATATCAAGTATCAACGTTTTCATTTCGTTATCAGGAATTCCAGCAGTATTTATATTTGATATAGATAAATCTTCACACAAAACAATATATTTTAAGTTTATCTTTTTTAAAAAACTCCGCTCATATTTATCTAAGTTTTTTTTAATTATTTTATACTTCTCATCTAATATTTTTTTTTCTGAGTTATAGCATTTAATATTTTTTTCTAAGCCAACTGTAAAAGGCTTTTTAGCATAAAGGTACCTTAGTTTATTTACAGTTTGTATTTCATAAATTTCTAAATTTGGAATTTTTATTAAATTATAAATTGTATCAGCATGTGATGCTGTGAAAATAAATAAAGACAATACTATTAATCTTATAAAGTTCATAAATATGAATATAGATGATATTCCAAATTTAGTTAATGTGATACAATCAACTGTGAAAAAAAAAACAAATAAAGATCCAATCCAACCAATTAGTGGAACTATAGTTCCTAGATTTGCTGGTCCATCAACATTTGCTAGATTACCGGAGCTAAGAGATGTTGAAAGTTGTGATGTTGCTATCGTTGGCATACCATTTGATGCAGGAACTAGTTATAGACCAGGAGCAAGATTTGGACCTCAAAGTATTAGACAAGCATCTAGACACTTAAGAACAAATTATCATCCAAATTATGATGTTGAACCTTTTAAAGTTCAGCAAGTTGCTGACGCTGGAGATATTACTTGTAACCCATTCAATATAGATGAAGCAATCAAACAAATTGAAGAGGGTGCAATCGAATTATTAAGTAAAACTGGTGGTATAATTAGTTTAGGTGGTGATCATACGATAGCATTTCCTTTATTGAAAGCAGTGAATAAAATTAATAAAGGACCTGTCGCACTTGTTCATTTTGATGCCCATTTAGATACATGGGATACATACTTTGGGGCACCATATACACATGGGACACCATTTAGAAGAGCAAGAGAAGAAAATTTATTTTTAGATGATGCCTCAATGCACGTTGGTATTAGAGGACCTCTTTATAGTAGAGATGATCTTAAAAATGATGAAAGTTTTGGTTTTAAAATTATTCATTGCGATGAATTTCAAACACAGGGAACTGATAAGATAGTTGAAAGAATTAGGAAAAGAGTGGGCGACAACCCACTATATTTATCAATTGATATAGACGTCTTGGATCCAGCTTTTGCACCTGGGACCGGAACACCTGAAATTGCAGGCATGACTTCAAGAGAGATGGTTAATGTTATAAGAGGATTATCGGGAATGAATTTGATTTCTGCAGACGTTGTAGAGGTTTCACCGGCTTATGATCATGCAGAGGTTACTTCACTTGCTGCTGCAACTATAGTATATGAATTGACAAATTTATTTGCAAAAAAATAATCAAGAATTATTAAAGTTCTATGGAAAACAAAAAAAAATTTTATATAGATGGTAAATGGCAAGAACCTCAAAGCAAACAAGAAATAAAAGTCATTAATCCTGCCACTGAGGAAAATAGTGCTGTTATTACCTTAGGCAACAAAGATGATGTTGATCATGCTGTGAGCTCGGCCAAAAAAGCGTATGAGACATGGTTCTTTTCTTTGAAAGAGGAAAGAATAAAACTATTAGAAAAACTTTATGAAAATTATAAAAAAAGATGGGCTGATATTGCAAAAGCTATCACATTAGAGATGGGCGCTCCTAAGGATTTTGCAACAAAACTACAAGCGGGCACTGGAGCGGCTCATATTAAATCTTTTATAAGACATTTAAAAAGTTTTGAATTTGAAAAACCCTTAGGAGATCACGCGCCAAATCAAAGACTTATTTATGAACCTAAGGGAGTTTGTGCATTAATTACACCTTGGAATTGGCCAATGAATCAGGTTTGTTTGAAAGTAATGCCTGCCTTAGCATCTGGTTGTACAATGGTTTTAAAACCCTCAGAACTTGCACCATTATCATCAATGATTTTAGCAGAATTAATTGATGAAACAAAATTTCCCCCAGGAGTTTTTAATTTGATTAATGGCGATGGCTTTATAACAGGAGAAGCATTAACCAAACATCCTGATATAGATATGATTTCTTTTACAGGATCAACAAGGGCTGGTGCAATAATTTCACAAAATGCTGCAAGTGATTTTAAAAGAGTTAGCTTAGAACTTGGTGGCAAAGGAGCAAATATTATTTTTGAAGATGCAGATCCTGGCGCTATTGAATGGGGTGCTTTGAGATGTTTTAAAAATTCTGGTCAATCTTGTAATGCTCCAACAAGAATGTTAATCGAAAAGTCTCATTATAATCAAGCAGTTGAAAAATTAAAAAAATTTACAGAAGAAATGCAGGTAGGAGATCCAAATAAAGAAGGGGAACATATTGGACCAGTAGTTTCAGAAACTCAATTTAACAAGATACAGGCATTAATTCAAAAGGGGATTGATGAAGGTGCAAAATTAATCGCAGGAGGACTTGGAAAACCTAGTGGTCTAGAAAAAGGATATTTTGTAAAACCAACTGTTTTTGTTGATGTAGATAATAAAATGGAAATTGCTAGGACTGAAATATTTGGACCAGTTTTATCTGTGATCCCATTTGAAACTGAAGATGAAGCTATCAAAATAGCTAATGACACTCCTTATGGCCTAACAAATTATATTCAAACTAAAGATCAAGAAAAAGCCAGAAGAGTTGCTAAAAAGTTAAGATCTGGAATGGTAGATGTTAATGGTGCAGGTATCGCGATTGACACTCCATTTGGAGGCTTTAAACATTCTGGAATAGGGAGAGAAGCAGGTGAACATGGTCTGCAGGAATTTTTAGAGGTAAAATCAGTTGGTGGTTGGAACTGATTATTAATTAATTACAGATCTTTCTTTAACTCCTTCTAAAAAAGATAAACATTTTTTAATTTCATTTAATTCAATAAATTCATCAATAGTATGGGCTTGTTCAATTGAACCAGGTCCACAAACAACAGTGCTTATACCGATTTCTTGAAATAGTCCGGCCTCAGTTCCAAAAGAAACAACTTCCCTTTTATTATCACCGGTAATACTAGAGACAAATTCACAAGCTTTTGAGTCTTGAATTCTATCAAAACCAATTATTTCACCAATTATTTTTTTTCTAATTGAAGCATTTGGATATTTTTTTTTCATTTCAGTTAATAGTTCGTTTGCATAATTATCAATTTCATTATTTAAGAAAATTCCATCTTGTTTATTAACTGGTCTTGTCTCCCAATTTACATGACATTTATCTGCTATAACGTTATGGGCTATTCCTCCAAAAATCCCGCCAATAGATAATGTTGAGTAAGGGGGTGTAAATATCGAGTTGTCAGGTTCTCTATTTTTTAAATCATTTCTTAGAGACATAAGTTTGTTTACATATCTTGACGCGTATTCTGCTGCATTCACTCCTTCATCTGGTTTAGAACTATGTCCAGCAAGACCTTCAAAAAAAGTGGTATATTCGTAACAAGCTTTATGAGAGTCTATAATTTTCATCTTTGTAGGCTCTCCAACAATACATATACCGTTTGTAATTTTTCTTTTCTTTAGTTCTTTAATTAACAAAGGAGCTCCAACGCAGGCAGTCTCTTCATCAAATGTTAAAGAAAAATGTATATCGCGAGACAGATTTGATTTCGAAAAAATATCTGCAAAAGCTAATGAGCATGCTAAAAAACCCTTCATGTCACACGAGCCTCTTCCATACAGCTTATCATCTTTTATTTCTGCAACAAATGGATCGGTAGACCAACCTTTGGAAACGGGAACAACATCTGTGTGACCTGACAAAATAATTGGTTCTTTACCATTAGATTTTTTTGCTTTTAAAGTTGCAAAGAGATTTACTCTTTTCTTATCTTCATCAAAAACTTTAAAAGAGGTTGCTCCACTTTTTGAAAGTATATTTTCACAATAATTAATTAAGGATGAATTATTTTCCCCCGAAATAGTTTTAAAGGATATAAGATCCTTAAGAATTTTTATTGATTTTTCAAATAATATGTTATCTATACTCGCCACAAATTAATTATATATTATTATTATGAAAGAACAAATAACCTATCAAGATTTTGAAAAAATAGATATCCGCCTAGGAACAGTAATTTCTGTTGAAAAGAATGAAAAAGCAAGAAAGCCATCATTAGTATTAAAAGTTGATTTTGGTAAAAATATTGGTGTTAAGCAATCATCTGCTCAAATAACTCATTTTTATAACAAAGATAATTTAATCGGAAAACAAGTAATTGGGGTGTGTAATTTTCCAGAAAAAAATATTGCAGGAGTGGTATCGCAAGTTTTAATTTTAGGTTCTATAGATACAGATGGAAAAGTTACATTAGTTCATCCTTCTCAAAAAGCTGATGACGGTTTACCTATAGCTTAAATTTATGCACCCTGAAATATTATCGATTTCACTATTTTGGTTTGTGACAGCTTATACACCTGGCCCGAATAATGTTGTCGCGTCTTATTCAGGTTTTAATTTTGGAGTTAAAAAAACTATTCCCCATATTCTTGGGGTGACACTAGGTTTCACATCATTGGTGATTTTTCTATCAGTTGGTTTAATCAATATTTTTAAATTATTTCCTTTAATACAAATTATTATTAAATATTTGGGTACATTATTTTTAATTTATCTTGCTTATAAAATTGCTTTTTCTAAAACTTCAGATGATACAACAAAAGAAAACCCAGTAAAATTTATCGAAACATTTTTATTTCAGTACCTGAACCCTAAAGGAGTAACAGTTGCGATTATAGTTGTATCTACTTATGTTGAATTAGGGGAAAATTATCTTAATTATGCGACTCAAGTAATACTATTGGCTTTTCTTTTTTCTATAACTAGTATCACTTTATGGACTTTAATAGGCAAATTTTTGAGGAAATTTGCGACAAATGATAAATTTATAAAATATTTTAATTATGCTATGTCAAGCCTTCTTCTTTTGAGCATAATTACTTTTTATATATAAGTTATGAAACCAGGAATAAAAAACTCTTATAAGTCTCTGTCAGATCTTAAAATTGATGATAAAAATTATAAGATCTATTCACTCTTAAAAGCTGAAAGTAATGGGCTTGATGGTATTTCAAAATTACCAAAATCTTTGAAGGTTCTTTTAGAAAACCTTTTAAGATATGAAGATGACGTAACAGTAACAAAAAAACAAATTGAAGCCATAAAAGAGTGGCTAAAGAATAAGACTTCAAAAACAGAAATTGCTTATAGGCCTGCAAGAGTTTTACTACAAGACTACACCGGAATACCTGCGGTAGCAGATTTAGCTGCTATGCGTGAAGCAGTAAAAAAAAAGAACAAAGATCCTAATTCAATAAACCCATTGTCAGCTGTAGATTTAGTAATCGATCATTCTGTTCAAGTTGATCAATCTGCTAAATCAGACTCTTTTGAAAAAAATGTTGAAATTGAATTTGAGCGAAATGGAGAAAGATATTCTTTTTTAAAGTGGGGTCAACAAGCATTTAATAATTTTAGAATAGTTCCACCAGGCACCGGTATTTGTCATCAAGTAAACTTAGAATATTTATCTAAAGTAGTTTGGAGCGAAGAATTTGATGGAGATAAATATCTTTTTCCAGACACATTAGTTGGAACTGATAGTCATACAACAATGGTCAACGGCCTATCTGTTTTAGGTTGGGGTGTCGGAGGTATTGAAGCTGAAGCAGGAATGTTGGGTCAACCAATTTCAATGCTGATACCAGAAGTCATCGGTTTCGAGTTAAATAATAAAATGCCAGAGGGTACAACAGCTACAGATTTAGTTTTAACAGTGGTAAAAATGTTAAGAGACAAAGGAGTGGTTGGAAAATTTGTAGAGTTTTATGGAGATGGATTAAAAAATTTATCTTTAGCTGATCGTGCAACCATAGCCAACATGGCCCCAGAGTATGGAGCAACTTGTGGTTTCTTTCCAATTGATGATGAAACATTAAAATACTTAAAATTTTCAGGTAGAGATACATTAACAGTAAATATTGTTGAGGAGTATGCAAAAGCTCAAGGTTTGTGGGCCAGTAACGATATTGAATTTACTGACAGCATATCGTTAGATATGTCTACAATAGTTCCAACAATATCTGGTCCAAAGAGACCCCAGGATAAAGTTTTATTAACTAATGCCTCAGACAATTTTAAAAAAAGTTTTTTTGAAACTACTAAGAAAAAAAATTACTCAAACTCAAGAGTTTCAAATACAGATTACGAAATTAAAGATGGTTCAATATTAATTGCCGCTATAACTTCATGTACTAATACTTCAAATCCAAATGTGCTTATAGGTGCTGGTTTATTAGCAAAGAAAGCAGTAGAATTTGGTTTGGAGGTAAAACCTTGGGTCAAAACTTCATTAGCTCCTGGATCACAAGTTGTAACTGATTATTTAGAAAAAGCAGGATTAAATACTTACTTAGATAAGCTTGGATTTAATTTAGTTGGTTATGGTTGCACTACTTGCATTGGTAACTCTGGACCTTTGCCGGATAATATTGTTGATGCAATACAAAAAGAAAATATTTATGCAGTTTCAGTTTTATCAGGTAATAGAAACTTTGAAGGTAGGATCTCACCACACATCAAAGCTAATTACTTAGCGTCACCTCCTTTGGTTGTTGCATATGCATTAGCTGGTCATATGGAATTTGATTTGTATAAAGATCCATTAGGTAAAGACAAAGATGGCAATGATATTTTTATGAAAGATATTTGGCCAAGCAATAAAGAAATTGAAGATAAATTAAAATTATCTTTAAACCCTGATATGTTTGTTAAGAGATACTCTAATGTCTCTGAAGGTCCTAAACAATGGCAACAAATTAAAACAGAAAAGAGCAGTATTTATAACTGGGAAGAAAATTCAACATACGTAAAAAAACCTCCTTTTTTTGACGATCTCTCTGATCAACCAGAGGGTTTTAAAGAAATCAAAAATGCTAGACCTTTATTAATCTTAGGCGATATGGTGACTACCGATCATATTTCTCCTGCAGGTAATATTCAAAAAGAAAGTCCAACAGGTGAGTACTTTATGAAACATCAGATTCTGCCTAAAGATTATAATTCATATGGATCTAGAAGAGGAAATCATGAGGTTATGATGAGAGGTACTTTTGCTAACATTAGAATTAAAAATGAAATGGCTCCTGGAACTGAGGGTGGTTTTACAAAATTATATCCAGAGGAAAAAATAATGCCTATTTACGATGCAGTAGTAGAGTATAAAAAAAGAGGCACTGATCTTATAGTTATAGGTGGTAAAGAATATGGCACAGGATCATCTAGAGATTGGGCTGCTAAGGGAACAAAGTTATTAGGAGTAACAGCAGTAATAGCAGAAAGTTTTGAGAGAATTCATAGATCAAATTTAATTGGTATGGGAATTTTGCCCTTACAATTTATTAACGATGTTAATAGAAAAAACTTAAAATTAATTGGATCAGAATTGATAAGTATTAATGGTATAGAGAATGGGTTAAATCCATCAGATCATTTAACAGTTGAGATAAAATATCTATCTGGCGAAATAAAAAAAATAAAAACATTGTGTAGGATAGATACTAAAAATGAATTAGAGTATTACAAAAATGGTGGAATTCTTCAGTATGTGCTTAGAAATATGATTTAAATATGGATGAAGATACTTCAATAATAGATAATAGAACGAGAAATGAGAGAATTAAAAACTTTATAATAAATAATAAAAAAAAGCTAATTTCATTAATAATAGCTTTTATTATTTTGATTATAAGCTTTTACTCCTACCAAATATATCTTGATAAAAAGCGAGAAGACATCTCAAATAGATACAATAGTGCTATAATTGAGTATGAAGCTGCAAATAAATCAAAAATTATACCGATACTTAGAGATATTATAGACGCTAAAGATGCAACTTACTCACCTCTAGCATTATATTTTATAATAGATAATAATTTAATAAATAATAAGGAAGAAATTAATAGTTTTTTTGATATTTTAATTGATAAAACTTCTCTTGATATCGAAATTAAAAATTTAATTATTTATAAAAAAGCATTGTTTAATGCCGATCAAACTAACGAAATAGAGTTATTAAATATTTTAAATCCTTTGTTAAATTCAGATAGCGTGTGGAAATCACACGCACTATATCTTGTTGCAGAGTTTTTTTATAGCAAAGGTGAGAAACAAAAATCTAAGGATTTTTTTGAAAAGATAGTTTCGACAGAAAACCCTAATACAGATATACTTACAAGTGCAAAAAGAAGATTGAATAGAGACTTAAGTGATTAAGAGTATATTTATAATTTTAAGCATATTAATACTGAGTAGTTGTTCATTTGATACTAAATCAGGAATTTGGACAAAAGAAAAGATTGCGCTTAATGATAAAGAAAATAATCAAATTAAAGAACTTTTTAAGAAAGAAGTTTTAAACGAGAATGAATTTAATCCGAATTTAAAGGTAGTCATCAAAAATTTTTCTGAAAATAAAAACAAATATAATGGTAACAATTTTGGAGCTTTTAAAATTAATTCAAATTTTAAAGAAATCTCAAAATACAGCTTTAGTAAGATTGAATATTTTGATCAATTTGAACCAGAAGCAGTATTTAGCGATAAGGATTTAATATTTTTTGATAAAAGGGGATCAATTATAAAATTTGATCATAAATCAAAAATTGAATGGAAAGTTAATTATTACACTAAAAAAGAAAAAAAATTACTTCCAATACTTAAATTTGAAAAAAGCGGTAAAAATTTATTAGTCACTGATAATTTGGCCAAAATATATTTGTTAAATATATCTAATGGAAAATTAATTTGGCAAAAAGAACATGATGTTTCTCTAATATCTCAGCTAAAAATTGAGAATAATAAATTTTATGTGTTAGATGCAAATAACACTTTTTCTTGTTATTCATTGTTAGATGGTCAAAAAATTTGGCAATTTAAGGGAGAAAAAAAATTGATTAACTCTCAAAAGCAAACATCTGTGATTATAACTAAGGATAGTGTAATTTTTAATAATACAAAAGGCGAAATAATTTCACTTAATAAGTTTGATGGAAATTTAAATTGGTTAACACCAACTGTAGAATATGGTGAAAGCCTACAATCCTTTTTAGTAAAAAATTCTGATTTAGTTTTGGATGAAAATAATATTTATTTTTCTAATAACAAAAATTCCTTTTTTTCCTTAGATACAAATTTAGGTTTGATAAATTGGAAACAAGATATAAGTTCAACGTTAAGGCCAGTAATAATTGATGACATTATATTAACAATTTCTCCGAAAGGTTATTTGTACGTTTTAGAGAAAAATTCAGGTAACATAATTAGAATTACGGATATATTTTATAATATAAAATCAAAAAATAGGAAAAAAATTGAGATAAATGGTTTTATAACATCTAGGGATAAGATTTATTTATCAACTAATAATGGAAAAATCATTAAGATAAATATTGAAAATGGAAATATTGATTTAGTTTATAGAGTGAGTAGGAGTAAAATTTCCAAGCCGTATGTAAATGACGGTAAAATTTACATTATTAAAGATAATGGAATTGTTAAAATAAATTAAGATGATTTTAAGATTACTTGAATTTCTGGGAAGAAAAAGAGTGGTATTGGATAGAGGGCCATCACATCCACAATTTGAATTAGCTAAGCCTTGGATGAATCGATACTATGTTTTGTTTAGAAAAAGACCTAAATGGTTCCCTTTCAATATATTAATACATGAAATGCTCGCTGATGATCATGGTGTTGGAGTACATAATCATACCTTTCCTTATGTAACACTTGTATTGAGGGACGGATACTGGGAAACAATAGAGTCAGGAAGGTACTGGAGAGCTCCGGGGTATATAGGGTTTAGATCTGCAAATAATTTACATAGAGTTGATATAAAACCTGGAACAAAACCTTTAACAATTTTTATAGCTGGACCTTATGGACTAAGAAAAGGGCCGAGATCAGAATATGGAATAGATTTTAAAACGAAGAAATGAATTTTAAAGATTTATTTTTGGAACATTGTAAAAAAAATAAATTCAATATTAATCAAAATCAAATTAAAGTCGTTGAACAGCTTGAAAGCTACCATAATAAAAATTTTAAAAATTCATTTTTAAAAAAAATTTTTAAAAAAAACTCTGATGAGTTGGGTTTTTATCTATTTGGAGGTGTAGGCGTAGGTAAAACAATGATTTTAGATTTTTTTTTTGATTTTATAGATACCAAAAAGCAAAGACTTCATTTCAACGAATTCATGATTAATTTCCATGATTTTATTCATGATAAAAAGGGCAGTAACGATGAAAATATTATAAACTTATTTGTAAATGATTTGAAATCTAAAATATCATTAATTTACTTTGATGAATTCCAAGTAACTAACATTGTAGATGCAATGATACTTGGAAAGTTATTTGAGCAAATATTTAAAAAAAATATTAAAATAATCATTACCTCAAATACAAAAATCTCAGATCTCTATAAAGATGGATTACAAAGAGATCAATTCAAGCCATTCATTAACATTATGCAGTCTAAGTCAATAGAACATGAATTAAGAATTGAGGAAGATTATAGAAAATCAAACGATAATCAGAAACAACGATATTTCTTTCCACTTAATGAAGAAAATAATTTTGAAATTAATAAGTTTTTTAGAGTTATTACAAAAAATAAAAAAAATTTTTCAAAGAATTTGAATATTAAAGGAAGAATATTTAAGATAAAAAATTTTTACGAAGGTATATCTAGATTTAACTTTGATGAGCTTTGTGACAATAATTTAGGAGCAGAGGATTATTTAGAAATTGTAAAAAATTTAAAATTTATGATTATTGAAAAAATCCCGCAATTTAACGATATTAATTCAAACCAACAGCAAAGATTTATAACCTTGATAGATATTATATATGATAAAAATTTACCTATAGCTGTAACTGCAAGTCAGAATGTGCACGAATTTACTTCTTCAAGATCATTGAAGGAGCCTTTCAAACGTACAATTAGTAGATTATATGAATTAACTTCGATGAAATATAATATATGAAACAAAAATTTTATAATTTGAAAATAAATACGAATGGTCAGAAATTATATGACTTTACTGATCAAACTATTGAATGGATTAAAAAAAATGATTTTAAAACTGGTATAATAAATCTAAGCATTCAGCATACCAGTGCATCAATAATTGTATAGGAAAATGCAGATCCAGATGTTCAAAAAGATTTGATAAATTATTTTAATAATTTAGTTCCAATGGACAATAAATTGTATATTCACACTACAGAAGGTAAAGATGATATGCCTGCACATATAAAATCAGCAATAACTAATAATCAAATATCTTTAAGTATTAAAGATGGAAAATTATTACTTGGAACTTGGCAAGGAATCTATTTGTTTGAACATAGAATAAATCCTCAAACAAGATCTATAATTCATCATTTTTTAGGTGAAACTTAATTTTTTTTTAAAGTTTGGAAAGCCTCCAACGCAGCTTTACGTGCCTCTTCATGGACAACTATTGGTCTTGGATAATTTTTTCCTATAATTGTTTTAATCGCCTCTTGTAATTTTGTCTCCATTTCCCATGGTTTATGTATAAATTTTTTTGGAACTTCATTTAGCTCAGGAATCCATTTTTTAACGTACACGCCCTCTTTATCAAATTTTTCTCCTTGAAGAATAGGATTGAAAATTCTGAAGTAAGGGGCTGCATCCGCTCCACATCCTGCAACCCATTGCCATTGAGCAACATTATTAGCTTTATTAAAGTCTAATAAACAATTTCTGAAATGTTTTTCACCTTCAGTCCAATTTATTCTTAAATGTTTGACTAGAAAGGAACCTACAACCATTCTTATTCGGTTATGCATCCATCCGGTCTCATAAAGTTCTCTCATCCCAGCGTCGACAATTGGATAACCCGTCATACCTGATTTCCACGCCTTTAAAAACTTTTCATTTTTGACCCAGGGGAACTTATCAAATTCTTTTCTATAATTTCCTTTTAAAAATTCTGGAAAATAATTAATTAAACTGTGCGAAAATTCACGCCAACCCAGTTCATTAATATATTTCCTATAACCAATCCCTTTAGATTTAATTTCACTGCACTTTTTCCAAATAGTGTTTACGTGAATTTGTCCATGTTTGATATAAGGAGATAATTTAGATGTACCCTCGACAGAAGGATAATCTCTTGCAGTTCCATAATCTTTAATTTTACCATCAATTAAATTATTAAGAATTTTTTTAGACTCATCTTCAGATACCTTCCAGTATTTTTCAAACTTTTTGTACCAATTTTTCTTTGGAAGAATATCCTTTGGCTCTATACAATTTTTAAAGAATGCTAGTGACTTTGTTTTTTTTTTAATACTATAATTTTTACCCGGTGGTAATCCTAAAAATTTTTGTTCAGCATTTTTCCAAAAAGGAGTAAACACTTTGAAAGGCGTTCCATCATTTTTAGTTACTTCTTGAAACTCATTTAAAATATTCCCTTTAAAATATTTATAATTAATTTCATTTTTAACAAAAATGTCTCTAATTTTTTTTCCTTTCGCGATCACGTCTGGCTCGTAAATTTTATTCCAGTATATAGAAATATTATCTTTTTTATTAATTTTTGAAAATATATCTAGTTCATCACCTGCTAGTATTTGAAGATTGATCTTATACTTAGATAGTTCAGATTTAAAGATTTCTAATGATTTTGAAAGCCACCATTTTTGTGCTTCTCTTTTAGCATCAAAATCATTTTTGTTGTAAATGTATAGGGCTAGCACTTTCTCATGATTTTGAGTTGCGTAAGAAAGAGCAGGGTTATTTTCAATTCTAAAATCTTCTCTGATCCAGGTAATTGCATTTTTTGACATAATTATCTATTTTCTACCTTTAGTTAGCAGTTGTTTGTAAAGTTTAACATCTGCATTACCTTCGCATCCAATGACCAAGACATTTGAATTTTCATCAAGGCTTATCAATTTCCTAGCATTTTTGTCGTTACAAATTCCAATCAAACCAATAATTCCTGGAGTAGCACATTCACCACCTATAATTGAATTTTTGCTAAACTTTTTATCTCTTAACCCAGCTACTGTTTTAGCAACATTATTATCCGAAATTGAGACACAACAATTGCTTGTTTTTTTTAATATTTGCCAAGGCACTAGAGACATTTCATTACAAGACATACCGCCCATAATACTCTCTCTTTTTATTCTTATTTTTTTTAATTTATTGTTTTTGATACTTTGAAGTACACAATCAGCTCTGTCAGGCTCAACAATAATAATTTTTGGAATTCTTTTAAAATATTTTGCTACTCCAGCAACCAAACCTGCAGCTAAACCACCAACACCCGCTTGAAGAAATATATGAGTAATATATTGATTGGTTTGTTTGGAGATTTCTTTAATCAAAATAGAGTAACCTGCCATTGTCAGTTGAGGAATATATTTATAATTTTTTGTTGAGACGTCTTGAACTATTTTCCAATTATTTTTTTTGGAAAGTAACTGGCATTTTCTCAATGATGCTTCATAATTTCCTCTTACTCTAATTACTTCGGCGCCAAGTTTTTTGATTTCCTTTACCCTTGTTTCGCTTACAAATTGACTAACAAAAATTTTACACTGTAATTTTAGTCTTTTTGCTCCCCATGCTACAGATCTACCATGATTACCAGCTGTTGCAGATGAAACAATTATTCTATTATTTTTTTTTGAAATTTTTTCTACTGCATAAGCTCCACCTAGAGCTTTAAAGGATTTCAAGTGAAATCGCTTTGATTCGTCTTTGTAAAATATATTCTTAAGTTTAAGATTTTTATTTAGTTTATTCAATTTTAATAGAGGAGTTGGATTATATCCTTTCCATTTTGATATACTTTTGTGAGAATTGACCAATAAATCTGATGGCAAATATTTTAGAACATATCTTCTACTAAATTGAAAGTTTTTATTTATTATGAATTTGGAGTATTTCCATTTAAGATTTTGCATTTTAAATTTTTTTTATATTCAAACTATGAATAAACCTATATTAATATTTATACAAAGAAAAACTTTATGAAAAAAATATTAATTATTGGCGGTGGTGCAATGGGTTCTGCTTTTTCAATTCCGTGTTTAGAAAATGGTAATAAAGTTTTAATTACTGAACCATATAATAAAGTTTTCATTAAAAATTTAGCATCAAAAAAAAAATTTCATTCTTCTTTAAAAATAAATTTACCCAAAAAACTAAAATTTAAGAATTATTCAAAAAACATATTTAAAGAAAAATTTGATTTAATTGTAATTGCATTGAGTCTTGCTGGAATTGATTTTATTGGAAAAGAGTTAAAAGACTTAAAAATAAAAGTACCATTACTAGTTCTTACTAAAGGACTAAAATATGATAAAAAAAGAAAAAAACTCTTAACTATTTCAGCGTTACTTAAAAATAATTATAATGTTGCAAATGTATCCGTTTTAAAAGGACCTTGTTTAGCTAAAGAATTAGCAAGAAAAAATAAAACAAGCGTGGTAGTAGCAAATAAGAATATCAAAGTTGCTAAATGGATTGGAAAACAAATATCTACCAAATACTATCGAGCTGAATTTTCTAAAGATGTTATTGGAGTAGAAATTTGCTCAGCAATAAAAAATATATATGCAATGGTAATAGGATCAGGTCAAAATTTTAACACTGCATCAGACTTATTCCAAAAAAGTGTGAATGAGATGAAATTTTTAATAAAATATTTTAAAGGAGATGAATCGACGATATTAGGGCTTGCTGGTATTGGTGATTTATATGTGAGTGCTGTGGGTGGAAGGAATAGTAAAATGGGAGATTTTTTGGGTAAAGGTTTTACATTTGCAGCAGCTAAAAAAAAGTTTATGCCAAAAGATACAGTCGAAGGTGAGCAATTAGCTAGAGAAATTGCTCCTTATATTTTAAAAAAAATTAATAAAAAAAATATACCGTTGATGGCTCATTTGCTAAAGACGATACTATATAATAAAAAAATTTAGCCGATTAGAAAGTTATTTTCTACAAGCAACCCTATGATAATTCCAACCAGTAATGCAAAAATTAACTTTTTTTTATCCACTTATTAGGTTTTTTTACTAAGAGAAGACTTTAAATTTGTTGATGAAGGAATTTTTGTCTTCCATTTTTGTTTGATGTTTTCCCAAAGTTTAGCCATCCCTAAAGGCTCATAAATCATAAAAATAATCATCAATCCACCAAATATCACTTGTTCTATAGAAGATATAATTGTTGCGTCAATTGCACCATGAAATACATTGTTACCAATTGCGTTTAAGAGAACGGGAAAAAGTAGGATAAATGCTGCACCAATAAATGCGCCATTAATTGTGCCAAGCCCACCTAAAATACACATAAATAATATTTTAAAAGATAGTTTAATATCAAAAGCAACTGGCTCTAAAGATTTAAGATAACAAAATGCAAAAAGTGCACCTGCAACACCACAATAAAATGCACTAATAGCAAATGCTTGTACCTTTGTTCTCAATAATGAAACTCCCATTGACTCTGCAGCGATATCCATATCTCTAACTGCCATCCAATTCCTACCAGTGCTGCCTCTGGCCATGTTCATCGCCAGTAAAGTTAAAACTGTAGTAACTGCCAAACACACAAAATACATAGCTAATGGAGTTGTAAATGGTTTTCCTAAGATAACTATGTCTTGGGCAGTTATAATTCCTGATGAGTCATAGTTTTTAAACCAACCAAATTTATCTATCATCCATATAATGAAAAACTGCGAGGCTAGTGTCGCCACCATAAGATAAATTCCTCTCACCTTAAGACTTGGTAGACCGAACAAAATTCCAAAAGCTGCAGCAATTAAACCTGATACTATTAGAGAACCTACAAAACCTAGATCAGGTACTCGCAAAATAAGATTAAACATAGCAAAAGCGCCTGCAGCCATAAAACCAGCTGCACCTAAAGCTAACTGTCCTGTATAACCCATAACAATTTGTTGTCCAATTGTGGCTAGAGCTAAACAAAGCCAAGGAATTAATATAGAAGTGTACCAATATTCTGTTGTAATAAATGTTGGTATTACTAATACACTTAGAACCATGCAAACAGCTAAGTTAATCAGGTCTTTTTTTGTATAAGTCATAAAAACTGGTTTCATAAATTAAACTCTCCTAATAATTTTTTCTCCAAATAAACCTTCTGGCCTATATAATAAAAAGAAAATTGCTAATACGTAAGGAGCCCAACCTTCAATAGCACCTCCAAAGAATGGCCCAATGTATACTTCTAATACTTTTTCTACTGCACCAATAATTAAACCTCCGATAATTGCTCCTGGAATAGATGAAAAACCACCTATAATTAATACTGGCAAAGCTTTTAAAGCTAAGTCAACAAGAGCAAATTGGACACCTGCTCTTGCACCCCACATACATCCTGCAACCAAAGCTACAACCCCCGCAGCAGACCAAACTAATAACATAATATGTTTTAAGGGAATTCCTATTGAACTAGCGGCACCTGCATCATCTGCAACAGCTCTCAAACCAAGACCAATTTTTGTATATTTGAATAGAAGGAACAAACCAATAATCATAATAGCAGCCACAACTCCTGCAGTAATATCAAGAGCACTAATAAATAATTTTAAGTTGTCAGCAATCCACGGTACTGGAAAATCTCCTATACCTAAATCTAATCTTCTTACCTCTACTCCCCATGCTGCTTGAGCCAAGCCTTCTAAAACATATCCTAGACCGATTGTGGCCATTAGCACTGTGTCTTCGCTGGCATTCATGAGAGGTCTTAAAACAAATCTTTCAGTGCACAAGCCAACCACTACCATCAAAAGGGCAGCCAAAATAAATGCAAGTACGAAAGGTATATTGAAGTCTTGCATAAATCCAACAAAAGCAAGAACTGAGAAGAAAACCATAGCCCCTTGTGAGAAGTTAAACGTCGCTGAAGCTTTAAAAATTAGAACAAATCCTAAAGCTACTAATGAATACATCGTTCCAGCAAGCAGACCGCCAACCAAAACTTCCATAAAAAATAATAATTCATCAACCATATATTTATCCTAGTGTTCTACTCCTAAATAAGCGTCTATTACTTTTTGATTTGATCTTACTTCATCAGGCGTACCATCGCCAATAACTTTACCATAATCAAGCACTACAACTCTGTCTGATATATCCATAACTACTCCCATATCATGCTCAATAAGAACCATAGTTGTGCCGAGTTCATCATTTACTTTTAAAATGAATCTACACATGTCCCTTTTTTCTTCTACATTCATTCCAGCCATAGGCTCATCTAGTAAAATTACAGATGAGTCAGTTGCGAGAGCACGACCTAATTCTACTTTCTTTTGTAATCCGTAAGGAAGTTTTCCAACTGGTGTATCTTTAATATCTTCTATTTCTAAAAAACTGATTATTTCTTCAGATCTTTCTCTATTAATCTTTTCTTCTTTTTTAACTTTAGGTAGTTGAAAAGCAACCTCAAGAAAATTTGTTTTCGTGTGAAGCTTTCGGCCTACTAAAATATTATCCAGAACTGACATTCTTTTAAATAAAGCTAAGTTTTGAAATGTTCTAGAAAGGCCCATTTGTGCCATGAGATTGGGAGTAATATTTGGAATTTCTTTTCCTTTAAAAGAAACAGTTCCTTGTTGAGGTTTATAAATTCCATTTATACAATTCAGCATCGAGCTTTTTCCAGCTCCATTAGGTCCTATTATAGCTCTAACTTCATGCTCAAGTACATCGAACGAGGTATCGGTTATTGCTTTAACACCACCAAAAGAAAGAGAGATATTTTTTACCTCTAATATTGGTTTACCTATTTTAAATTTTCTCTCAATCGCCATCTTTAATTAATTTTTTTCTTTGTTAAGCTTTCTTCTTTAAGTACATCTCTAAAATTTTTTCTACCTTTTTTTGAAATACCTAAATATAATTCTTTCACCTGATCATTACTCAATAAACTTTGGGCTGTACCATCTAACATAACTCTTCCTGTTTCAATAATGTAGCCGTAATCTGAATTTTTTAGTGCAACATTGGTATTCTGTTCAGCAAGTAAAATACTAACACCTTCTTTCTGATTTAGCTCTTTAACAATGTTAAAAATCTCCGCTACTAATTGTGGTGCTAAACCCATTGTAGGTTCATCTAAAAGTAGCATCTTAGGCTTAGCCATCATGGCTCTTGCAACTGCTATCATTTGTTGTTCTCCACCTGATGTAAACGCGGCTTGGCTTTTTCTTCTTTCCTTTAATCTAATAAAATAAGTATATATTTTTTCTAATTCTTGATTGATATCACCTTTTGATAATTTTCTTGAGTATGCCCCAGCAATAATATTTTCTTCAACAGTGAGGTGGCCAAAACATCTTCTGCCCTCTAATACTTGAACCATGCCAAGCCCAACCATTTGTGAAGGATTTTGTTTCTCAATTGAGGTGCCATCATATTCTATTGTACCTTTCGTTACTTTACCTCTTTCTGAGGCTAGCATAGTTGAAACCGCTTTTAATGTTGTACTCTTACCCGCTCCATTTGCTCCAAGTAGTGCTACTACTTTTCCCTTTGGCACTTTTAATGAAACATCATGTAGAGCTAAAATAACATTATCATATGTTACTTCGATATTTTTAATATCAAGTATGTTGGTTGAAGTGTTCATTAAATTTTTTTCTATTACATTTATATTAAATTTTATTTAAAGGGGGAGTTAAAATAATTTGATTACCTAACTCCCCCTCCAATCGATATTAATTTATCTCTAAATTAATTATCCGCATTTTTTCGGTGTAATATTGTTTTCTTTAGCAAATTTCGCTGCAGAGTCCTCAACTAGACCTCTTATAAATGCAGGATCGCCTGGAGCTTCCCAACCAGTTACCTGATTGAATTTTGTTCCATCCCACTGCATTACAGCAAATTTACCGGCACCTTCATGGTTTGCACATGAAATAGCAAATGGAGCTAACATTCCTCCAACTCCAAGTTCAGTAAGTCTAGCTTCAGTCATGTTTAATGCTTCATAACCATCTCTAAACTCTGCACCAGTTACTGCTTTACCAACTTTGTTATGCATTTTTTGAGCATTTCTTAACGCTTCAATCCACATAACTGCAGCACCTAGTCCTCTATTCCAGTAAACTGAACCAATCCTATTTGGATCAGCCAAGTTACCTTTTCCAGCACCGTATACTTTGTCTTTGATGTCTTTAACCAATGGATATTCTCCTGGTAAAGCATTAGCAACAGCATAAGTTCCCTTAGCTGCATCACCTGCTGGATACATATCCTCTTCGGCAGCACCAAATGTTACGTACATCATTCTATCTCTTGGGAAATTAATTCTAGCAGCATTAGTCATTGCTGTTGAATTCATTCCAGAACCTGCTCCCCAGAAAGTAACCCAATCAGGTTTTTCTTTTCTGATTTGCAGCCACTGAGATTGTTGTTCCAGACCTGGAGGTGGGATTGATATTTCAATCAACTCAACTCCCCAGTCATTACAAATTTTTCTCATAGCTGGTAATGGCTCTCTTCCGTAAGCAGAGTCAATGTGTAAGTGAACGATTTTTTTACCTTTCATCTTATCGATTCCGCCTTCGATTTGTGCCATAAATTTTAATTTAACAGCTATTTGTGACCAGTAGTGACTTGCAGCATTAAATACCCAAGGCCATACTCTTCCATCAGCACCGTCAGTTCTTCCATAACCATATTGAGCTAAAACCACATTGTCTTTAGCCATTCGGTTAATTACTGCGTACGCTCCTGGTGTTCCTAAAGTATCAAACACTACTATTCTTTGACCATCTTTTTCTAAAAGTCTTTGGTAACATTCTACTGTTTTAACAGCGTTATATTCCGTCTCACACTCTTGCCATGTAAGCATTACTCCGTTTACTCCACCTGTCATGTTTACATAGTTCATGTAATCAATTTGAGCCCCGTAGTAACCAGTACCCATTGCTGAGTAAGGTCCGACACGACTACTTGCTACTGGAAAATATTGCGTTTCAGCAGCAGATACACTTTGAGGTAAAGTAAGTGAAGAAAATAGAGCGATAACTACTGTTAGAGTAGAAGTTAGCCTTTTAATCATTTTTGCTAACATTATTCCTCCCTTATATTTAGTTATGTTAAACATTCTAATAAGCTATAATCTAACCACATAGCTAAGGTTTCTGCAATTAATAATCATTATTAACAAGAGAAATAAAATCGTCACATTTAATTAACAATTACAACTTGAGATTGTTAAAGAATTTTTAAATATTAATTGTTTTTTAAGAAATTTATAAAAGTTTAATAAATAATAGAAATTAAATGAAAAAAATTTTAATAGTGGAGGGTAATACAGCAGAAGAGAACGGAAGTTTCACAGAAGCGGGTATTAAAACCCACACTGAAAGTTTAAAGGAAAGTCTAGAATACCTCGATAAAGAATTAATCTTAGAAGTTATAAATCCCTCATCAGATAAAAATATTCAAGTTTTCATCGATAAGCTAAATTCATACGATGGATTAATATGGGGAGGGAGCAGCCTTAACATTTATAACGATACTCCAGAGATCAGAAGACAAATTGAATTTATGAAAAAATGTCAAAATAAAGTTAAAAATATTTTAGGAATTTGCTGGGGCATGCAAGTGGCTGTAACTGCTGCAGGAGGTCAGGTAAAAAAAGCTAACACATCTCATGTTGGTATCGCAAAAGAAATCAAGATAAATGAATACGGTTTAAAGCATCCATTATATAAGGATAAAGAAAAAAGATTTAATTCTCCTGCTTTTAATTATGACGAAGTTGTGAAAATACCTGAAAACGGTATTTGTCTTGCATCTAATAAAGTTAATAAAGTCCAAAGTTTGTATTTTCAAATAAATAAAACTAGAGTTTGGGGTTTGCAATATCACCCTGAAATAACTTATGAAAAAATGATAAGTTTGATTAATTTTAGAAGAAAAAGATTAATCGAATATAGAAAAGTATTCAAAAATGAAAATGATCTCGAAAATCACATATCTTTTATTGAAAAAGAAATTCAGACCACAGTCAAAGAAAAAAAAATGTTAGAACTTAAAAATTGGCTTAAAGAATTAAAATAAACCTTCAATTTGGCCTTTTTGATTTAATTTAATAGTATTAGCGGCGGGTTTTCTTGGCAATCCTGGCATTGTCATTATTGATCCACAAATGACTACCACAAATTCTGCTCCTGAGGATAATCTTACTTCTCTTATTGGTATCTCATGATTTGAGGGGGCACCTTTGAGTTTGGGGTCTGTTGAAAAACTAAATTGAGTTTTTGCAATACAAACTGGTAAATTTCCATGACCATTATCTTCAAAAACTTTTAATTGTTCTTTGACTTTATCATCAGCTGTTATTTTGTCAGCCTTATAGATTTGTTTAGCAATTAACTCTATTTTATCCCAAAGTTTAAGATTGCTATTATATAAAAATTTAAATTTATTTTTGTTATTTTTGCAGACTTTAACAACTTTTTTTGCAAGATCTTTGGTCCCAATTCCACCTTTAGCCCAATGCTTGCATTCACTTACTTCAACTTTATTTTTTTTACAAAAATTTAAAACAGTTTTAATCTCCTTTTTTGTATCTAGCGCAAAATGATTTATGGCTACTATTGGTTCTAAACCAAATTTTTTTATGTTTGTTATATGCCTTTCCAAGTTGACCAATCCTTTTTCTAACGCCGATATATCTTCTTTTTTTAAGTCTTCTTTTTCAACGCCCCCATGCATTTTTAATGCTCTTATTGTTGCAACAATTACCACACAGCTAGGGCTTAACCCTGCTTTCCTGCATTTTATATTTAAAAACTTTTCTGCACCAAGATCTGCACCAAATCCTGCTTCAGTAACTACATAATCAGATAATTTTAATGCAGATTTTGTTGCAATCACTGAATTGCACCCGTGGGCAATGTTTGCAAATGGACCTCCATGAATAATTGCGGGATTATTTTCTAAACTTTGAGTCACATTTGGTCTGATCGCCTCTTTAAGTAAAACTGTCATAGGACCATGAGCATTAATATCTCTTGCATAAAGTGGGCTCCCTTTTTTATCGTATGCAAAAGTAATATTACCAATTCTTTTTTCTAAATCTTTTAAATCGTTAGATAGACAAAAAATTGCCATTACCTCTGATGCAACTGTTATGTCGAAACCATCAACTCTTTTAAAATCCTTAGCGACTCCACTAGTATTAATATCAATAAATCTAAGTGCGCGGTCATTCATATCCATTACACGTTTCCAAACAATTCTGTTTTCATCTATGTTGAGTTTATTTCCCCAATAAATGTGATTATCAATCATTGCAGATAATAAATTATGCGCTGAAGTAATCGCGTGAAAATCACCTGTAAAATGTAAATTAATTTGCTCCATAGGAACAACTTGAGCATATCCTCCCCCAGCTGCACCACCTTTCATTCCAAAAGAAGGACCCAAACTTGGTTCTCTTAAACAAACAATAGATTTTTTGCCAATTTTATTTAGCCCATCGTTTAACCCAACTGAAGTAGTAGTTTTGCCCTCACCTGCTGGGGTAGGTGTTATAGCGGTCACTAAAATTAATTTACCATCTTTTTTTTTCTTTAGTTTTTCTAGAAATTCAAAATTTATTTTTGCAATATGTCTACCCATTGGACTAAATGCACTACTTTTGTCTGGAACATTAATTTTAGCTAGGATTTTACTTATTGGTTTCATCTTAGCTTTTCTAGCTATTTCTATATCTGATTTAACTTTTGCCATTTTGTGTTTTTTATAAAGATATTCGATTAGTATATCTTTTTAGCGTCTTTGAAAATATATTATTATTTTTTAGTTTCTTGTGGCAATATAAACACCTACAGTTGCTATAATAAATCCCAAGATATCTAAATAAGTTAATTTTTCATTTAAGAAAAGCCATGCTAAAAAAGCAGATGTAGATGGTATTAAAAAAAATATAGATACAGTTTTACTTGCTGAGTTTTTTTTAATTAAAAACATTAAAATTGTAAATGCTCCAAATGAAACAAGAAATATTTGGTGGCTCATTGCTAATAGAAATGTCTTTGTAAAATTAATATATGGTTCAACAAAAAATATAATTATAAGAACATGAAATAAACAACCTCCAGATGCTTGATAAAAATTGCTTACAGCTAAAGGCATATTCTTACTTAATTTTTTTTGCCAAATTGTAGATAAAGTAATTGAAATTAAGGATATTATTGTTGCAATCAGTCCTAAAAGTGGAATTTTAGAGCCTAAATCTATTCCTAAAACTAAAGATGCACCTACAAATCCTAACAAAACACCTATCCATTGTTTTAAATTTACCTTCTCATTCAGTATTGGCCCGCTCAATATATTTGTTAAAATCGGTTGAAGAGTTACTATCAAAGCAGCGATCCCAGTTGGCATTCCGATAGAAATTGAATAAAAAACACCTCCCAAATAAAGTCCGTGAAAAAGAACTCCACTAAAAATAGTTTCAATTAAATTCTTTTTATTTACAGCTAAGGACTGATTTGAATACAAAGAAAAGATATAAAAACCTATTGCTACAAAAAAAAATCTAAAAGCTAATGCAGCAAAAGGATCGCTATTATCTACAATTGGTTTAGTTGTAATAAATGCAGATGACCATAATAGAACAAATATTATTGGAAAAACTCTGATCATTTAAAATTTTTTAAATTAAATTCTATTATTTTCAAATATCAATCAATAATATTCAATTTAAGTAGTTCACTTTGCTCAGTTTCTTTGCACCATAATTCGTAACTTTCACAAATTCTCCATAATTGATCAAAGGCACGTTGTGAAATTTTAAGAGGAAATTTATTTTTTGTATAATATAAATCAGGAAATTGAATTAATTGTTTGATCATCATGTCTTTTTGAACATGCAACAGCTTGATTGTTTCTGCTGGAATTTTATTATTATTCTGATCAATAAAGTCGTTGTTCTTTAATTTTTCCAACCATTCATCGTGAAATTTACCACTACTTAATTTTTCAAAAAACTTAGTTTTTATAAAATTTTTAATAGCATCGGAATTGTTATAATCAATATTGTTTTCTTTTATTCTGGAAATTTCTAAATATATTTTTTCTGCAACATATAGCATGTAGGGTCTGTCTTTTGATTTCATATATTTTATATCTTATATTTTTTCATTGCTGCATTCGCTAAGATCAAATTCGGATCTAAAAATATTTTTGATGTTTTAATTTTATCAAAAGACTTAAATGCAAATATTGCAATTGGTAATTCAGTACATCCAAGAATTATTTTTTTACATTTTTTATCTATCAAATAATTTATAGCAGGTTTGATTATTTTACTTGCTGCTTTTACATCACCCATCTTTACAAATTTTATAGCTCGATTGACTGAATTTTTTTGAATTTTTGACTCTGGAAAAATTAAATTAAAATTTTTATCAAAAAAATTATTATATATTCCAGTTCTTAAAGTACCCTCTGTAGCAAGCAAACCAATAGTAGAGTTTTTCTTACACTGTTTTATTGTATGTCTATAAACTTCTCTTGGCATATTTATTATCGGTAAGTTTATTCTTTTTTTTAAATCATCATACCAATAATGTGCTGTGTTACAGGGTATTACAAGAAACTTACATTTACTTTTTTTTAGTAATTTACATCCTTTAACTAAACTTTTTAAAACAAGTTGATATTTTATTTTATTTTTTTTTACATTTAAATTTTTAGTTAGATTCCTAGTGTGAATACCTATCGACTCAGGTCTTCCTGGAATATTTGCTTTGTTATAAAGAATAAACAGGGGATACTCTTGATCTATTTTACCTCTATTTAAAATTGCAAGTTTATTACAAAAGTCTAAACCTGCTTGTGTTCCCATTCCACCAAGAATACCTATCATAAATTTTTTATATATTAATAGATGTATTATTGGCTACAGAAATTTTTAAATTTCTGGAATTATAATTTATATTAATGTAGCCAATAAATGATATTTTGAAAATTATGCAGTTTTTAAATTAACTGCTGAAGGACCTTTGGGACCATCCTCAACATCGAAAGTCAAAGCTTGACCCTCATCTAAACCATTCATACCAGCATCTCTTACAGCTGAAACATGAACGAATACATCTTTTTCTTTATCGTCTCTTTCAATAAAACCAAAACCTTTGGTAGGATTGAACCACTTTACTTTTCCTTGTAGACTCATAGTTTTCTTCTTACTTTTTGTTATATTAATTTAATACTTATAATTTAAGTATTGACAAGTTCTTCAAAATTAAATGAGTTTTGTCAACAAAATTGATGCTTTATGATAATTTTTGTTTCAATCGTTGTCAATTTGCTTTGTATAATACAACGAATTTGGATCAATTTTGTAGTGAGCAAAAGGTTCACAAGGTTCAAAATGACATTTTTTAAATAGTTTTCTTGCAGGCTCGAAAAATTTTCCAGCACCTGTCTCAATACTTATTCTCTTTAAATTATGTTTTCTGGCCTCAATAATCAAATGTTGAATTAACTTTATTCCAATATTTTGTCCTCTAAAGTTGTCATGAATTCTAATTGATTTAAATTCACCGTGCTCCTTATCTAAAAATTTTAACGCTCCACAGCCTAATAACCTGTTATTTTCCCACAAACTCCAAAATTTTATTGAAGGAACTTTAAGCCCAGAGATGTCCAAAACGTGTGTGCTCTCCTCAGGTGAAGCGGCCCTGAGTTCAATGAAGTGTTTTTTTAAGAGTTCATTTACCTCTGGATGATCAAAGTTACCCTCTATAATTTTAAACATTTAAATTAATGTAGTTATGTGACCCATTTTCCTTTTTGTTTTAACTTCTTTTTTTTGATAATCAAAGAAAAATTGATTATCATCGACCTTTAAATTTTTTCTGTACGGAATTATTTGGTTTCCGATTAAATTAATCATTTTTGCATTTGAAATTTTTTTAAGTGGAATCTTTTCAAGAGAACATATGGCTCTAATATGATTTTCAAATTGACTTATATTGAATGCGTTAATAGTCAAATGACCAGAATTGTGAACTCTTGGTGCGATCTCATTTACATATAAATTTTCATTTCTATCAATAAAAAATTCTACGCACAAAGTTCCTATATATTTTAACTCTTCAGCAATTCTAATTGACCATTCTTTTGACTCATCAAATAATCGTTTGTTAATTTCAGCAGGTATTTTGGAATATTTGAGTATTTGATCTTCATGAATGTTTTCAATAGGCTCATAAATCTCATAACTATTATTACCAAATCTTGTTATAATGACTGAAATTTCTTTTTTAAGTTTTACAAGCTTTTCAAGTATATATCCTTTTGAAAAATCGATATTTAAAGAATTTAAATCCTGTTTTGATTTGATACGATACTGACCTTTACCGTCATAACCTAAAGTAGTAGTTTTTAAAATTCCTGGTAAAAAATCCCCTAAAGTTTCTATATCAGTTTTTCTTTCTACAGATGCATATTTAGTTGTTCTTATGTTAAGTTTGTTTATAAAATCTTTTTCTGTTAGCCTGTGTTGAATTAGTTTATTTATAGATGGCTTAGGTATAACTTTTTTTATTTTATTCATCTCACACAAAGTTTCGAAAGGTATATTTTCAAATTCATAGGTGATTAAATCCACTTTATTAACAAATTCTTGTATCTTATTTTTATCGTTATAATCACCGTAAATGAATTTTTCACAAAAGTTTTGTGCTGGTGCATCGATATCATCACAGTAAATAATTGACTTTATATTCAATTTTTTTGCTGCTTCAGATAGCATACTTCCTAATTGACCTCCGCCAATAATACCCAAATTTATTCCTGACATTTTTAATTTTTAGGTTTTTTTTTTACTGATTTTGTTTGTAATAATCGCCAATTTGCTAATCTTTTTTTAACGGCAGGATTAGTGTTTGCGATAATCGATGCGGCTAATAAACCAGCGTTGATTGCTCCACTATCTCCTATAGCCAAAGTTCCCACAGGAATTCCTTTTGGCATTTGTACAATTGATAGTAAGCTATCAAGTCCTTTAAGGTTTTTACTTTCGATTGGCACACCTAAAACTGGGACAGATGTTAAAGCTGAAATCATACCTGGCAGATGTGCTGAGCCTCCAGCTCCTGCAATTATAACTCCATAATTTTTTTTTTCAGCAGATTGGGCAAATTCATACATTCTTTTTGGGGTTCGGTGGGCTGATATAATTTTTGTCTCAAATTTTATACCGACACTTTTTAATATTTTGGTAGACAACTTCATAGTTCTGAAGTCAGATTGACTACCCATTATAACTGCAACTTTTAAGTTGTTTGTCTTTTTCATGATTTAAATACTATAAACTTTATTTCAAAATTAGATAAAGATTTCAATAAAATTAGTATTTTTGTAAAAATTGTTATAAATTTACATACCGTGATTAAAGATAAACGTATTGATAAAACATACAATAAAGAATTAGACGATATTTGTGATGAATGTAAAAGTAAGGATGAAAGTGTTTCTCAAAATTTAATTCTTACAGGCTTTAAAATTTGTAAATCTTGTAGAGTGTCAAAAATAATTTTTCCTATTTAGATAGAATTTACTGGTATCATATTCATTCTGCTCATAACAAATGAGATTGATAAAAAAACAATAATTAGGAATGACAAAAAAACTATTCCAAAAGATTTTAAATTTGATTTAAGACTGAGGATTTGTTTTGTTGAAATGATTAAAGCAGCAAAAATCCAGAATTGAGTTAACAATATTATAGGTATCATTAAATCTGGAGTAACTGCAAAAAATCTTAATAAGCCAGGCGCATGAGCAAATCCAACTGCCGTTAAAACCTTTTTAAATGGTGTTTTAGTTTGTTTATCTGGGAATAGTTTTACACCGATTACAAAGATTAAAATTGCCCATATAAACCATGTGATTATCGCTGTTAATCCTGACATTGCAACAGCCGTTTTAATTATATTATTTGCTGCAACTGCACCCGCTATACCATCTAATATCATTATTAAGCCAGCAAAATATATTGCAGCCTCTCCGAAATTTTTACTATCGGTGTAAAGAGATTTATCTAATTTAATAGATTTAAAGATTATATTAAGAAACTCTCCAAACATTTATTTTTTTTTATTTTTTTGTTCTTTATATGAAACGATTAATGGGAAAAGTATTAAAACAATTGTGATAGTAATGCAAACTACAATTAAGAAACCTTTTGTCATAAGTAACTTAAACTGATTATATCCTCAAATTTTTAGCCTTTAGATACTTCTCTTGTGTTAGCGTTATATGACTCTTTAAATGGTATATCTGTAACCACTGCATCAACTGGTTCGCCGGGAGTAATAGAATATTTTTCAGGTAAATGAACTTTATATTTTGTACCCACTTTTCCTTTTGGAAAACCATTTGCATTAAGAGTTCCATCAAAAGGCACATATCCCATTGCGATATTTGTTTTTTTTTCTGGGTGATACCAAGGGGAAGTAATAAATCCAACTGGATCTCCGCCGTTTTTATTTGATATTAACCAGAAATCAGGGGCGTAGTCATCAATCGGTTTTCCACCCATTTCAAGCCCAACCAATTGTAACTTATAAGGTTTTTTTCCAGCTTTGATTTCTGCTCCCATTTTTTCTAAAACTGCCTTACCTACATAATCTGTTTTTTTATTCCATTCGCCTTTACCTGATAAAGAAACTTGATAACCTAAATTACATTGAAAAGGATTATGTTGTTGATCCATATCCTGTCCCCAAGAGAGTATGCCTGCTTGTATTCTTCTGTGATGAGCCGGGGCAATAACCATCAAATTATGTTTCTTTCCAACTTTAAGAACAGCATTCCACATTTCATCAGCATATAAGGTTGCATTTCTTAAATAAATTTCATATCCAGCCTCACCCGAAAAACCTGATTGAGAAATCACACAACTTCTTCCAGCTACTTTAACTTCAGCTAATCCATAAAAAGGCATATTTTCTAAATCAACTTGATCTCCTAATAAGTCTTTCATAAGTGCTTTTGATTTCGGACCTTGTATTTGTACAGGGCATGCATCTATTTCTTCTATAGTGCAATTAAATCTTCCATCTGCATTTACACCTTGTAAATACATCCCAATATCAGAGTCAGACAATGAAAACCAAAATTCATCTTTTGAAATTCTTAGAAGAATTGGATCATTCAAAACTCCACCATATGCATTACATAAAATTACATATCTTGCTCTCATTGGTGAGATCCTAGTAGCGTCTCTTGTGATTACGTAATCAACAAATTTTTCTGCATCAGGACCTTTAACTTGTATTTGTCTTTCAACAGCAACATTCCACATTGTGACATGGTTTACAATAGCATCATATTCCACCATAGCTCCACCATGTTCTGGTTTTACGTATCCTCTAGGATGATAAATACGATTATAAACAGTTGCTCTCCAACATCCAGCTTGCATTGATAAATGCCAATAAGGTGATTTTCTAACCCTTGTAGAGATCAACATTTCAACTTTTGTCGGACCACTTTGTCTTAAATTGTATGGAACTTTTCGATCTGATTGATCTACTGAAGTAACATGCTTTAATTTTGTATAATCAAATTCTTTAGACATAACTATTCTCCTTCAACCACTTGTTAGTTTCCTTCAAGCCGCCGAATGTATAAATGTGAAAGAAATCAGTATGTGATTTAAGTTTCCCAATTAAATCATTAGGGTCTTTAGGTTTCAATAAATCTAAAGCCTTAGTAAAATTAGATTTAAGAAAATTTAAGGAATTTTTTGCTCCTACAATGTTTGCAAACTTAATCAAGCTTGATATTTTAAGAGGGCCAGTAATTCCTACATGCACTGGTACGCTTTGTTTAGATACAAAATCTATAATAGGCTGGGGATCTAATAACCACTGTGTTACTATATAATCAGCATAAGGCTTTTTATCTATCATAGCTTTTTCTAATTCTAAGTCGGATATATCAGGACTCCCCTCTGGGTGTCCAGCAATTCCTATTGTCATCTTCTCAAAATAACCAGTCTCCAAAAGTTGAAACGAGCTATCAAATTTCCCCATTGGTTCTCGTCCACCACCAATTACTAGAACTTGTTTAACTCCACCATCTTTACACCTAGAAACATAATCCTTTAGTTGCTTTTCATTCTGCATTGATCTTGCTGGAAAGTGAGGAACTGGATTAAAACCTTTCTTAACTAACTCAACTGCTTGTTGTGCTGTCTCTTTATAATCCCCACCAGGTAACATTGTAATATAAATATCTTTTACTGGAGGTACAGTATCTAGGTCAGTGGATGGGCCTATTTCTAAAGAAAAGTTCATTTAATTAGATGATTATCTTTTTTAAAAAAGCTGTCAAAGAAATTCAGCTTGATAGAATCGATTTTTATTGTCACAAAACAATTATGAAAATTATTTTAATAATGGGTCTGCCTGGGTCAGGAAAAACAACCTTGGCTAATGAGTTGGCTCCATTACTTAATGCCAAAAGATTGAACGCTGATGAAGTTAGAAAAGAGGCAAATGACTGGGATTTTTCAGAGGAAGGAAGAAAAAGACAGTCAAAAAGAATGGCTGATTTTGCCTTAAAGCTAAAAGAAGATGGAAGTTTTGTCGTAGCTGATTTCATATGCCCAACACCTGAGGCTAGGAAATTATTTCCTGCGGATTTTATCATTTGGGTTGACACTATTAAAGAAGGTAGATTTGAAGATACTAATAAAATGTTTGTAAAGCCTAATAAGTATAACTTTCATGTTACTTCACAAGATGCTAAAAATTGGGCTCCAAAAATACTTAAGGAGATTAAAAATGACCTATAAGTGGGACAATAAAAAACCAACTTCACAAATGTTAGGAAGGTGGCAACCTTTTCACGATGGTCATTATGCATTATTTAAAGAAATTTTAAAAAAGACAGGTCAAGTTTGTATACAGATTAGAGATGTTCAGGGCGTTGATGACAATCCATTTGATTTTGAAACTGTGAAAAAAAATATAGACGATAGACTTAAAGCTGAATTTGAAGGACGATACAAAATTGTTTTAGTACCAAATATAACAAATATTTGTTATGGCAGGGGCGTAGGTTATAAAATTGAAGAAATTGAGCTCTCAAAAGAAATTCAAGACATCTCTGCAACTAAAATAAGAGCGAAGATGAGAGAAGAGGGCAAATTAAAATAATAATTAATGAATATTAAAGTTGTAAAATTAAAAGACATTTCGCGAATAATTATTAATGAACCGGAAACATACAATTCTTTATCATTTAAAAATTTAAGTGATCTAATCAAAATCTTTAAAAAATTAGATGACGATAGAAAAACAAAAGTAATAATTCTTGAGGGAGCAGGAAAAGGGTTTAGTGCAGGTCATAATTTAAAAGAAGTAAGAAACTTAAAAAGTAAAAAAAAATATCAAAGATTATTTAATTTATGCTCAAAATTAATGTTGCGGATAGTTGAGGGCAAAAAACCAGTGATTGCAAAAGTACATGGAGCAGCTTATGCAGCGGGATGTCAATTAGTTGCCAGTTGTGATTTAGCTTATAGCACGAAAGAAGCATTATTCGCCACTCCAGGAGTAAACATTGGTTTATTTTGTAGTACACCTATGGTTGCTGTTAGTCGAAAAGTTAACAGAAAACCAATGATGAAAATGTTATTAACTGGAGAACCAATCAGAGCAAACTATGCAAAAGAAATTGGATTGATTAATGATTATTTTCCAAAATCGAAGTTAAATAAAGAAGTTTTTAAAATCGCAAAAAAAATTGCATCTAAATCTAATCTTACAATTAAAATTGGAAAACAAACTTTTTATAAGCAATTAGAAATGCCACTTAGAAAAGCTTACGCACACACAAGTAAGATGATGACAATAAATATGATGGCAATGGATGCAAAAGAGGGAATTTCTGCTTTTATTGAAAAAAGAAAACCAGTTTGGAAAAATAAATAAGATGGCTGAGACTAAAGATATTTTAACTAAATATAAAAATATTGCTTTAGTTGGCGCAAGTAAGGACTTAAAAAAAACTTCATCAATTGTAATGAAATATCTTCAAAATAATGGTTACAAAGTTTATCCAGTCAATCCAACTATTAGAGGTGAAAAAATTTTAGGTGAGAAAGTGTATGCAAAAGTTTCTGAAATTGACGGACAAGTGGATATAATTGATGTTTTTAGGCCATCAAATGAAGCTATTGAAATTGCAAACGAAGCAGTCAAAATAAAAGCAAAAGTCTTGTGGCTACAGCTAGATATCAAAAGTCCTGAAGCTAGAAAAATAGCTGAGGCAAATAATATAATTTATGTTGAAAATAAATGTACTAAGATCGAAATTGAGGAATATCTTAATTAAAAATTCTTAAAAATGCTCAATAAATACTTAAAATTATTAATTATTTTTTTCATTTCAACTTCAATTTCAAAAGCCGAACTAATTAAGCCTAATAGTTCTATTCAACCAGCCGAAGTTGTTAAGATACAATTACTTGGTTTACAAAAAAATAACCAAAAATTTAAGGACAGTGGTATAGAACAAACTTGGAATTTTGCTCACCCCAATAATAAACGAGCTACAGGACCCCTCGATAGGTTTAAGAAAATGATCAAAGGTAATAATTATCAAATGATGATAAATCATTTAAGTCATACTATTACTCAAACTAGATCTGGAGATAGCTGGGTTCAATTTGAGGTTATTTTATTAGATAAAGAAAAGACTTATCATAAGTTTAATTGGCAAGTTGAAAAATACTCGGGGGATGGACCTCTAAATAACTGTTGGTTGACAACAATGGTTTCAAGTCCCGAACCATTAGGAAGTTCAATTTGAGATCATTTATACAATTTTGTTTCGGAATGAATAAAAATTTAGTAGGAATCATTTTATGAAAACTAAAACAAAAGTAGTTGTAGTTGGTGGAGGAGTTGTTGGTGTTAGTGCACTTTATCATTTAGCTAAAAAAGGGTGGTCAGATGTTGTTTTAGTTGAACGTAAAGAATTAACTTCAGGTTCAACTTGGCATGCTGCTGGACTATTGCCTCTATTTAATATGAGTTATTCAGTTGGTCAGCTTCATAAATACGCTGTTAATCTATATAAAACATTAGAAGAAGAAACAGGAAAAAATGTTGGGTTTAGTGTTGTTTCAAATATACGTCTCGCAAGCACGAAAGACAGGATGGATGAATATCATCAGTATGCAGGAGTAGCAAAAACTATAGGAGTTGATGTAAAATTTTTAAAACCTCAACAAGTAAAAGAAATTTGGCCCTTGTGTCATACCGATGATTTAATTGGAGCAATTCAACATCCAGAAGATGGATATATTCAACCAGCAGATTTAACACAAGCTCTTGCAACAGGGGCAAGAAATAGAGGAGCTGAAATTTATCGTAATACTACTGTTTTATCAATGAGACAAACAAAAGATGGATGGATTGTTGAAACTGACAAAGGATCGATTGAATGTGAACATGTGATTTCTTGTTCAGGTAATTTTGCGAGACAAACTGGAGAAATGGTAGGACTAGACATTCCAGTTATACCTGTAGAGCATCAGTACATTGTTACTGAACCTCATCCTGAAATTCAAAAAAGAAAAAAAGCAGGTCTTCCTGAGATGGGCGTATTAAGAGATAGCGATAGTAGATGGTATATGAGAGAAGAAGCTGGTGGATTAATTCTAGGTCCATATGAAGATGGTGCTCCAGCTTGTTATGTGGAAGGACCATCAAAAAATTCAGAGTATGAATTATTTCAAGAAGATTTAGACAGACTTGCTCCACATATTGAAGGCGCAATACATCGTGTGCCCGCTTTTGGTGAAGTTGGTGTTAAAAAAGTTTACAACGGAGCAATTTGTTATACTCCGGATGGAAACCCAATAGTTGGTCCTGCTTGGGGATTAAAAAACTTTTGGATTAATGAAGGTCATAGCTTTGGAATTACTGCTGCAGGTGGAGCAGGTTGGCAATTGGCAGAATGGATCATTGATGGTGAACCAACAATTGATATGCTTGGTGTTGAGCCAAGACGTTACGGTAATTATGCGACTAAGTCTTATTTGAAAGCGAAAAATGAGGAGGCATACAGCCACGTTTTTATTGTTCATTATCCTGATGAAGAAAGACCAGCTGCAAGACCACTTAGAACATCACCTTGTTACGAAAGAATGAAAGAACTTGGAGCAGTTTTTGGTCAAAAATTTGGTTGGGAAAGACCAAACTTTTTCGCAACTGATGGCATGGAACAAAAAGATGATTGGTCATTTAGAAGATCTAAGTGGTTTGATGCAATTAAAAGGGAATGTGAAAACGTAAAAAAAAACGTCGGGCTTTTAGATATGACTGCATTTGCGAAATGTAGAATTAGAGGTCCAAAAGCAGAGGAGTTTTTAGATTATTTAGTTGCAAATAAACTACCTAAAAAGATCGGTAGAATAAATTTATGTCATGCCCTTAACACAAAAGGCGGTGTGCATTCAGAATTTACAATTATGAAAGAAGCAGAAAATAGTTACTATCTTGTATCAGCAGGCGCAAATTTAAGATTAGATCACGATTGGATCCAAAAATGGATGCCAACGGATGGATCAGTTATATTTGAGGATCTTACAAATAGCACTGGAGTTCTTGTAGTTGCGGGACCAAAAGCAAGAGAACTGATGCAGAAAGTTTCAACTGATGATTTTTCAAATGAAAACTTTAAATGGCTTACCGCTAAAAATGTCAATGTTGGATATGCACCAGTAAATGCAATGAGAGTAAATTTTGTTGGAGAGTTAGGATGGGAGCTCCATCATCCAATTGAATATCAAAATCATATTTTTGATAAGTTGATGGAAGCAGGTAAAGATTTAGGACTGAAACCTTTTGGTATACGAGCGATGAATAGTTTAAGAATTGAGAAATCTTACAAACTTGTAGGTACAGAATTGTCAATAGAATATTCTCCTTATGAGTCAGGCTTAGATAAATTTGTTCACCCTAATAAAGGCAATTTTATTGGTTTAGAAGCGCTTAATAAATGGAGAGAAAAAGGTTTTGATAATAAGTTAGTAACTCTTGAAGTTCATAATACAACAGACTCGGATGTTTTAGGAAACAATCCAATTTATAAAGATGATAAAGTAGTTGGAAGAGCTACAGGTGGTGAGTATGGTTTTAGATTAGATAAATCAATTGCACTAGCAATGGTCAAACCTGATTTAGCTAATGTTGGTGAAAAATTGAAAGTTGATATACTGGGGAAAATGTACGAGGCAACAATTTTAGAAGAAAGCCCTTATGATAATGAAAATAAATTACTGAGAGCTTAATGAAAATCCTAGTCGCAGTCAAAAGAGTTATTGATTATAATGTTCAAATAAGAGTTAAGGAAGATAAATCAGGCGTAGTTACAGATAATGTTAAAATGTCTACAAACCCCCCTGATGATAATGCGATTGAAGAAGCAGTAAAAATTAAAGAAGCAGGCAAAGCTAAAGAGGTTGTAGCAGTTTCGGTTGGAGAAGAAAAGGCACAAGAGACTGTAAGAAAAGCATTAGCTGTTGGAGCTGATAGAGGTATCTTAGTAAAAGTTGATGGGGTAATAGAACCTTTGGCGGTTTCCAAAATTTTAAAAAAGATTGTTGAAAAAGAAAAGCCAGATCTAGTTTTTATGGGTAAACAAGCTATTGATGATGATTGTAATCAAACTGGTCAAATGTTAGCTGCGCTATTAAATTGGCCACAAGCAACATTTGCATCAAAAATAGAAGTAAAAGAGAAATCTTTGGTGGTCACTAGGGAAGTCGATGAAGGACTTGAGACTATTGAGGTGAACGTACCCGCTATAGTTACTTGTGACTTAAGATTAAACGAACCAAGATATGCCTCTTTACCAAATATAATGAAAGCTAAGAAGAAACCTATAGAGCAAATAAGTGCTGGTGATCTTGGAGTCGACGTAAAATCAAGAATAGAACAAATTAAGGTAGAAGAGCCCCCAAAAAGAAAAGCTGGGATTAAAGTCGCAAGTGTTGAAGAATTAGTTCAAAAATTAAAAAATGAAGCTAAAGTGATATAATGTCAGTTTTATTAATAGCAGAGCATAACAATAAAGAAGTTAAACCTTTTACTTTTAATGCAATTTCTGCTTCATCTCAAATTCATGAAGATGTTCATGTTTTAGTAATTGGATCAAATTCTGAAGAAGTAGCAAAATCAATTTCTCAGGTTCCTAATGTTAAAAAGGTTATAAATGTAAATAATCCAATTTATGAAAATTATTTAGCAGAAAATTACACATCAGTTATTATAAAACTTTCTGGAAATTATTCTCATATAGTATGTTCAGCTAATACTTTTGGAAAGAACTTAATGCCGAGAGTTGCAGCATTATTAGATGTATCTCAGATTAGTGATATTACGAAAGTAATATCTGAAGATACATTTCAAAGACCAATTTATGCAGGTAATGCATTCGCTACGGTAAAAAGTAGTGATAAAATAAAATGTGTAACAATCAGACCCACATCTTTTGATCCTGCTCCAACATCTGGGGGGTCAGCTGAAATACAAAATGGCGATGCTGCTGAAGCTACAGAAATTAGTAAATTTATAAAAAAAGAAGAAATTAAATCAGATAGACCAGAATTAGGAACTGCTAGAGTAGTTGTTTCTGGTGGCAGAGGTATGCAAAGTGGTGAAAATTTCAAATTAATTACTGCTGTAGCAGATAAACTTAATGCGGCTATCGGTGCTTCAAGAGCTGCAGTTGATGCAGGTTATATAACAAATGATCATCAAGTTGGACAAACTGGCAAAGTTGTTGTGCCAGACCTATATATTGCTGTAGGGATCTCTGGTGCTATTCAACATTTAGCTGGAATGAAAGAGAGCAAAGTAATTGTTGCTATAAATAAGGACGGCGAAGCCCCAATTTTTAGTGTTGCAGATTATGGTTTAGAGGCAGATTTATTTGATGCACTACCAAAATTTTTAGAAGAACTGAACAAATTAAACACTATACAAAAATAATATAATCTGTAAAAAATTAGTTTATGTCCAGAGAGAAAATGGAATATGATGTTGTTATTGTAGGTGGCGGTCCATCTGGATTAACAACAGCTATTAAATTAAAACAACTAAACTCAGACTTAAACATTTGTATTTTAGAAAAGGCTTCTGAGATTGGCGCTCATATATTAAGTGGTAATGTTTTTGAAACTAGAGCTTTAGATGAATTGTTTCCAAACTGGAAAGAGTTAAATGCGCCAATTAAAACTAAAGTTACTAAAGAAAAATTTTTATTTTTAAGTAAAACAAAATCATTAAGTTGGCCAACATGGTTATTGCCGTCTGTTCAACAAAACCATAAAAATTATATTATTAGTCTTGCTAATTTGTGTAGGTGGTTAGCAGAACAAGCAGAGAGTTTAGGTGTCGAAATTTTTCCAGGTTTCCCAGCTAGTGAAATTTTATATAATGAAGACGGTTCAGTTAAAGGTGTAAGCACTCAAGATATGGGAGTAGACAAAGATGGAAATAAAAAAGATAGTTTTGAGCCTGGGATAGAATTGTTAGGGAAGGTTACTGTATTTGCTGAAGGGTGCAGGGGACATTTAGGAAAACAATTAATTAAAAAGTTTGAACTTGATAAAGGAAAAGATCCTCAACAGTATGGAATTGGTTTTAAAGAAATTTGGGAAATAGAAGATAAAAATCATCAGGAAGGACTAGTTATACATAGTGCTGGTTGGCCATTGGATAACAACACTTATGGTGGAAGTTTTATCTATCATGCTGAAAACAAACAAATTTTTTTAGGATATGTAATTGGATTAGATTATAAAAATCCCCATTTATCACCATTCGATGAATTTCAGAGATTTAAAACTCATCCAGTCATAAAAAAAATGATAGAGGGAGGAAAAAGAATTTCTTATGGTGCAAGAGCATTGATTGAAGGCGGTTTCCAAAGTTTACCAAAAATGTTTATGCCCGGTGCATTACTCATTGGATGTGATGCTGGAACATTAAATATGCCAAAAATAAAAGGTTCTCATACTGCTATGAAAAGTGGAATAATAGCTGCTGAAGCAATTAATGAACACATCAAAAATGATAAGGATTTATCTAACTTTGAGGAAAAGTTCAAACAAAGTTGGCTATATGATGAGTTATATAAAGCTAGAAATGTAAAACCTAGTTTTAGCTGGGGTTTAATATTGGGGATTATTTTTACAGGAATTGACCAAATTCTGTTTAGAGGCAAACTTCCATTCACATTAAGACATAAACATGCAGATCATCAGACATTAAAATCAGCTAAAGAGATGCCCAAAATTGATTATCCTAAACCAGATAATATTCTTACTTTTGATAAAACAAGCTCTGTTTATCTAACAGGCACCAATCATGCCGATAATCAACCAGTTCATTTAAAGTTAAAGGACCCAAATTTACCCATTAACTATACTTTAAAGGAATATGATGAGCCTGCTCAAAGATATTGTCCAGCAGGTGTTTACGAGGTTCAAACAGAAAATAATATTAATAAATTTGTAATTAATTCTCAAAATTGTATTCACTGTAAAACTTGCGATATCAAAGAACCATCACAAAACATTACTTGGGTTACACCTGAAGGTGGAGGTGGACCAAGATATGGGAACATGTAATTAAGACAAATCTATTGCAAATTTTTTTAATGTTTCAATTGGAAGTAACTTTAAAGTATTTTCATGAGTACTCTTTAGATAAATAGGACAACCTTTTCCAGCTTCCACAGCTCTTGCATACCAAGTTGCACAAACACACCAACCATCACCATCTTTAAGTCCTGGAAATCCAAATTCAGGGTGAGGTGTAATTAAATCATTACCAGCATCTTTACACCATTCTAAAAATTCTGTAGTTACTTTTGCACAAACAGTATGCAAACCATGATCATTTTCATCGGTATTGCAACATCCATCTCTATACCAGCCGGTTAAAGGGTTATTAGAACAAAGCTCTAAATCCTCACCTAAAACGTTTTTTTGAATTTTATCCATTAAAAATATCTAATGTTTTTTTATCAATATCTACATTAAAAGAAAAAGATCTTCGTTCTCCCTCTCTTTTAAAAGGGTAAGCGGTATGCATTAAATTGTTTGGAAATAAAATCATATCACCAACTTTTGGATTATGATTAAATAAACTATCACTTAAAAATGATTTTGAACCATGAATAAAATCTATAGTTCCATTTGTTTTAAGTCTTTTTTTACTTTTAGTAATATTTTTGGGTATTTTTAAATAACCAACACCTGAAATATTACCACTATGAAAATGAATTGGATTATACTCATTTTTAAATTGTCTCACCACCCAAAGACTTTTAAGATTTATCCTTTTAACATTTCTTTTAGAACTTTGCTTTATATATTTCTTGATATTGTCTTTAACAAATTTTAAAAGATTCTTTTTGATAAATTTATTATCTAATTTTACTTCTTGCATCACTTGACCAACCAATTTTTTTGAGTAATCACTTTTTTTTAATTTCTTTTTATCACTTATAATTTTATCTACTTCCAAATTGATATTATTTATAATTTTTTTCGGAATTTTGACTATAGCAATCTTAGGGCCAAACGGGCTTAACACTTTCATAAGTCTTATATCTTAGTGGGATTTGGTTGACCTTTATAAACTTTTTCTGGATCAAACTTTTTTTCTTTTTCTAAAAATTTCATTTCAACTTTTCTACCATTATCGATAGGTCCTAAGGGAATTGATCTATAAAAACATGATCTATACCCGACATGACAACTTGCACCATCACCAATATCTACTGTTAACCATATAGAGTCTTGATCATCGTCAATTCTTATTTCATTTACTTTTTGAGTAAAACCACTTGTTTTTCCTTTATGCCAGATAGCATTTCTTGATCTACTAAAGTAATGAGCCTCTTTAGTTTCAATTGTTTTTTTTAATGCCTCTACATTCATATAGCCGTGCATTAAAATTTCTTTTGTTTTTGCACACATTGTAATAACTGGAATAAGTCCATCATTATCAAATTTTGGAGATAGAAGATTACCTTCCTCGATTTCAACTACATTTTCTCTTTTTTTGAACATATACAGTTATTATGTAGCACATATAGCTATATTTTAAATATTTTAAAATTAACAAAATATAGGTATAAAACCTTGCATGAAACTTGTTAAAGATACAGATACGAATAATAAGATAAAAAAGATTTCTGATAAAGAGGCTGAGGACGCTTTTAAAACAATTTTAGCTTGGATGGGTGAAGATCCAAACAGAGAAGGGTTACTGGAAACTCCTAAAAGAGTAGTTAAAGCTTTTAAAGAATATTTTAAAGGATACAATGAAGATCCTGATCAAATTTTAGATAAAACATTTGGAGATGTTGATGGCTATGATGATATGGTCATTCAAAAAAATATTTCTGTACAAAGTCATTGTGAACATCACATGGCACCTATTATAGGAAAAGCACATGTTGCATACATTCCTAAGGATAGAGTAGTTGGCTTAAGTAAATTGGCTAGAGTTGTTGAAGTATTCTCTAAAAGACTTCAAACACAAGAGAGACTTACTATGCAAATTGCGAATACCCTTATGCATTCTTTAGATGCCAAAGGAGTAGCTGTTACAATAGATTCAACTCATCAATGTATGACCATGAGAGGCATTAAGAAAGAGCAAGCTACAACTGTTACAAATTATTATTTAGGTCAATTTAAAGATGATCTCAGTTATCAAAATAGATATTTAAGATTTATAAGTATTTCAAAAGAATAAAGTGTCCAATCAATTTAAAGCATTAGTTTTAGATCAAAGAGGTGAAGAATTTAAAAGAGAAGTAAAATCTATCGATAAAAGTTTCTTAAAACATGGGGATGTTACAGTCAAAGTAGATTTTTCAGACTTAAATTTTAAAGATGGCATGATTTTAAAAAATGGTGGGCGGTTAGTAAAAGAGTTTCCCCACATCCCTGGTATCGATTTCTCAGGAACTGTAATTGAAAGTCAAAATTCAAAATTTAAGGAAGGTGATGAGATAATTTTGACAGGATTTAGGGTTGGAGAAATATTTTATGGTGGGTACTCACAAATTGCAAAAGTAAATGGAGATTTCTTAGTAAAAAAACCAAAAAACTTAACAAGCAAACAAGCCATGATTTTAGGTACTGCAGGTTTCACATCTTTAATGGCAGCATTTGCTATAAAAGCAAGAGAAGAGTTGTTACTTGGTGAAAAAGTAAAAAATGTTTTAGTCACAGGAGCAACAGGCGGTGTAGGAAGTGTTGCTGTGATGATTTTAAATAAAATGGGTTATGAGGTTACAGCTGTTTCTGGAAAAGATTCAAAAACAGAGTATTTGAAATCACTTGGCGCAAAAAACGTTATAAATCGCGCTGAATTTGATAAAGATCCAAAATTAATTGATAAGGGCTTATGGGATGGTGTCGTTGATACTGTTGGTGGAAAAATTTTAGCCAATGCAATAGTGCAAACAAATCCTACAGGTATTATAGCAGTTTGTGGTAATGCAAGTACAAATGAACTTAACACAAATGTTATTCCGTTTATGTTAAGAGGTATAAAACTTTGGGGCATGGACTCTGCAAACTGTAGTATTAAAAGAAGAGAATTTATTTGGGGAGAAGCAGCTAATTTAATTGATTTTGATTTATTAGAAAAGTCTATTCAAACAATAAGTTTAGAGGAATTGATTGAAACTTATCCTAAAATACTTAAAGGTGAGATCACTGGAAGAGTTTTAATTGATTTAAATAAATAATGGATTGGGATAAATTAAAAATCTTTCATGCCGTTGCAGAAGCGGGTAGTTTTACTAGTGCAACAGTCAATTTAAATCTAAGTCAGTCAGCTATAAGCAGACAAATACAATCCCTTGAACAAGATTTGAAAGTTCAATTATTTGAAAGGCACGCAAGGGGATTAACACTCACAGAAAATGGTGAGTATGTTTTCAAAACTGCACATGAAGTAATTAGCAAGTTAAAAGAGGTAGAAACTTCATTAGGCGATCAAAAAAATAAACCTACTGGTAAATTAACTATCACTACTGTTAGAAGTTTTGGTACACATTGGTTAACTCCTAGAATACAAGAATTCATGAGACTTCATCCAGAAATAGAGATCGAACTTGTATTTGATGATAAAGAATTAGATTTGAGCACAAGACAAGCAGATATAGGAATTTTTATGAGAAGACCTAAACAGCTTAATTACATTCAAAAAAAATTAGTTGATATTAAATACTATATTTATGGTTCAAATAAATACCTCGAAAAGAATGGAATGCCTAAAACTATCGGAGATTTGAACAAACATAAGTTTATCTCATTTGGTAAAGGTGCACCATCTCCAGTTTATAATCCAGATTGGGCTTTAAAACTTGGCATGCACGATGGCAAAAAAAGAAAAACTATAATGAAAGTTAACAGTGTTATGGGTTTACTCTTAGCTGTTGAGTCTGGAGTTGGTCTAGCAGCATTACCTGAATATTTAGTAAGTGACTCAAACAAAGTTATTAAAGTATTACCAAAATCTGAAGGCCCAATTACAGAAGCTCATTTTGTGTATCCTCAATCCTTAAAAAATACTGCTAGAGTTCAAGCATTTAGAAATTTTTTATTCAGTAAAATTGGTGACTGGGAAGCTTAATCCGGCACTTTTAGATAATTATCTTTAAAATTATCCGTGTGCGACATTGTTGCGATTGATTATCATTATCATTGCGAATAGTTATCATTTTCAACTGAATAATGTAAAGAAATGGAGAACGAGTGAAAAAAGTATCAATTTTTGCAATAATCACATCTTTATTTGTTTCAACTTTTTCTATCGCAAATGAAGTTAATGTTTTTAATGCAAGACATTACAAAGCAGACTCAGAAATTTATTCCAAGTTTACAAATCTAACTGGCATAAAAGTAAATTTAATTAATGGCAAATCTGGTGCCTTAGAAAAAAGAATAATTAGCGAGGGTGCAGATACTTCGGCCGACCTATATATCACAGCAGATGCTGGAAGGTGTGGTGCTATGGATGCGAAAGGCACGCTTCAAGGTGGTTTAACATCCCCTGCTATTAAAGCAGCTGTTCCAAAAACTTTTAGAACAAGCAAGTGGGTTGGAATCGCAAAAAGAGCAAGAATAATTTATTATTCACCTGAAAGAGTAACTGGCGCTGAATTATCTGGAATGACTTATGAAGGTCTAGCTGATCCTAAATGGAAAGGTAGATTAGTAATTAGAAAATCTAGCAATATTTACAACAAATCTCTTGTAGCATCATTGATAAAAAACAATGGAAAAACTGCTACAGCTGCATGGGCTAAAGGAGTTGTTGCTAACATGGCTAGAACACCAACAGGAAATGACAGAGCTCAAATAATGGCAGTAGCTGCTGGTGAAGCAGATATTGCAGTGGCTAACACATACTATTTAGCTCTGATGTTATCAGGAAAAAAAGGTGCAGAACAACAAGAAGCAGCTAAAAAAGTTAAAGCTTTTTTCCCTAATCAAAATGACAGAGGAACACACATGAATGTTAGTTGTGCAGCCTTAGTAAAAGGTGCGCCAAATAAAACTAACGCTGTCAAACTTGTAGAGTTTTTATTAACTCCGGAGTCTCAGGAGCATTTTACAAATTATACTTTTGAGTTTCCAATAATTGATGGTGTTTCACCAAATCCACTAGTTGTTAATAACCTAGGATTAGATTTCAAACAAGACATGAAGACTAAACTAGATTCTTATGGAAAAAATCAAGCTGCCGCAGTAGAGGTTATGACAGCCGCTGGTTGGAAGTAATTATGGTAAAAGAAAAAGAAAAAGAAAAATTTATTTCTGAAGTTGATTTTAATAAATCTTCGTTTGCATGTTCCCCATGTTTAATTGAGTGTAAAAAAATCAATGAAAGGATAAATAAAAGAAAAATAACAGAAATTAAGACTGAGGAGGTTCCGCATATCCTAAAAGTATTTAATTTTTGATTTTCTTAAATAGTGTCCACTATTAGTGAAAGTTAATTGTGGACACTTTACTTTTTTCATGTTCATAAGGCGGATTATAATATGAAATTCAATAGTTGGTTTGTTTCATCTTTTTTAATTTCTTTAATTGTACTAATTCCAGTGATAACTGTATTTGCAAGTTTTTTTGAATCTACCTCTAATTATTATGAAATATTAAAAAATACTTTTCTAATTGAGTATATTTTTAATTCACTTACTCTTTTGTTATCAGTTTTATTACTTACCTTCATGATTGGTACTGGTACTGCTTACCTAGTATCTTTCTATGAATTTCCAGGAAGTAATTTTTTTAAATGGGCATTGATATTATCTTTTGCAGTCCCACCCTACATTTATGCTTATTCTTTAACTGCTTTTTTTGAAAATTATGGAACTGCATTTACAATTTTAAAAAACTTATTTGGCGAGGCAAATTATAATAAAAATATTCCTAAATTTGATGGTATGTTTGGAGCTATATTATCAATATCTTTTTCTTTATATGCATATGTATATATACTTGCTAGAGCATCATTTTTATATCAGTCACAAAATTTAATTGATCTTGGTAAAAATTTAGGCTTTTCAAGATTTAAATCCTTTTTTAAAGTAATATTGCCAGCAGCAAGACCGGCTATAGTTGCGGGTTTATCTTTAGTAGCAATGGAAACTTTAGCAGAGTTCGGTGCAGTTGACTTTTTTTCAATAAATACTTTGACTACAGGTATTTATAACTCTTGGATTTATTTTGATGATTTAGCTTTTGCTAATCGAATATCCTTTTTTTTATTATTATTTATATTTTCTTTATTTATTTTAGAAAATTTATCTAGAAGAAGGGCTAAATATCACTTTAATTCGAAAGGTGGATTTAAACAAAAAGAAAAAATAAAACTTTTTGGAATTGAAGCTTATTTAGCTTTTGGCTTTTGTTTTTTTATTTTTTTTGTGAGTTTTTTATTTCCACTAAGTCAAATGCTTTATTGGACAATAAAATTTCCTGAAAACCTCTTTGATTTGAAAATTACTAATTTAATTTTGAATACTTTGTATTTAGTTTTATTATCTAGTTTAATTTTGATAATATTTTCTTTAATATCAAATTACGGCAACAGAGTTTCAAATAACAAAACTCTTAATTTCTTATCTACTTTATCAATTTCTGGTTATGCTATACCAGGAGTGATTTTAGCAATTGCCTTTATTACTTTTATAGCTTGGTTTGATGATAGTATAATTAAATCAATTGGATTTTCTTCTATCAAAAAAATATTTATAGGATCTGTGTTTGGATTAGTTTTAGTTTACTTTATCAGATTTTATTCATTAGCTTTTAATGGGATAAAATCAGGATATGAAAAGATGAATATTTCTGTCGATGAGAGTGCTTACCTACTTGGTTATTCTAAAAGAAAAACTTTTACAAATATTCATATACCTTTTTTAAGAAATTCTCTTTTATTTATTATTATACTTATCTCTTTAGAAATAATTAGGGAATTACCAATAACTCTTATTTTAAGACCTTTTAATTTTGAAACCTTTGCTACCACCGCATATATCTCTGCATCTGAAGATTTATTAGAAGCTGCAGCAGTACCTTCCTTATTTTTAATTTTAATTGCCAGTTTATTTATTATAGTAACATCAAAATATATTTTAAGAGAAAATCATGAGTAATAACTTTTTTGAAATTAAAAACGTCGACTTTAAGATCGGAAATAAAGTTAAGGTAAAGAATGTTTCCTTTTCTATAGAAAAAGAGGGGGACATCATATGTTTATTGGGACCCTCAGGTATTGGCAAAACGACAATTTTAAGAACTATTGCTGGTTTGGAAAATATAAATAAAGGTTCAATCGCGCTCAAAGGAAAAACCTTATCATCAGAAAAAATAAATATTGAACCTGAGAACAGAAATATATCGCTTGCTTTTCAGGAGAATAGTTTATTTCCACATTACACGATTAAAAAAAATATATTATTGGGAGCTGAAAGAAATGAGATCAAAAAAAGCAAATCTATTAATTTTGAAGAATTAATTGATTTATTGGATATTTCACAAATATTAGATAAATTTCCTCATGAAATTAGTGCTGGTGAGGCTCAAAGGGCGTCACTAGCAAGATCTCTTATCACACAGCCTGATTTATTACTTTTAGATGAACCATTATCAAATGTAGACCAAAGCTTTAAAGAGGAGATACAAGAAAAATTAAAAAAAGTATTAAAGAATTCAAAGACAACTACAATTATAGTCACCCATGACTCTTATGAGGCTTTTTACCTAGGATCAAAATGTGGAATAATTTTAAATCAAGAGCTTAAACAATTTGATGACCCTTATAATGTTTATCATTTACCAAACTCTGTAGAAGTAGTTAATTTTTTAAATAGAGGAATTTTAATTCCTGCAGAGGTTACAAGCCCTAAAAGCCTTGAAAACAAAGATCTGGGAACAATTACTGGTAACTTTGTCAGACCATTCCCAATAGGATCTAATGTAAAGCTTTTAATTCAACCAGAGGACTTACATCATGATGATGGGAGTAACTTAAAATTCGAGGTGATTGACAGAAAATTTAGGGGCACTAACTTTATTTACACTCTTAAAACTCCAACTAATACCCTCATTCCTGTATTTGTTCACTCTCATCATATTCATCAACATGAGGTGGATGAAAAATTTGGTATAAAAAGACCAATTCATATTGATCATATAGTTTGCTTCTAATAAAAGTCTTTTAAATAAAATGGGTAGTAAGTTAAAGATATTTTTAAAAGGAGTGATTGATGTAAGTCCATTAATGATACCCGTTGTACCTTTTGGTCTAATATTTGGTGTTTTAGCTATTGATGTTGGATTCTCGCCTTTAGAAACTATTGGTATGTCTTTAATCGTATTTGGAGGGGCGTCGCAAATAATTATTTTACAACTATTTTCAGGTGGAGCCTCTTCATTAGTAATCATTAGTTCAGTAGGTGCTGTAAATTCAAGGCACTTATTATATGGAGCTGTAATGTCAGAACATTTATCAGATTTAAGATTAATTTGGAAAATCATTATCTCTTATTTCTTAATTGATCAGGGATTTGCAAGATCAAATGAATATTTTAAAAAAAATAAAGATAGCAATAAATATTTTCACTTAATTGGTGGTGGAGTAACGTGCTGGATAATCTGGCAAATAACAACGTTTTTAGGAATTGTATTAGGTGCTATTATTCCAGAAAGACTGGGATTAAGTTTTGCGATTCCATTAACTTTTTTAGCTTTACTGATTAACGATTTTAGAAAATTTATTAATGTAGTTGTAATAATAGTTTCAGGACTTGTTGCTACCCTAGGCTTTAACATAATTCCATTCAAAGCTTATGTGATTGTTGCTGCATTAATTGGATTACTTTCAGCAATTATTTTAACAAAAATAATTAAAACAAATGAGTAACTGGGCTTTAATAATTTATTGCGGACTAATCACTTATCTCACAAGGTTTACTATGATTGCTTTAATTAAAAAAGAAATGTTTAATGATAGAATTAGAGAGATATTGTCTTTTGTACCGTCCGCAATATTTCCTGCAATCATTTTTCCAGCAATCTTTATAAATGATGCAGGACTATTTCAAATCCAGGATAATCCAAAGATAATCGCAGCTATAATTGCTGTGGTAATTGGGATTTTTTCAAGAAGTATCATTGCGACAATATTTTCAGGTCTAGCTTCTTATTGGTTTTTAATTTTTGTTGTATAAGATTTCAATGAAAAAACTTTTATTCATTATTATTTGTTTGTTTTCAATAAACGCCAATGCAATAGAGAAAGAAACCACTTTTACTAAAGAATTGTTCAACAAGGCTCAAGCCGAAGGTAAAATAGTAATAGTTAGTTCTTGGATAAAATATTGCCCTTCATGCGCGGGTCAAATGAAAATTTTAAAAACTGCCAAAAAAGAAGGTGGATTATCAGATATTAAATTTGATAATATTGAATACTTCTCTTTTGACGTCACAAATAGAGAAATTGCTGAATTATTAAAAGTTCAGTTTCAAACTACACTTTTGATTTTTAAAGATAATAAAGAAATATATAGAAGCGTAGGTGAAACAACCAAAGATTTGCTATACGAAGCGATCAAATCTTCGATTAAAACCTAAATTCCTAATTTAAGATTATTCGCAACGTTATAATCAATTTTTTCTGGTTTCTTAAGATTCAGGTTATTCATAATTTCGATATATTCATCTACATTTCTGACTTGCAGCCTTGGGTTAGATCTTTTTTCTTTACCTATAGTGCTAACAGTCTCGCCCTTATAATCATGGGCAGGATATAAAAGTGTATCTTCGGGAAGTTTTAATAGTCTATTAAATATAGAGTTATACGCATCTTTAGAACTACCATTTTGAAAATCAGTTCTTCCTGTGCCATTTATAAGCAATGTGTCCCCAGAAAATAAATATTTATCCATTAAAAAGCAAAAACTATCAGAGGTATGTCCTGGAGTATAAATTGCTCTAAAATTAAGTTTATCTAACTTAATTATCTCGTCATCTTTGACTTTTATTTCTACAGCATCAGTTGGGGTATGTTCACCCATAATAGTTACACAATTTGTTTTATCTCTCAACATTCCCGCACCAGTGACATGATCAGCATGGATATGGGTGTCTATTACCTTTACTAACTTAAGATTTAGTTGATTGAGTATTTTTATATAGTCCTCAACATTTTCTAAAACAGGGTCTATGATTAAAGCCTCTCTTCCTTCTGCTGAGGCAATTATGTAAGTGTAAGTGCTAGATTTTTTATCAAAAACTTGTTTAAAAATCATAAATTAATAATATCACATAAATATGGAATCCACTACATTTGACTGGCGTTGCTCAAAAACTTGGAAACAAAGTGCTAAAAATACTGCATGGTGTTTGCTGGGTTGTGCTATCGGAGATTTTGGTACGATTTTATATTTTCAATTAACAAAAATACCATTTCCAGTATTAGGGATAATGATTTTAGCAATTATTAATGGTTTAATCACTAGTATAATTCTTGAGACAATAATTTTGATCAAGCAAAATTTTAGTTTTAGTAATGCGCTCAGAACAGCACTTGGTATGAGTTTTATTTCAATGATAAGCATGGAAGTTGCAATGAATTTAACAGATTATCTTTTAACAGGTGGTGCAATATTAACTTGGTGGGTTGTGCCGTTAATGCTTATAGTTGGATTTCTAACACCTTGGCCATATAATTATTGGAGACTTAAAAAATTTGGTGTTGCTTGCCATTAATCAAAAAATATAAATTAAGTTGATTAAATGCAAAAATCTTCAATATCTTACATCTTAAAATTATCTATACCTATTTTCTTTGCAAATTTAGCAATTCCATTGGTTGCTATTATAGATACAGCTCTAATGGGAAATCTTGGAAACCTTTCTTATTTAACAGCAACATCGATTGCAGCAAATTTATTCTCTATGTTGTTTTGGAGTTTTGGCTTTTTAAGAATGGGAACTGTGGGCATGGTTTCCCAAGCTTTTGGTCAAAATAGTTATCTAGAAATTTTAAATATAGTTTTAAGAAATTTATTTTTTGTATTGATAGTATCAGCCCTAATTTTTGTATCTCAAACGTTTATTCTAAATTTAAGCTTAAAAATATTTAATTTATCTGAGTTAACAAAAGAATTTTACATTCAGTATTTTAATATAAGAATTTACTCAGCTCCTGGTGAGTTAACTTTGTATATTATCACAGGCTTATTTGTCGGTTTACAAAAAACTAAAATTTCTAGCTTAGTGGTAGGCTTTTTTTCTATTCTAAATATATTTTTAAGTGTTGTTTTAGTTACAAAATTTGATTTAAATATTAAAGGAGTTGCATATGGCACTTTGTTTTCTGCATTAATTACATCTTTAATATTTTTGATTTATACTTTTAATTATCTAAATAAATTTACTATTATTAAAATCGATGTATTAAATTTATTTAATCTAAAAAAGATGAAAGATATTTTCAATATAAATTTTGATATCTTTATTAGAACCATTTTATTAACATTTTCCTTTTTATGGTTTACTTATTTAGGAACTCAAATAGGAGAAGATTATGTTGCAGTTAATGCTATCTTAATAAATTTAGTTTTTTTATCAGCATTTATTTTAGATGCTTATGCGTTTTCTACTGAAGGAATGGTTGGGTTCTCTCTTGGAAAAAAAGATTTAAAACTTTTTAAAACAATTATTAAAAATTCTTTTTTACTAAGTTCGTTAACAGGTCTGTTTATTTCAATTATTTATTTTTTTATTAACGAACATGTAATTAATTTAATGTCTGATATTGAAAATATCAGAAAGTTAAGTTCATCTTATGTAATTTGGTTAATCTTATTACCCTTTATTGCATCTTTCTGTTATCAATTTGATGGTATTTTTATTGGATCTTCTCAAACAAAAGAGTTGAGAAATGCGATGATTTTTTCAGTGTTCTGTTATCTATTAATCTCAATAACTTTAACTAAGTATTTATCTAATACAGGAGTTTGGATTTCACTCTGTTTATTTATGATTTTAAGAGGATTATCATTATTTTATTATTTAGATAAAATTTATCAAAGATTTGACTCTAAGTTTAGGATTTAAATAACTATGGTAAAAAAAAATGTTAGAAATTGGGATAATAAAACTTGGTTATCTTCACAAAAATATATTAATGCATTTAACACTTTTTTATTAAAAAATTTTAATCTAAATTCTAACTCAAAAATTTTAGATATCGGCTGTGGTCGGGGCAAAATTCTAGGTGCTTTAAACTCAAAGTTTAAGTTTAAAATAAAACCTCTAGGTATAGATATTATTAGTCATAAAGATAGAGATAAAAGAATAAATTTCAAAAAAATTAGTGCTTTAGATTATTCCTCAGTTAGTGATCAAAAATTTGATTTAATTTTAATAAAACAAACAATTCATCTAATGAAATTCATAGAAATCAAAAAATTATTAAGAATTTTAAAAAAAAGATTAAATGCGAAAGGCAAAATTTTAATTTTTACTCTTGAAACAAATAAAAATGAAATTCCAACCTTTAAATTAATGAAACATAAACTAGAAAAATCTCTTAAAAGAGATAAGGAGATATTAAAGATTGTTACAAAGTTATATCCTTATAGGACTAAAAAAAATTTTTTTTTTGATGTAAAAGTTTATAAAAAAAAATATCTAAAAATGATCAAAAATAAATACATCTCAACTTTAGTAAATTTTTCGAGAGAACAAATTGATCTTGGAGTTCAAGAAATTGAGTTCAAATATAAAAATATTATAAGATTTAAAGACAAATTAATCTGTATTATTTTATAAAATTCTTTTTAGTAAATTTTCTTTAAATAAAATTTTATGAATTATAACTGCGAAAATATGTAATGATATAAGGGCTATTAATGTATAATTTCCGATAATATGAATTTCATAAAAAATTTCTGCTAATTCAAAATTATCTTGAATTTCAAGATTAAAAAAAAACATATCAAGCTCTTCTCCATTAAATAGTTTTTTTAAAGCTCCAGAGATAGTAATTGTTAAAATTGAAAGATATAAAAGAATATGATTAGATATTGCTATAAATTTTTGTCCAATAAAAACACTGTTTTGTAAAGGCGGGGTAGGGTTAAGTAATTTATAAATTAATCTAAATATGGTTAAATACAATACACTTAAACCTATAATTACATGGATATTTTCGACTGTTATTCTTTTTTCACTAAAATCCATATCAACTAAATAAAAACCTAAAGGTATTTGAACAGCTAATACAGCTGCACTCAACCAATGAAATGATTTTGAAATTAAACCATATTCTGTTGAATTATTTTTTAATTTCATACAATTTTAATCATGAAATAAATAAAATTTTATTATCATTTTTTGTCATAATTAGATTATTTCAAGTGTAACAATTTGACTATTTTAAAGTTCACTTTATCTTTATAGAATCAATTATCAAATGTTTCAAAAAAATAATTTAATCAAATTTACAATTATAACAATATTAACATTACCTTTCTTATATATTATTAATTTTGTCACAGAAAAAAAAGATGCTTCGGCTAATATTGATAACAAACTGATAGTTGAAGTTTTTAAAACTCCATCATGTGGATGTTGCAATGGTTATGTTTTGTTTTTAGAAAAAGAAAATTTTAAAGTAAAAAAAACAGATATGAGAAGTCTTGATACAATTAAACAAAAATATACCATCCCATTAGAAATGCAATCTTGTCATACTACAATTATGGACAAATACTTTATCGAGGGTCATGTTCCTATAGAAGCGATAAATAAATTAATGAAAGAGCAACCTGATATTGATGGTATTGCACTGCCCGGTATGCCTATTGGCACACCAGGTATGCCAGGTGATAAAGATGAGCCTTACGTTATTTATCAACTTGTCGATGGGAAATTTTCAGTATTTATGACAATATAAAGCTTATGATAAAAATAATAAAAACAATTATAATTATTTTTTCCTTATGCTTTACTTTTTATGTCAACGCTGAAACTGTAGAAGAAATTATTAAAGGTAGAAAAGCTTTATTTAGTAAAAATTATAGTTCTGCAAAAAGAGTTCAAGCTCTGTCATCTAAAGGTGAGTTTGAAAAAGCAAAAAAATTAATGTTAAAAATGAGTGAGAATTACAAAACTTTAATTAATTATTTTCCAGATAATACCAAGGAAGGTTTTAAAACTGAGGCTCTACCAATAATTTGGGAAAATAAAGATGAATTTAACGCTTTAATGACTAAATCATCAAATGACATGATTAAATTAACATCTCTTATTGAAGATACTGAAAGTGTGGATGAAGTAAGGGCAGTTTTGACCAAAATGATGTGGGGTAATTGCAAAGCCTGTCATAGCAAGTTTAGAGCACCACATTAAATCTTTTTTTTAGAGGTTCGCTCTTTTAGCTCCTATACCAAAAGAGCTCCTCTATATCGCCTTTTTGGCTTTTAAATCCAAGCGGATTTTCTTCTTATATTGTTTTTTTGATATGTAGCTACCCAGCTAAGTATCAGGTGGCTTTTGATTCATTTGAATAACCTCCTTAACAAAAAACTAAGTTTTAAGTAGGTTGTATTCAAGAATTATATTTAATTAAAATTAAAATAAAATGTTTGAATACAACCTGATATTTTTATAATATTCGCCCATCAAAAAAAACATCACTTATAAATAGAAATTTTAAATTTGCTTTAGACAGAAATATAGATAATCTTTAAATATGAAATACGTAACTGGATTAATTAATTTAATTTTTAGCTTAGTAGTTTCTACAATAATTATTTATGCTATAAATATTGTTGCTGGTTTTGCTGGAGCAGATTATTCCTTCACAAACGGTGAAGTTTTTGTAATTTGGATTTTAATGGCAATTTTAGTTAATAATTGTTTTAATAAATAATATTTCTTAAATGAAAAATCCTGTAAAAACTGATGAAGTTATCTTTAATTTTTTTAAACAGATCTGTGATGAAAAAGATGACAAAAAGTGTGTAGAATTAGGGAATAATTGGATAAAAGCCATGGAAACTAATTTGACAAAAATGGAGTCAAATTTAGATGAGGAAGATAAAATCAAGCATAAAAATGATATAAAAAATAACCGAGATCACTTAGATAGTCTTAAAGGTAAAAGCTCAACAGAATGGAGAGAGTATGCAACTAAGTGTATGATTGAAATAATGGATAACAAAGTATAATTATAACCTTAAGGGGTGTCTGAATAGACTGAGAATAAACCCTTTGAACCTGTCCGGTAATTCAGAAAGGGAGAATAATGGAAAAAACATATCTTTTAACACAATCCACATCTTTAATAATAGTAATAACTATTAGTCTAATATTTGTAATTTTGGGTCTATATAATTCAAATAAATATCAAGGATTAAATAACTATCTTACAGCTAATAGAAATATAGGTGTTTTCTCATTAACTACTAGTTTAACTGCATCTGCTTTAGGAGCTTGGATTTTGTTTGGACCAGCTTCAGCAGCAACTTGGGGAGGTATAGGCGCCGCTATAGGATACTCTTTGGGAACCGCTTTTCCAATGTTTTTTTTAATATATCTTGGAAAAAAAATTAGAAAAGAACTTCCTCGAGGATCTTCATTAATAGAATTTATGAGAAAAAAGTTTGGAAAAAGTTTATTCAAACTTATTTTGTTATTAACAATATTTTACATGTTTATCTTTTTATGCGCAGAGGTTACTGCGGTAGCAGTTTTGATTAATTATATTTCTGGAACAGAACTTTGGGTAACCGCATTGATTGTATTGATATCTACACTTGTCTACACATTATATGGAGGGTTAAGAGCATCTATTTTTACAGATAATATTCAAATGATAGTTATTGGAATTTTATTATTAATTTCTTTAATATATATTAACATTTTCACAGGATCTGACTTTTCAATAGACTTTGTTAAAGAAAAAAATCCTCAGCTTTTAAGTTTGTCGTATGTGCCTAGCTATACAGCAGGTTTGACTTTTTTTATTGCCGTTGCTGCAACAAATTTATTTCATCAAGGTAATTGGCAGAGAGTTTATGCAGCAAAAAATTTTGAAACTTTAAAAAAAAGTTTAGTAATTTCATTTTTTATTATCGTGCCAGTAGTTTTTTTTATGGGTTTTACAGGAATGGTTGCTTTTTCTTTAGATCCAACCATTCGCCCTGATCTTGGATTTTTCACATTACTTTTAAAAGAACAGACAAACTTTCTATCTTTTTTTGTAATTGTACTAGGTTTAGCGCTAACTATTTCAACAGTTGATACTTTAGTGAATGCAATATCAAGCCTTATTGTAGTTGATGGAAATGCAACATTTAATCTAGATAAAAAGACAAGTCTAAATTTTTCAAAATATATAATATTATTTTTATCTCTTATATCTTTTATTATTGCATCTAAAGGATTTGATATATTATACCTTTTTTTATTGGCTGACTTGCTTTGTTGTGCATTTGTCTTAACTGTCTTTTATAGTTTTTATAATAAGGACATAAATGAAAAAACTGCTTATGTTTCAATTTTTGCTGGATTAATAGGGGGATTTTTAATGTTTCCAGCTCCTGATTTTTCAAAAAGTTTATTAGTTGGTGTTATGTTTTCTAAAGAATTATTTGCTCCTATTGTGTCACAGTCTTTGTTATTTTTATCTTTTATAATTGCAACTTTTTTACCATTCTTAGTTCTTAAAGCTAAAAGGTTTTAATATACAAGATTGTATTAAGTGAATTAATAGTTATATATCTGGCTTAATGCTAGATAATCAAATTGCGATTAATAATCTCTCAAAAGTTTATAAAAATGGTTTAACAGCCCTTAAAAATATTAATCTCAATATTAAAAAAGGTGAAATTTTTGCAATGTTAGGTCCAAATGGAGCTGGCAAAACGACCTTGATTAATATTATTTGTGGCATTGTAAAACCTACCAGTGGTGAAATCGCTGTAGAGGGTTTCGATATTATTGATGATTATAGAGAAACAAGATCTAGAATTGGATTAGTTCCTCAAGAATTAACTTTAGAGCAATTTGAAACAGTTTTTAACAATGTATCTTATTCAAGAGGTTTGTATGGAAAAAAACCAGATCCTGCTCATATTGAAAAAGTTTTAAAACAGTTAAGTTTATGGGATAAAAAAGATCGAATACTCCGTCAGTTATCAGGAGGAATGAAAAGGAGAGTTTTGATTGCTAAAGCTTTGTCTCATGAACCTCAAATATTATTTTTAGATGAACCGACAGCAGGTGTAGATGTAGAATTAAGACAGGAAATGTGGAAAGTGGTCGAGTCTTTAAGAGAGACGGGAGTGACAATTATTTTAACTACACATTATATTGAGGAAGCAGAAGCTATAGCTGATAGAGTTGGTGTTATAAATCAAGGTGAAATCATCGTCGTTGAAGAAAAAAAAGAATTGTTAAAAAAGATGGGGCAAAAAACTTTAACTATTGAATTACAAGATGAGATTATAAAAATACCTGATTCTCTAAGTAAATATAGTCTAAATTTTGGTGTTAACAAAATGTCGTTAATTTACACTTATAATCTTCACGAAAAGCAAACTGGTATTACAAATTTATTACAAGATATTAAAGATGCTGGCTTGAAACTCAGAGACCTTAAAACTGAACAAAGTAATCTTGAAAAAATATTCGTATCATTAGTTAGGGAAAACAATGAAATTTAATTTTCAAGCGTTGAAAGCTATTTATTTACATGAAATGGATCGGTTTAGAAGAACTTTAACTCAATCACTATTATCACCTGTTTTATCTACATCATTATATTTTATTGTTTTTGGTTCAGTAATTGGAGGATATGTTCAAAAAATTGATGGTATAAGTTATGGATCATATATTGTTCCTGGTTTATTAATGTTAACTTTACTAACACAATCAATTAGTAACACATCTTTTGGAATTTTTTTTCCTAAATTTAATGGAACAATTTATGAAATTTTAGCTGCACCTATTTCTACCTTTGAAGTAGTTTTGGCTTTCGTGGGAGCTGGAGCAACTAAAACATTAATTGTAGGTGTAATGATATTTATAACGTCGATGTTTTTTGTTGATGTTGAAGTTAAGCATCCATTATTAATGATTTTTTTGTTAGTTCTAGTTTCATTTACTTTTGCATTATTTGGATTTTTAATTGGTTTGATGAGCACAAATTTTGAACAAATGTCTATCATACCCTCTTTGGTGATTACACCGATGGTCTTCTTAGGCGGAAGTTTATATTCGTTAGATATGTTACCAGAATTCTGGCAAATGGTTACATACTTTAATCCTGTTGTTTATTTGATTAATGGATTAAGATTTTCATTTTATGGAGTGTCAGACTTTAATATTTGGATTAGTATTGGGACAATGATCTCGTTTCTAGTGATTTGTGTGATGGTTGTAACAATACTTTTGAAAAAAGGTTACAACATTAAATCATAAATAATTACTTTATCTTTGGTTTAATCGAACCACTTTACGATGTTGACTGCCTTTATAACTAGCAAGTGGTCTAATAAGTTTATTTGCAGCGTGTTGTTCGATTATATGAGCTGACCAACCAGTTATTCTTGATATCACAAAAATAGGTGTAAAAAAATCAGTATCGAAACCCATCAAATGGTAAGTAGGTCCAGTGGGATAATCAACGTTGGGGTAAATGTTTTTCCTGTCGATCATCACTTTTTCAACTATGTCGTAAATTTTTTCAAATTTTTTATCTTTTTTAATTTTTGCTACTTTGCCAAAATACTCTCTCATAGTTGGTACTCTTGAGTCTCCACTTTTGTAAACTCTATGGCCAAATCCCATAACAACATCTTTATTATCAAGTGCTTTATTAATCCATTTAAGTGCATTTTCTGGCTTTTTAATTTTATTCATCATATGCATCACCTCTTCATTCGCACCGCCGTGTAATGGACCTTTTAAACTTGCAATTGCCCCAGTGATTGCACCATGAATATCTGACAAACTGCTGGTAATTGTTCTTGCTGTAAAAGTTGAGACATTAAAACTATGTTCGGCATAAAGAATTAAAGATACATCAAAAGCTTTTACAATATCTTTATTAGGCACCTTACCAAAACACATATGAAAAAAATTCTCCGAAAAGGATAAGTTACTTTTTGGAGGAATAATTTTTCTACCTTTTCTTGATCTATAAAAAGCTGCAAGAGCGACAGGCATTTTTGCGAAAATTCGCATCACTTTCCGCATGTTAGCTTTTGGTGAGTTGTCTTTTGTCTCTTTATCCTCAAGCCCCATAATACTTACAGCTGTTCTTGCGACATCCATAGGATGAGCTTTTTTTGGAAATTTCTTGATATCTTCAAGTAAAGTTTTAGATAATTTTCTCTCTTTTCTTTCTTGCTTTTCAAATTTTCTTAATTGTTTTTTGTCAGGAAGTTCTCCATTTAAAATTAAATATGCCACCTCTTCAAATTTACATTTAGCACACAAATCTTGAGCAGCGTATCCTCTATAAGTGAGAGAATTAATTTCAGGCATAACTTTAGAAACCTCTGTCTCATCAACAACTATTCCAAGCAAACCTTTTTTTATATCATCACTCATTATTCATGTCCTTCGGTATTAAAATTATATATCTTTTCGTCCAAACTATTATATTTCTCGTAGTCAACAAGTTCATATAATCTTTTTCTAGTCTGCATTTTATCTATTATATTATTTTGATGTCCATTTGCATAAATGTCTCTTAATCCGTCTTCAACATTTTTCATGGCTAACCGCTGAGTAGTAACAGGATAAATTACTATGTTGTATCCTAATTGCTCTAGTTCTTTATAATTGAATAATTTTGACTTACCGAATTCAGTCATATTCGCCAATAAGTAGCAAGACAATTCTTTTCTAACTTTTTCAAAATCTTTTTCATCACTTAATGCCTCTGGAAAAACTATTTCGGCTCCAGCATCGATGTATGCTTTACATCTCTCTATCATCTTATCGATCCCCTCGACACTTTTTGCATCTGATCTAGCAATGATTTTAAAATTTTTATCTTTTTTTGCAGAGACACATTCTTTAATTTTTTTGATCATTGCATCAGTCGAAATCAATTCTTTATTATCAAGATGACCACATCTTTTCCTTTCAATTTGATCCTCTAAATGTACAGCTGAAATCCCAAATTGCTCAAAGGTTTCAATAGTTTCTTTACAAGATTTAAAACCTGTATCTATGTCAACGATTGTAGGTAAATTTGTAACTCTTGAAATTAAATATGATCTAGTACTGACATCTTGTAATGTAGTTAATCCAATATCTGGAAAACCAAGATCATTAGCCATCACACCGCCAGAGACATAAACTGCATCATAGCCAATTTCTTCAATTAATTTAGCAGTGAGTGGGTTATAAGCTCCTGGAACTCTCAAAATTTTATTAGATTTAAGTTTTTCATCCAAATCTATTCTTTTTTGTGGAGGCTCTTTTTCAACAAAATGCATTAGAAAATACCTTTCTTTAGATTTTTTTTAATTTTATTTCTTTTTATCTCAATATTGAGCTTATCTAGTTGTCCAGATTTCAATTTTTTTAAATTTTGAACAGTTTTTAAAAACCTATCACTCTCTTTTTTATCAATAATATTCTCTGTTAAAGTTAAAAATTTGTTTATATAGTTCAGTCTTTTAAATGGTCGAGATCCATAAGGATGTGCATCAGCTCTTTCTTGTTGTTCTGATATTTTTTTTCCATTTTTTAACGTAATAACAACTTTAGCGCCGAATGACTTTTTTTTAGGGTTTGGATCGTGGTATTTTTTAGTCCATTTTTTATCCTCGTGAGTTTTAATTGATCTCCAAATTTTCAAGGTACTTTTCCTTTTTGCCCTAGCTTTCGTATAAGACTTTATATGATGCCAATTACCATCCTCTAAAGCGACAGCAAATATATACATAATTGAGTGATCTAAAGTTTCTCTGCTTGCATTTGGATCCATTTTTTGAGGATCATTTGCGCCTGTTCCAATAACGTAATGGGTATGATGACTTGTATAAATATCTATTTTTTTAATTTGACTTAAATTGTCTATTTTTTTTCTTAGTTTCTTTGCTAAATCTATTAAAGCTTGAGATTGATATTCAGCCGAATATTCTTTTGTATACGTTTCTAATATTGCTTTTTTGGTTTCACCTTTTTTAGGCAAAGGGACTTTATAAAAAGCTTTTTTTCCATCTAAAATTCTTGCTATTACACTGTCTTCACCTTCATAAATTGGACTTGGGGCTCCTTCACCTCGCATGACTCTGTCTACAGCTTCTATCGCAAGTTTTCCTGCATGAGCCGGAGCATAAGCTTTCCAACTTGATATTTCACCCTTTCTTGATTGTCTGGTAGAAATAGTTGTGTGCAATGCTTGCTGTATAGCCTGATAAATAGTTTCAATGTTTAATTTAAGCATTGTTCCTAATCCAGCAGCAACACTTGGACCTAAATGAGCGATATGATCAACTTTATGCTTATGCAAACAAATTCCTTTTACTAAATTTACTTGAACTTCATATGCAGTGATGATTCCTTTTAAAAGATCTAAACCACTTTTTTTATTTTGTTGAGCAACGCTTATAAGTGGAGGTATATTATCTCCAGGATGACTATAGTCAGCTGCTAAAAAAGTATCATGAAAATCTAGTTCTCTTACTGCTGTACCGTTTGACCATGCTGCCCATTCACAATCAAACTTTAGCTTGCTATTGACTCCAAATAATGTGGCTCCATTTTTTCTAGAATGTTTTAAGGCCATCTCTCTAGACGAAATTACTGGTCCTCTATTCAATGATGCTATCGCTACAGATGCATTATCAATTATTCTATTAATAACCATTTCAACAGAATCTTTACTAAGTTTTGCATTATCGCTTGCTATTTCAGCTAATTTCCAGGCGAGCTGTTTTTTTTTCGGTAGATGGATTTTGGATGGATAAACTTTAACATTATGAACTATCAAAAAAACTCCTTATTTACGATTTAGTTTTTAATAGTTAAAAAAAAATAATCAATCTTAAAGATATTTTGATACAATTTTTTCAATACCCACAAAGTCTTTTATTAAGTGATTGTGATAAATTTCCGTTATTTTTTTTTCTGTATATCCGTCTTCTAGTAGAATAACTGGTATTCCAGCGTCTTTAGCAGCATTAGCGTCTGTTTCACTATCACCAATCATCAGGCTTTTTTTTATATCTCCATTTAATATTTCTATGACTGAGGTTAGGTGTCTTGGATCTGGTTTACAATAATCAAAAGTGTTGTGTCCAGCAACATACTCAAAAAAGTCGTAAATACCGATTTTTTTTAATAGATCAACTGCTAGATATTCTTGTTTATTTGTACAAACACCCATTGATATATTTTTTTCTTTGGCCCAAATTAAAAAATCTTTAACACCGTTAATTAATGTACTCTCATTGACAATATTTTTACCATAAAAGTCCACAAAATCTCTAACCATTGCCTCTTTAATATTTTTATCCTGAACTTTGCCAAATTCTTTTTTAGCTTGTCCCCAAATAGATCTACCAAGCATAGCACCCGCACCTTGACCAACCAAATTTCTTATTTCCTCTGTAGATTTTGTAGGATACCCAAATTTTTTCATGACATGATTATGAGCACGCATTAAATCTGGTGCTGTATCTACTAAAGTACCATCTAAATCAAAAAGAATTGTATATTGTTGGCTCATAATCAAAAGTATTTTTAAGAAATAATTTGTGAATTAAGAAAGACATATACTTAATATAAAGAATTTCCAAGATGAAACAAACAAATTCACAAAAGCAACAAGATACACTTAGAAAAAAGTTTTTAAAATTGGGTGTTAAAATGTCAGGACCTGAAACCATTTTTTTTTCGGATGATACAAAAATTGGAAAAAAAGTAATTATTGAGCCTTATGTTGTAATTGGGTCAAAAGTTAAAATCGGTAATAATGTTGTTATTAAATCTTTCTCACATCTTGAAAATTGTAAAATTGAGAACAGTGTTGAAATTGGTCCTTATGCACGAATAAGACCTGGCACAACTTTAAAAAAAGGATCTAAAGTTGGTAATTTTGTTGAAATAAAAAAATCTACACTAGGAATGAAATCTAAAGTAAATCATTTATCATATATCGGCGATAGCACTATAGGTAAGTCGGTTAATGTCGGAGCAGGAACTATTACATGTAATTATGATGGAATAAAAAAAAACAAAACGATTATAAAAGATGATGCTTTTATTGGATCAAATTCAGCATTAGTTGCCCCAATTACAATAGGTAAAAATAGTCTTGTTGGTGCAGGTTCAGTCATAACAAAAAATGTAAAAGATAAGACATTAGCCCTAACACGAACCCTGCAATCAGAAATTAAAAATTATAAAAGAAAGAAAAAATAAATATGTGTGGAATTATTGGTATCAATAGTAAGAAGCCGGTTTCTGCTTCAATTATTAATTCTCTCAAGAAGTTGGAATATAGAGGCTATGACTCCGCAGGTATCGCAACTCTTCATGCTGGATCTATTAATGAGGTAAAATCAGAAGGCAGAGTTGACAATCTTGAAAAAAATTCAGTAGTTCAAAATATGGTAGGTACGATCGGGATCGGTCATGTAAGATGGGCAACACATGGTTTACCTAATAGTATCAATGCTCACCCTCACTCTTCCCAAAATGTCTCGGTTGTTCACAATGGTATAATTGAAAATTCTACTTTGTTAAAAAAATTTTTGGTAAGTAAGGGACATAAATTTAAATCACAAACAGACACTGAAGTAATAGTTCATTTAATTACAGAAAATTTAAAAACAGAAAACATTGTTAACTCAATTACAAAGACTTTAAAATCTCTTCACGGCAGTTTTGCTTTAGGAATTATATTTAAAGATCAACCAGATTTAATTATTGGGGCTAGAAGGGGATCACCTTTGGCTGTGGGTTACGGTCCAAATGAAAATTATCTAGGTTCAGATTCTTATGCTCTTAAATCCATGACTAATAAAATAACTTACTTAAGTGATGGAGAATTTTGTGTAATCAAAAAAGATCACGTAGAATTTTTTAATGAAGACGGAATAAAGATAAATAAAAAAGTTTTAGAACTGTCATCTGAAGAGGAAAAATATGACAAAGGTGATTATAAGCATTTCATGGCAAAAGAGATTGAGGAACAACCATCTACTCTTAAAAATGGAATTAAAGAGTACGTAGATACATCAAATAATGATATTAATATCTTCAACTTTCCTTGGAAAACAAATGAAATTTCAACAATTACATTAATAGGTTGTGGTACAGCTTATCATTCATGCTTGATGGCGAGGTATTGGTTTGAAGAACTTACAAATTTGAATGTTAATGTCGATATAGCTTCAGAGTTTAGATATAGAAAAAATAGATTTAAAAAAGATACTTTATATGTGTTTGTCTCTCAATCTGGGGAAACAGCTGATACTTATGCAGCCTTAAGCTTATGTAAATCTAAGGAAATGAAGACATGTTCAGTCGTGAATGTTATTGAAAGCTCAATTGCAAGAGACTCGGAATTTGTATTGCCAATTCATTGTGGTACGGAAATTGGTGTTGCTTCGACTAAAGCTTTTTTAGGACAAATTTTGATACTTTATTTATTAGCCTTAAAACTTGGTTTTTTAAGAAAGGATCTTAAGAGAGAATTATTCAACAAAAAACTCAAAGATTTAAAAGAGTTGCCCGATTTAGTCCAACAGACTTTATTAACTGATAATAAAATTCAAACAATATCCAAAACTTTTAATGATGCAAAAGGATCAATGTTTTTAGGCAGAGGCTTTTCTTATCCGATTGCACTTGAAGGGGCACTGAAGCTTAAAGAATTATCATATATCCACGCAGAAGGTTATCCTGCTGGTGAAATGAAACATGGGCCGTTAGCACTCATCGAGGAGGGTATGCCAGTAGTTGTTCTAGCCCCTAGGGATGATTACTATAAAAAAACTATTTCTAACATGCAGGAAGTAATTGCCAGAGGTGCGAAAGTTTTATTGATAACAAATAAAAGTAAAGATGAAATTATTTCAGAAAATATTTGGGAAACGATTGAGGTTGAAACTACAAATGCAGATCTTTTACCTTTTCTTTTAACAGTGCCATTACAAAAACTCGCTTATTATTCAGCATTAAAAAAAGGTTATGATATAGATAAGCCTAGAAATTTAGCCAAATCTGTAACCGTTGAATAATATAGAAACTCTGCTACAACAATCTTGAGTTGAATATGAAAAATTGGAAAGTAAATAGCTGGAGAAAATTTCCTGTCAAACACATACCTACGTATGATGACGAGAAGGAATTGAATACTGTTTTAAATAAACTTAAAACTTTTCCTCCTCTTGTGTTTGCAGGCGAGACTAGGCATCTAAAAGAACAATTAGCCAAAGTTGTTGATGGTAAAGCATTCCTTCTTCAAGGAGGAGACTGTGCTGAAAGTTTTGCAGAGTTTCACCCAGATAATATTAGAGACACTTTTAAAGTTATCCTTCAAATGTCTTTGGTATTAACTTATTCAGCATCACTACCAGTTGTTAAACTTGGAAGAATTGCTGGACAATTTTCAAAACCAAGAAGTGCGCCCACAGAAAAACAAGGCGATAAAGAATTACCAAGTTATCTAGGAGATAATATTAACGCAATCGATTTTAATGAGAAAGCCAGACGACCAGATCCAAAAAGAATGTTTAAGGCTTATTCTCAATCAGCATCTACACTTAATTTGTTAAGAGCATTTTCAAAAGGTGGATTTGCAGATCTAAATAAAGTTCATTTATGGAATTTAGATTATATTAAAAAAAGCCCTCAGGCTAAAAAGTTTAAGGACTTAGAGGATAAAATTGCCGATGCTCTAGCTTTTATGGAAGCTTGTGGAATAACTTCAGACTTCAATAATAGATTATACACAGTAAATTTTTGGACTTCTCATGAAGCCTTACACTTACCTTTTGAGGAAAGCATGACTAGAGTAGACTCAACCACTGGAGAATATCATGATACGTCAGCTCATTTCGTTTGGATTGGTGATAGAACAAGACAACTTGATGGAGGTCATGTTGAATTTTGTAAAGGTATTGAAAACCCGATAGGTATTAAATGTGGTCCAACATCTAAACCAGATGAAATTGCAAAAATTTGCGAAGTTTTAAATCCGAAAAATGAAAAAGGTAAAATAACTTTAATTTCCCGATTCGGTCATCAAAATGTAGAGAAGTTTTTACCAAAATTAATTAGAGGTATAAAAAAAGAGGGTTTAAATGTTATTTGGTCTTGCGATCCTATGCATGGCAACACAATTGTATCAACTACAGGTTTTAAAACTAGACCATTTAATAATGTTGTTGCTGAAGTTAAAAACGTTTTTGGTATCCATCAATCTGAGGGAACATATGCTGGTGGATTACATGTAGAAATGACTGGACAAGATGTGACTGAATGCACAGGTGGTGCAAGAAAAATATCTGATGCGGATTTGTCTAGTAGATATCATACTCATTGCGACCCGAGACTAAATTCAGATCAAGCACTAGAATTGGCTTTTTTAATCTCAGATGAGATTAAAAAGAATAGCAGTTATTCGAAAAATGCTATTCAAGCGGCATCTTAATCCATTGCTTAAATAGAAATAATTATTAATTATCACCTCATGAATGCTTCCGAAAAAGTAAAATTTATCTCAAATTGGATCAAAGACTATGTTGATCGAATGCCGACAAAAGCACAGTCCTTGGTTGTGGGAATTTCTGGTGGAATTGACTCATCTGTGTCCAGTACCTTAAGTGCAATGACTGGTTTAAAAACAATTGTTTTAACTATGCCTATTAAACAAAAAGAAAATCAACACAATTTAAGTCTAATGCATCAAAATTGGTTAGTTAAAAAATTTAAAAATGTAGAAGCTCATACTATAAGTTTGGATAAATTGTTTGAAACTTTCTCATCAACATTGAATAAGTTTGATAATGAGCACGGTTATGCCAATTCAAGAGCTAGACTAAGAATGACAACTCTTTATCAAGTAGCATCTGCTAACAGAGGAATAGTTGTCGGAACTGGTAATAAAGTTGAGGATTTCGGGGTAGGTTTTTACACAAAGTATGGAGATGGAGGTGTAGATATCTCACCTATAGCAGACTGTAATAAAACAGAGGTTTGGGAATTAGGTAAAGAATTAGGAATAGCAAAAGAAATAATTGATGCTCCCCCAACGGATGGTCTTTGGGATGATGGTAGAACTGATGAAGGTCAGCTTGGTTTCACTTATAATGAATTAGAAGATGCAATGATTAATCCCGACTCACCTCACAGAACTGAGTACGAAAAAATTCGAAAACAAAATTTGCATAAAATGGACCCTATTCCAGTATGCAAAATTCCAAGTTAATCAATTAGATTAACAAATCATTAAATAAGGTATATTTCTTAATCTATTAAAATGGATATTTATTTAACAAATAATTTAACTAATAAAAAAGAAAAGTTCATTCCAAAAAATAATAAAAATATAGGAATGTATGTTTGTGGACCAACTGTTTATGATGATCCTCATATTGGAAATGCTAGACCATTAATAATATTTGATATCTTATTTAAGCTTCTCAAAAAAAAATTTGTGTCAGTCACTTATGTAAGAAATATAACTGATATAGATGATAAAATAATTAAATCATCACAAGAAAAAAAAATTTCAACTAAAGAATTAACAGAAAATGTTACTAAAAGTTTTTTGGATGATTGTAAATTTTTAAATTGCGAAAATCCAACACATCAACCAAAAGCCACAGAACATATTAGTCTAATGATTGAGATGATAAATGATTTAATGAAAAAAGGTTATGCTTATGAAAATAAAAGTCATGTTTACTTTGAAGTAAAAAAATTTTCTGATTATGGAAAACTATCTAATAAAAATTTGGAGGAATTAATTGCTGGTTCAAGAGTAGAAGTAAGTGAAAATAAAAAGAACTCAGAGGACTTTGTATTGTGGAAACCGTCGAATGACAATGAACCCTCATGGGACTCTCCCTGGGGAAAAGGTAGACCAGGTTGGCATTTGGAATGTTCTGCAATGTCTAAAAAATTTTTAGGTGATGAGTTTGATATACATGGAGGTGGAATTGATTTAATTTTTCCCCATCATGAAAATGAAATAGCGCAATCAAGATGCGCTAATGATACAAAAGTTTTTGCAAATTATTGGGTCCATAACGCTTTTATAACTATGTCCAATGAAAAGATGGCAAAATCCCAAGGGAATATTTTAAAAATAAAAGATTTTAAAAAAAAAATAAGTGGCCAGGTTGTTAGGCTAGCGCTTATGAGCGCTCACTATAAACAACCCTTAGATTGGAGTGAAAAACTAATTAATAATTGTCAAAACACTTTAGATAAATGGTATCGCATATATTCACCAGAAATTAAGGATGTAGATATTCCGGAAGCGATTTTGAAACCTTTATATGAAGATCTTAACACTCCAGGTTATATAGCTAATTTACATCAACTCTATGAAAAAGCTAGTAGGGGACAAGATCAAGATATTTTTATATCCGCTTGTAAATTTATTGGACTATTTAATGAGGACAGCAAACAATGGGATAGTTTCAAAAGGAACAAAGCCTCTATCAGTGAGGAGGAAATAAAAAAGATGATTGATTTAAGAAATAAGGCAAGAGAGAACAAAAATTATAAAGAAGCAGATGAAATTAGAAATAATCTTTTAGATAAAGGTGTTTTAATAGAGGACAAAGATGATAAAACACTGTGGAAATTTAAATGAGCAAGGAAAGATTATATATATTTGATACAACATTAAGAGATGGAGCACAAACTCAAGGTGTGCATTTTTCAATTGATGAAAAAGCAAAAATTGCGTATGCTCTAGATGATCTTGGTGTAGATTACATTGAAGGAGGTTGGCCAGGTGCTAATCCATCTGATACGGAATTTTTTCAAAAAGGTTTAGATTTAAAGAACTCTACCTTTACCGCTTTTGGAATGACAAAAAAAGCGGGACGAAGTGCTGAAAATGATCCAGGTTTGTCAGCAATTTTAAATTCTAATACTAAATCTGTTTGTTTAGTTGGAAAGTCTTGGGATTTTCATGTCGATGTTGCATTAGGAATATCTAAAGAGGAAAATTTAGAAAACATTAAAGAAACAACAAAGCATTTTGTAAAAAACAATAAAGAGTTCATGTTTGATGCAGAACATTTCTTTGATGGCTACAAGGCAAACCCTGAATATGCTTTAGCTTGTATCAAAGCTGCTTATGATAACGGAGCTAAATGGATAGTTCTATGTGATACTAATGGCGGCACACTTCCTCATGAAGTAACTAAGATAGTAAAAGAAGTTTCTGAACACATACCTGGTGAAAATTTAGGTATTCATGCACATAATGATACTGGTAACGCTGTTGCAAACTCAATAGCAGCTGTTTTATCTGGAGCGAGACAAATTCAAGGCACTATAAATGGCTTAGGTGAAAGATGCGGTAATGCTAATTTAATGTCAATTATTCCAACTTTTTATCTTAAGAAAGAGTTATCAGATAAATTTGAAATAAGTATTAAAGAAAAAAATATCAAACATATTACACAATGTTCAAGGTTGCTTGATGAGATACTTAATAGAAAACCAAATAAACATTTACCATATGTTGGTGCTGCAGCATTTTCACATAAAGGCGGTTTACATGTATCTGCTGTTCAAAAAGATCCTAAAACATATGAGCACATAAATCCTGAAGAAGTTGGTAATAACAGAAATATAGTTGTTTCAGACCAGTCAGGTAAATCAAATATCCTGTCTAGATTGAAAACAATTGGAATTGATATTAAAGAAAATGATCCTAAAGTTAAAAAACTATTAGAAGAAGTTAAAGATAGAGAATTCATTGGTTATAGTTATGATGGAGCAGATGCATCTTTTGAATTATTAGCTAGAAGAGTAATTGGAGAAATTCCAAGATATATCTCAATAAAAGAATACGACGTTTCAGTTTCAAAAAACAATCAAGATAAAATAGTTTCTAAAGCAAAAGCAAAATTAGAAGTTGATGGTGAACAAATAGTCTGTGAAGGTGAAGGTAATGGACCCGTACATGCTTTAGACAACGCTATAAGAAATAATGTTACTAAGTTAGAAAAATATTCTGAATATTTAAAAGACTTAAAACTAGTCGACTATAAGGTAAGAATTTTAAATACAGGAACTGAAGCTACCACAAGAGTATCGATTGAAAGCACAGACTCTCAAGGAAAAAATTGGTTTACTATTGGCGTATCTCCGAACATAATTGATGCATCATTTAAAGCTCTTATCGATAGTTTAGATTTTAAGTTATTTAAGGATAAAGCACCTGCAAGTAAATAAATGAAAATTAAGAAGTTCTCTAAGAAACCTACTGATATCGAAAGTAGGGTAGGAGCAGATCCTGTAGTTTGTTATCCAAATGATAGCATAAATAATAATCTTGAAATATTACATGAGGCGAGAAAACATATTAAACAAATCGATGAAGTTATAGTCCCTCCAAGAGATGCTAAAACTTTTAATGTCAAATCAGGTAATTTTTTTAGAATTGAGAGTGTTGAAGGACCACAAGTTGGAGATTTAAACTTATTTCAAGCCGATAATTTAAATGAAAAGTTTTATTCAGGAAAAACTAGAGCTCTATATGGAACACATATTTCAGTTGGCGATAAAATGTTCAGCAGTTTTCCGTATTTAAGATCATTGGCTACAATTACGTGGGATACATTAGATTGGTATGGTTATGATAAAGATGGGGGCTCGGTTCATGATGTAATTGGTACTAGATGTGATCCTTATACGTATAAGCTAACATCAAATAACGATTACCATTATTGTTGTCATTCGAACTTAACTAGAGCTTTAGTTAAGGAGAAAAATGTCAAATTAGATGATGCAGAAAAAATTGTACACGATGTCTTAAATGTATTTATGCTTACTGGTTTTACCAATGATACTAAACAATACTTTATGAAATCTAGCCCAGTAAGACCTGGCGACTATTTAGAATTTTTTGCAGACACAGATTTATTAGGAGCTTTATCTGCTTGCCCAGGCGGAGACTGTGGATCAGAACATTCATCTGATGTTGCAAAGTGTTATCCGTTAAAGGTTTCTATATGGGATGTTGACCAAAAATTTCTACAAGGAATTAATCCATCTAAATTGTCTAATTATAATAGAAATCACGGCATCAAATAAATGAACAAAAATAAAGTTACATTTATTTTACACAAACCACAGCTTTCAGAAAATATTGGTGCTTGCGCAAGAGCATTAAAGAATTTTAATTTTCAAAAACTCTATCTGATTGATCCAAAACCTATTTTTCCTAATGATAAGATATTAGCGACATCCGTTGGGGCGAAAGATATTATAAAAAAAAGTAAAGTGTTTAATAATTTAGAAAGTTCCTTAGGAAATATCGATATATTGATTGCTACATCTGCAAGATTTAGAAATAAAAATGTGAAACATATTAATCTTGAGGGTTTAAAAAAAATAGATTTTAGAAAAAAAATTGGATTTTTATTTGGCTCAGAAGCATCAGGTTTATCAAATAAAGAAGTTAGTTATGCAAATTACACTTTACAAATTCCAACAAATATTAATTTTAAATCTTTGAATTTATCTCACAGCCTTATTATCATTGCACAATTTATATCAAGTTTTTTAAGCTCTAAATCAAACCAGTTTAAAAAATCCGAAAAGGTAAAGAAAGCCAAAAAAAAAGAAATTCAATCTATGATTAATTTATGTCTAAATAATCTCAACGAAATAAACTTTTTTAAACCAAAAGAAAAAAAACCTGTAATGCTTGAGAATTTAAGAAATATTTTTTATAGAATGGAACTTTCAGATAAAGAAACTCGTATTTTATCAAGTGTATTTGCAAGTCTTGGTAAAAAACGCTGATTGACAAAATAATGAGTAAGTTTATAAAACCTTTTACTAAATGACAAAAAGATTAAACTCTAAACATAAAATTGATAGAAGATTAAAAGTTAACTTATGGGGAAGACCCAAAAGTCCATTTAACACAAGAGCATATGGCCCAGGTCAACATGGTCAAACAAAAACTTCTAAGCCCTCAGATTATGGAATTCAATTACAAGCTAAACAAAAACTTAAAGCGTATTATGGAAATATTAACGAGAGACAATTTAGAAATATTTATAAAAAAGCAAGCATGCAAAGAGGTGATACTGGTGAAAATTTAATAGGTTTATTAGAAAGAAGATTAGATGCAATTATTTATAGAGCAAAATTTGCAACCACTATTTTTTCTGCGAGACAACTAATTAATCACGGACATGTTAAGGTCAATGGTAAGAGAGTAAACATTTCTAGTTACTTAGTAAAAGAGGAAGACTCAATTGAGATTAAGGACAAATCAAAACAGCTAGCTATTATAGATATAGCTATGGCAAATAAAGAAAGAGAAATCCCAGAGTATATTCAAATGGATGAAAAAAATAAAAAACTTAAATTTGTAAGAGTTCCTAAGTTTGAAGAGGTTCCTTATCCAATTGTCATGGAGCCAAATTTAGTAATTGAGTATTACTCTAGATAAAATTATTTTTTGTAATTAATACCTTTGTCATCGAAAGTTTTTTTTAGCTCACCATTTTCAAACATTTCTTTAACAATATCACATCCTCCAACAAATTCTTTTTTTACATATAGTTGAGGAATAGTCGGCCAATCACTGAAAACTTTAATTCCCTCTCTAATTTTTTGATCCTCTAGAACATTTATACCTTTATAATTTACATCAAGAATTTTGAGTATATTAGCAACTGCCATCGAAAATCCACATTGAGGAGCATCGGGTGTTCCTTTCATGAACAAACAAACCTCATTATTGTCTATGTGATTTTGTATTAAAGATTTTACTTGTTCATCCATTATTGTTCCTTTGTTTTGAGGGCTAAAGCGTGCAATTCATTTCCCATTTTACCTTTAAGAGAGTTATATACCATTTTGTGTTGTTCAATTTTACTTTTACCAGAAAATTTTGACGAAGTAACTGTTGCTGAATAATGATTACCATCACCAGCCAAATCTTGTATTTCAACAGTGGCATCCGAGAATGCTTCTTTTATTAATCTTTCAATTTCTTTTAAATCCATTGCCATTTTATTATCTCATATAATCTTTTAACCAATTATTATTGTATGACTTTAATTCGTCAACTGGAACAATTGTCTTTTCATTAAAACTTACTGATTTTCCAACTAATGTTCCAATTTCATCATAATGAACTGCATTTTTTTCTAAAATACTAGTTACCTTTTTTATATCAGATTTTGAAATTTCTATAATGTATCTGCCTTGGTCTTCACTAAAAAAGTATTCAAATTCACTTAATAACGAATCAGGTTTTTTTATCTCTATCCCTACATTTCCTTCAATACACATTTTCGAGACGCCCATTAAAATTCCTCCTAAAGATACATCATGTGCACTTTTAATATAATTATCCTCAATTAGTTTTAAGATAGTTTCCCCGTTATTTTTTTCATTAAATAAGTTTATCTCTGGAGGTGGGCCATTTTTTTCATCTAAAATTGTTCTAGCAAATAAACTTTGATCTAAATGACCTTCTGTTTTACCTATGACCAAAACCAGATTTCCCTCACTTTTAAAATTCATCGTAATCATTTTAGTGTAATCTTTTATTAATCCCACTCCACCTATTACAGGAGTTGGTTTAATTCCAATTTCCTTAGTTTGGTTGTAAAAAGAAACATTTCCTGAGACCACAGGAAAAGCTAAGTATTTTGATGCTTCGCCAATACCCTCAACGCATTCGACAAACTCACCCATATTTTCCTCTTTTTCAGGGCTTCCAAAATTAAGACAATTTGTAATTGCCACAGGTTTAGCACCAACAGAAATTAAGTTTCTCCAACTTTCGCACACTATTTGTTTTCCACCAGTAAGTGGATGAGCCCAACAATAAACTGCAGAAGAGTCTACAGCTGCGGCTATAGCTTTGTTTGTTCCATGAACCCTAACAACACCAGAATTACCCCCAGGTTTTTGAATTGTATCACCCATTACAGTGTGATCATATTGTTCCCATATCCATTTTTTGCTACATACATTTGGATTTGATATCATCTTTTTTAAAACGTCTAAAATCTTTAAATTTTTAAGGTCTTTTTTTTGAATTTTATTTTTTTTTGGTAATTTTGTTTTTTTCCATTTTCGATCATACATTGGGGAATTTTCTACTAGTATATTAATAGGTATTTTTGCTACTTGTTCTGAATTAAAAAATAGTTCTATATTTTTTGTATCTGTAGTCTTTCCAATGATTGCAAAATCTAAACCCCATTTATCAAATATCTTTTTGGCTAAATTTTCTTTCCCATTTTCTAATACAATCAACATTCTTTCCTGGCTTTCAGATAACATAATTTCATATGGAGTCATTTTGGTTTCTCTACACGGAACTTTATCTAAATTAATTTCAATTCCTAATTTACCCTTAGAGGCCATTTCAATACTAGATGATGTCAATCCAGCAGCGCCCATGTCTTGAATAGCTATTATAGAGTCTCCCGCCATTAGTTCTAAACAAGCTTCTAATAAAAGCTTTTCTGTGAAGGGATCACCTACTTGTACGGTAGGTTTTTTTTCCTCAATTTTATCATCAAAGCTAGCTGATGCCATACTAGCACCATGAATTCCATCTCTTCCAGTTTTTGAACCGACATATATCACAGGTTTATTAAGACCCGCTGCCTTAGAATAAAAAATTTTGTTTTTTTTAACTAATCCTAAAGTCATCGCATTAACTAAAATGTTTCCATTATAAGATCTATCAAAACAAGTTTGACCTCCAATAGTAGGAACACCTATGCAATTACCATATCCCCCTATTCCATGAACCACACCTCTTAATAAGTTTTTGGTTTTTTTATGTTGTGTAGATCCAAAGTGAATAGAGTTTAAGTTTGCTATTGGTCTTGCTCCCATTGTAAACACATCTCTCATTATTCCACCTACTCCAGTTGCTGCTCCTTGATAAGGTTCAATGAAAGAGGGGTGATTATGACTTTCAATTTTAAAAACAATTGCATCTCCATCTTCAATGTCAATTACCCCAGCATTTTCTCCAGGTCCCTGAATAACTTTTTTTCCTTTAGTGGGTAATTTCTTCAAATGAAGTCTAGAAGACTTATACGAGCAATGCTCGTTCCACATGGCTGAAAATATGCCAAGCTCTGTAAGATTGGGAGTTCTTTTAAGTAATTCACAAATAAGTTTGTATTCTTCAACTTTAAGTCCATGTTCTACTGCTAATTTTTCATTTACTTGCATTATTTAATATTATTAAGAAGGTTTTTAAAAAATAAGGAACCATCTTCACCAGATAAACAACTATCAATCATTCGCTCAGGGTGAGGCATCATTCCTAATACATTTTTTTCTTTATTTAAAATTCCAGCAATATTTTTAATTGAGCCATTTGGATTAAATTCTTCCTCTATTTTGCCATCATTATTACAATAATAGATTGCTACTTGATTATTATCTTTAATTTCTTTTAATTGGTCTTCAGTACAAAAATAGTTTCCTTCGTTGTGTGCAATGTGAAGTTTAAAAATATCTTTTTCAAGATTTTTAAAGTAGGGATTATCTTTATTATCAAGTTTTACAAAGACGTTTTTACAAATAAATTCTAAATATTTATTTCTTAGTAAAACTCCTGGGACTAGACCAGTTTCAACTAATATTTGAAAACCGTTGCAAATACCCATTACTAAACCTCCTGATTTAGCAAAATTAATTACTGATTGCATAATTTTAGATTTAGAAGCAACACTACCACAACGTAGATAATCTCCATATGAGAAGCCACCAGGTAAAACAACCAAATCACTTTTAGGTAGTTCATTATCGTTATGCCAAATCATTTTATTTTTAAAACCAAACTTTTTTAAAGCAACATCCATATCTCTATCGCAATTTGAACCAGGAAAGGTAATTACTGATGATTTCATTAATTATTGTATCTCAATAATTTTATAATTTTCAATGACAAGATTAGCCAAAAGTTTCTCACACATATCTTCTACAATCTCTTTAGCTTTTTTTGGATCATTTTCGTTAACATCAATTTCAAAATATTTTCCTTGTCTGACCTCATTAACATTTTTAAAATTCATACCTTCCAAAGTTTGATGTATTACTTTTCCTTGAGGATCTAAAACATCTTTTTTTAATGTTATTATTGCTGATATTTTCATTTATTTTTTTTCTTTATGGATGATAATTTTGTTACATTCACAGCAGATATATTAGACTGTTCATGTAATATCCCTAATCTTTTAGCAACTTCAGTGTAAGCAGGTATTAATCCTCCTAAATCTTTTCTAAATCTATCTTTATCGAGTTTTTTATCAGTTATTGAATCCCACAATCTACAAGTGTCTGGACTTATTTCATCAGCTAGAATTATTTCATTTTTTCCATTAATTTTTATTCTTCCAAATTCTAATTTGAAATCAATAAGGTTAATACCAACCCCTCTAAACATACCAATCATGAAATCGTTTATTCTTAGTATCATTTTTTTAACTTTATCTATTTCTTTTTTTGTTGCCCATTCAAAAGCATAAATATGCTCTTCAGCTATCAATGGATCTCCAAGTTTGTCGTCTTTCAAGCAATACTCAATTAAAGGTTCTTTGAGAACAGTTCCATCTTCTATACCAAGTCTTTTGGTTAACGAACCAGTAGCAACATTTCTGACAACAAATTCGATTGGTAAAATTTCAACCAACTTTATTACTTGTTCACGCATATTCAATCTTTTGACTAAATGATTTTTAATTCCTATTCGTGAGAGATTTGAGAGAATATGTTCTGAAATTCTATTATTTAAAACTCCTTTTCCCTCAATTGTAGATTTTTTTTGGTTATTAAACGCAGTAGCGTCATCTTTAAAATATTGTATCACCAAATTCTTATCTTGGGTTGCATAAATAATCTTTGCTTTACCCTCGTATAATTTTTTTCCTTTTTTCATTATTTAAAAACTCTTCTAAAAATTAAATTTATATTTTTAAAATGCTTAGAGTAGCTAAAAATAGATCTCAATCTTTTTGATGAGATTTTACTTGTTATATATTTATCGGATTGAATAGCTTCATACAAATTTAGATTTTCAGAAAAACATCTTTTTGAATATGTTTGAACCATTTTATAAGATTTTTCTCTAGTTAAACCAGTTTTCGTAAGCTCAAGCATCAATTCTTGAGAAAAAATTAAACCTTTTGTGATATTTAAATTCTCAAGCATTTTATTTGGATAAACAACCATATTGTCTAAAATATTTGCCAATCTAACCAACGCAAAATCTAGAGTGATGTTGGCATCTGGGCCAATATTTCTCTCTACACTTGAGTGAGAAATATCTCTTTCATGCCATAAAGCTATATTTTCTAACGCAGGAACAACTGCGCTTCTAATCATTCTTGCAAGACCTGTTAAATTTTCACTCAAGATTGGATTTTTTTTATGAGGCATAGCAGAAGAACCTTTTTGATTTTTTGAAAAAAATTCTTGCAACTCATAAACTTCTGTTCTTTGAAGATGTCTTATTTCAGTAGCAGCTCGCTCTATCGAACCAGCTATGATTCCTAAAACTGAAAAATAAAAAGCATGTCTATCCCTGGGGATCACTTGAGTTGAAATTGGCTCAATTTTTAGATTAAGTTTTTTGGCAACATGTTTTTCAACATTTGGATGAATGTTTGCAAAAGTTCCTACAGCCCCCGATATTGCACATGTTGATACTTCATCTATTGCACTTATTAATCTTTTTTTATTTCTTTTAAATTCCTCATAAAAAGATGCAAGTTTTAAACCAAATGTAATTGGTTCAGCATGGATTCCATGACTTCTTCCCATACAAGGTGTGAATTTGTATTTTTTCGCTTGTTTTTTTAAAACTTTTAAAATTTGGTCTAGGTCTTTAAGGATTACTTTTCCTGATTGGACTAGTTGAATATTATAACTTGTATCTAAAACATCAGATGAAGTCATGCCTTGATGAAGATATCTTGCTTTAATTCCTGCTTTTTCAGTAACCGAAGTTAAAAAAGCAATTACATCATGTTTTACTTGATTTTCAATTTGATGAATTCTTTTGACATTAATTCTTGCTTTTTTCCTGACAACTGATGATACACCTTTTGGTATTTGACCTAGCTTTTCCATCGCTTGAGCTGCCGCAATTTCAACATCTAGCCAGATTTTATATTTATTCTCCTCTGACCAAATATCAGTGAGTTCTTTTCTTGAGTATCTTTTTATCATTAATTATAAGTATGGAGGCTTTAAATAACCTTTAGCAGATTCTGTAAAGATTTCATAACCATTTTCTGTAATTCCTACTGTATGTTCAAATTGTGCAGATAAAGATTTATCTTTAGTAACTGCAGTCCAACCATCATTGAGTAATTTTGTATCAAATTTACCTTCGTTAATCATAGGTTCTATTGTAAAAGTCATTCCAGGCTTTAACTCCATACCAGTGTTTTTTTTGCCATAGTGTAAAACATTTGGTGGCTCATGAAAAACAGAACCAATTCCGTGTCCACAAAAATCTCTTACCACAGAAAAACCTTTTTCCTCAACATTCGATTGAATTTCGTAACCTATGTCTCCCATCTTAATTCCGGGTTTTAAAATTTTAATAGCCTTCATCATTGACTCGTAAGTTGCATTAATAAGATTGTTTAACTTTACAGAAGTATTTCCAATGCAAAACATTCTGCTTGTATCCCCATAGTAATCATTAACTATAGCTGTTACATCAACATTCACTGCATCGCCTTCTTCTAAAATTCTATCCTCTGAAGGTATACCATGACAAACAACATGATTAAGAGATGTACATAATGATTTAGTAAATCCTCGATAGTATTGAGGAGCAGAGTAACCACCGTTGTCTCTTATGAACTCGTATCCAAGTTTATCAATATGTGCTGTTGAAATACCTTCTTTGATATTTTCTGTAAGCATGTCAAGTGTTTGAGCAGCAAGCTTTCCAGCAACCCTCATCTTTTCAAACTTTTCTGAATAATCAGCCATTAATAATTTTTAATTTTTTTTCTATTAAAATTTCTTTTGAGTTAATTTTACACCTATAAGCTAAAAAATTAACACCTGCTTTTTTAGCTTTCAAATAATTCTTATGATATTCATTATCAATATCTTCAGCTATTTTAAAATATTCCATATTTTGAATTTGAACCAGGAATATTAAATATGTTTTATACCCTTTTTTTATGGCATCAATAAGGGTAAGAAGATGTTTAGAGCCTCTTGTTGTAATTGCATCAGGAAATTCAGCAGTTTTTTTATCTCTAAAAAGGGTTACATTTTTTACCTCAATAAAGCTTTTTTGCTTATTTTTTTCGACTAAGAAATCAAACCTAGTTTCTTTATTATAAAAAACCTCAGACTTAATTGAGTCATTTTTATTCAATTCTTTAATTAAATTATTGGACAATCCATGATTTACAATCTTATTAGCCATATGAGTATTAACTCCAACTAAATTATTTTTAGCTTTAATAATTTCTAAGCCGTATTTTAATTTTCTTTTTGGATCGTCATTTTTTAGTAAATAAACCTCATTACCTTCATCAAGAAGGCCTTTCATAGAGCCAGTATTTGGACAATGAGCCGTAACAATTTCTTTATTTAATTGCACATCAACAAAAAAACGCTTGTATCTTTTGATTAGTTTACCTTTTAATAAAGACTTGGTAAATTTCATTTTCAAATTATACATATAAAATGACAAAAAACACAAAAGTAAATGCTGCTATCCTAATTATTGGTAATGAAATTCTTTCTGGTCGAACACAAGATACAAATACTAGTACTTTAGCAACTTGGTTAAATTCAATTGGAGTAAAAGTTAACGAGGTAAGAGTTATACCCGATGTTGAAAAAATTATTATTGATACACTTAATGTATTAAGAAATGAAAATAATTATGTTTTCACAACTGGTGGTATAGGACCTACTCACGATGATATTACCGCTGAGTCTGTGGCTAAAACTTTTGGTTTAAAATATGAAGTACATAAAGAGGCCTTTAAAATTTTAGAATCTTACTATCAACCTGGTGAATTTAATGAAGGTAGACAAAGAATGGCTTGGATGCCTGAGAATGCTGAGTTGATCTTAAATCCAACAAGTGGTGCTCCAGGATTTAGTGTAAAAAATGTATTTTGTTTGCCAGGTGTACCCTCAATAATGAAATCTATGCTAGGCGGCTTAACAAATAAAATTGTTGGAGGTGAACCTATACTTAGTCACACATTAAATTTTAAAACAGTAGAAAGTGAAATTGCAAAATCACTAAAACAAGTTCAAAATCAAAATCAAGATGTTGAAATTGGTAGCTACCCATTTTTTCACGCTGGAAAATTAGGAGTGTCGGTTGTTCTTAGATCTGAAAATCAATCCAAAATAGATAATTGTAGTTCTCAAATTTTAGAATTTATCAAAGAAAAAAAAATAGAAATTGTAGATCGCTAGATGCTTTATTTTGCTTACGGCAGTAATCTTCATCATTTTCAAATGAAAAAAAGATGTAAAGATAGCATCTTTATCAAAAAAATAAATTTGAAAGATTTCAGATTGACTTTTAGGAGCAAATACCGTGCAGCTGATATTGAGCCAAATAAAAATTCAGTTGTGCCGGGAGGATTATTCGAAATTTCTAAAAGTGATGAAAAGAAATTAGATATTTATGAAGATTTTCCAATTCTATATAAAAAATTTTATTTTAATTATAATGGAAAAAAAGTAATGACTTATACAATGGTTGAAAAAACTCCATTTAGGTTTCCAACAGAAAGATATTTGAATGTGGTTAAGCGTGGCTACAAGGATTGTGATTTAGATAAAAAGTATCTCGAAAAGGCATTAGTGGGTTAAAAAAATTTTAGTTATTTGTTAACCATAATGTTTGGAACGGTTTTAAAATTAATGAGTTTCCTTCTCTAAATTTTAAATTTGAATTTAACAGATCCTTATAATTACCAATTTTTTTAAAATTTGGAGTTTGTATCTTTGATGACAAGTTAGTTATACAAATAATTGATTGTTTTTTATCTTTACTTATTCTTTTAAAACAAAATATTTTTGGTCCAAGATTGATATTAATTCTTGATGCATTGGGATGAAAAGCTTTTTGTTTTCTTTTTATTTCTAATAAAGCCCCAATATTTCGATAGAAAATACTTTGTTTTGATTTTTTATCCCTAAGCTTTGTAGTAATATTATTAAAATTCCACTTATACCTATTAACGTCTCTATTGTTCCCAGTAATTATATATTTTGCTTCATCATTGGATTTACCAAATAAAGAATTGAAATAAACCGCTGGGACACCCTCAAAAGAGACCATTATAGCGTGCGCAGAGATGTACCTTTCTAAAAAAAACAAACCTTTTGGATCAAAATCAGATTTTTTTAATGCATCGAAAACCGTAATATTAGCTTCGTATACTTTTTTTGATTTATTTTGAACTTTTCTGTAAGAAAATTTTGATCCATTTTTTTTTAACCTTTTTAGGAAACTGCTTAATGATTTTTCGTTAAGTATTCCCTCAGTAGGCCTAATACCTATACCATCATGAGAAGCTATAAAATTTAGATAACAATTTCCGTGCTTTGTAGATGGAAGTTTTCTGCTCCATTGATTTAAATATAAGCTATTTTCAAATAGGAATGCGTGAATTAACAACGGTGGCAGAGAAAAATTATAAACCCAATTTGCCTCATTATTTTTTCCAAAGTAACTTAAATTTTCTTTTTCAGGTAAGTTTGTTTCTGTAATAATTAATGTTTGTATATTAAGAAGACTAGTTACAACTCTTAAAAGTTTTATGATTTCATGGGTTTGACTTAAATTAATACACTTAGTGCCATTTTGTTTCCATAGATAAGCAATAGCATCTAGTCTAAAAATTGTAACACCATTATTAATAAGATGGATTATAATTTTAATAAATCTTAGCAACACAGAGGGATTTTTAAAATTTAGATCTATTTGATCTGGACTAAAAGTGCGCCAAAGATAATCGTTTTTTTCAAAAATTTTAATTTTTTTCAGTAATTTGTGGTCTCTTGGCCTTACTACTTTAGAAGTATTAAACTTTGAGTTAACTGTTAAAAAATAATCTTTACCAGGTTTTTTTTTTTTTAAAAAATTTTTGAACCATAAACCTCTCGCTGAAGCATGGTTAATAACCACATCGGCCATAATTTTTTTTGATTTAGAAATTTTTTTTAAATCAGACCATTTTCCAATTTTTTTATCAATCTGGTAATGGTCCTTTACAGCAAAACCACTATCGCTGCTTGAAGGATAAAAGGGCAAGAAATGAATTGTATCAAATAATTTTTCTAAATTTTTTTGAAAAAATTTTTGAAAAATTTTCATTGAACTTGATTGACTTGAATAAATATTATCTCCATAGCTGATAACTAGTGAAGTTTTTTCAGAAATATTTATCTTATTTAATCGATTTTTTTTATTAAAGTCTTCGATTAATTGTACTATTTCATTCTTTAATAAATCTATATTTTGTTTAGGTAAAATCTGTCGATAGATTTTTTTTAGTATAGATATAATTTTTTTTTGATCCTTTTGAATGATCATTAAGAATATTTTTTATTATCTTCATTAACTACTTCTTTTAATCTTGATAAAAAATCTGGTATTGCGCTTTTAACTCTACTCCACGTAGGTATAAAAGGTGTATCCATTGGATTAAGAATAAAAGCTTCACCTGCTTTCATTATATTAACTGCAAATAATTCAACAGCTTTTTCCTCAATATGAGAGTCAAATTTTAGACCATTCATGTAAGCGTCACTTCTATAGATATCTATCAAATCTAAAGCTGATCTATAATAAGTTGCTTTAAGAGATCTAAACTTTTCTCTACTAAAAGTATTTCCCTGAGTGGCTAACTTTTTTATAAATGTTTTAATAATATCAATTGACATTCTAGATAAACCTTTAGTCTCATCATCACTAGATAAAATCTGGTGTTTGTGATCATAAGTATCAGCTAAATCAACCTGACAAATATTTTGTGGAGAAAAGCTTCTTTGCATTTCAGATAAAATCCCAACTTCAATACCCCAATCCGATGAAATTCTTAATTCAGGTAAAACGTTCCGTCTAAATGAAAACTCACCAGCTAGTGGGTATTTAAAAGACTTCATAAATTCTAAGTAATCACTTGCGCCAATAGTCTTCTCTAAAGCTGTTAACAATGGAAAAACTAATAATCTTGCAACACGACCATTCATCTTTCCATTGGCAATTCTTGGGTAATATCCTTTACAAAATTCAAAGTTAAAAAGAGGATTTACAACCGGATAAAAGAGTTTTGCCAGCATTCTTCTATCGTAAGTTTTTATATCACAATCGTGTAGAGCAACAGATCGTGCTGTGTCTCTTGCTATAGACATTCCTATGCAATACCAAACATTTCTTCCTTTGCCAAGTTCGCTCGGTGAAAGATCTTTTTTCTTTAATTCTTTATCAAGTTTTTTTAATGCAGGTCCATCATTCCATAATAAAGAAAAGGGTGTTTTTAATTTTTTAAAAAACTTCCAGGCTTTTTTTGCTTGCTTCTCATTCGCCTTATCAAGACCAACTATAATATGATCTAAATATTTTGTTTTGCTGATTTCCTCGACAATATTTGGTAAAGCATTCCCCTCTAATTCTGAATAAAGACAAGGTAAAATTAATTCCATTTTTCTTTCTTTAGAAAATTTTAATAAGTCTTTTTCAATTTCAGCTGTAGATCTAGTTCCAAAGTCGTGTAGGGTAGAAATTATTCCATTTTGAGAAAATTCACTCATAATAAAGTTTAGACATTATAATTTAATTTAGCTAGAGCCATTTTAATCACATCAGCCCAGCCTTCTGGAGATGGCTGATTAGAAAATACAAGATTAGCAATATTAATTTGATCAAGTTTAAATTGATCATTGAATACTAAACAAGGGACATCACTATTTTTAAGCATGTCTAAATCATTATAATTATCACCAACCGCAATTGTTTTTATTTTATCCTCAGTTTTTTTTAAAATTTTTATGACTTTATTCATGGATTTTACTTTATTAACCTTATCACATAAGTTTGAGACACGTCCACCATCTTGTAAAGTTAAAGAATTATCGTTTAAAATTTTTAATAGTTTATTTTTTTCTGTTTTTTTTCCAATAAATAAAAGTGGCAAAGTATAATTTCTACTTAAAACATTTTTAAGCTTGTCATCCTTTTGCCCAAATATTTCCTCCTGTTTTTTTTTGTTCAATTTGGAAATTAAAAGACATTTGTTTTTTATTTTTTCAGGAACTTTTAAATTAAAGATTTTCAGCAATTCCTCTTTTTCTCTACTAAGAATTATTTTGTTTGGAAAATTTTTATTTATTAAATTTAAACCATGAATTGATGAACCATTTTCTGAAATGTAAGGAAGCTCAACACCTAACTCCTCATTAAATTTTTCAATTTCTTTTTCAGTTTTGCTAGAATTTGGAATAATGATAATCCCATTATTCAAAAGGCTTCTTATGTAAAGTTTGATGGGGTCGAATTTAAAAGTATCCCTATGTAAAAGTGAACCATCTAAGTCGGTAAAAATCAAAATTGTAAATTTTTTTTTCATTACTCAAATTATAATAAATATTCGTATAAAAACTCAAAAAGTTAAAAAATAGTAGGTCTTTTAGAAATTTGACAGAAAAAATAATATTATTAATCATATTAAAATTTCTACTTGAGGATGAATTTTATATTTAAATTATAAAATGAGACATAGTGCGGTTTGACTAATTTTATAGATATTTTATTAAAGTTTATGATTTCTAAATCAATTATTAATTTTTCTAAATATTTTGTTTTAAGTTATAAAAACTCTCCACTTGATCCAAATTTAATGGAGGATTTTGTAAATAATGACTATTTTGAAAACTTATTGATAAATTTAACTGAAATAGATCCTTATGATTTTAAAATATCAGATGAATTTTTCAGATTGAACGCTATTTCTTTATTACCTCATTTAAGAATACTAAAAACTTCCTTAAACTTGACGACTGAAAGGTTTCTTCTAGAGCTTTCATATCTTGTGCAACCTTTTAATAAGCATTTATCAAGTGAATTAAAAATTGTATCCTCAAAAATTAACAATTCCGAGTTTGGAAATGCTAAATTAATCTCAAATTTACTAAACAGCTCAAAAAGTTTATTTTATAAGAAACTGATTTTGGATTACGAGAAAAAAAATCCTCTAGCTTTATATCCAACTTCAAGTTACAGAAATTCATGTGGTCATGTTGTAAGTTCAAACGACTATCAACAGATAGAAGCAACTATGAACCTTAACACTTTTACGTCAATTAAAGTAGAAGAAAATACATTAGATATAAATAATTATCTCTTGAGAGACCAATACAAATCGTTTGGCAGATGTGTTTGTTTATTGGATCAAAATATTGAGGATAATTATGGACTAGAAATTGAAAATTATTTCAATCATCATTCAATTGTCATAGAAAAACTGGTTTATAGGGCTATGGAGGTTGATAAGCATATAAAAAATGTTGAAAAGATAGTTGAGGATTTTAGAAAACTTGGCGTAAACAGAAATGAACCCATCCTAATAATTGGAGGAGGAGTTATAGGGGATATTGGAGCTTTTGCTGCATCTATTTATCATCGAAGCACTCCATATATAATGCTGTCGACATCAGTTGTAAGTGCAATAGATAGTGGACCAAGTCCAAGATCATGTTGTGATGCTGGTGGATTTAAAAATCTCTTAGGTTCTTTTCACGCCCCAGTTCTTAATATATCTGATAGGTCATTCTTTAAAAGTTTAAGAACTTCTTGGGTTAGACATGGGATTGCCGAAATTCATAAGATGGCTGTAATTAGAGATAAAGAATTATTTCATTTACTTGAAGATACAGGACTTGATTTAATGAAAACACATTTTGGTACAATTAATTGTAATTCTCAAGATGAAATAGTGTCTAAATCAAAAAAAATTATCGGATTATCTTTAAAGAGTTATGTTGAGAGTGAATATGATAATTTACACGAAGTTCACAGCATCAGAGATCATGCATTTGGCCACGGATTAAGCGCAAACTTTGAACTTAAAGCAGGATTATTACATGGTCACGCTATAAGTGTTGAAATGACCTTAAGTTCTTTTATGTCTTATAAAAGAGGCTGGTTAAGTGAAAAAGATTTGCATAGAATTTTAAAGTTATTTAGCGAATACGAATTAAGTTTATGGCATGACATATTGTTAGATGAGAAATGTATGAATGAAGGTTTTGATAAAATTCTTCAAAAAAGAGGTGGCAACTTGGCTATTCCGGTTCCAATTGCTATCGGTAGGTGTAAATATGTTAATGATCTAACAAAATCTGAATTAAAAGAAATTATACGAGAATATAAAATAATAGTTTCAAAATACCCTAGAAAAGGACTGGGTGTTGAACCTCTTTGTTTGGATGCAGGACTTGAAGATCCGGTTACTGTTTTTAAAACAGATGAAAATATTGCAAAAGAAGCAAATTTAAATTAATAAAATGTACCAATTTGTGATTCCAATTCACCATGTGAATTGGAGTACAAGAGCAGTTCTCGAGGGAATTTCTCAAAAATATAAGCCAAAACAAATTTATGTCGTAACATCAAGTCATGAGATAAAAATTTTAAAAGACAAATCTAATTCTTGGGATATTGAAAATTTAACATTGCTGGATGAGGATGATTTTTTTTTAAGTAAATACGGTTTAACAAAAACTGATATCGTTTCATGGATAACACAAAATAAACCTAATTATACTCCTGGATGGTTATACCAACAGATTATTAAATTAGGAGCTAGTGATGTTATAGACGAATTAGACGATGTTTTTTTAGTATGGGATTCAGATTTATTACCAGTAAGATCATGGCCTATATTTGATGAAAAAAAGGAAAAGTTTGCTTTACTACAGGATAAATCACATGGAAACCAGGATGTTTTAAATTCGTGGAAAAATTTAATTACCAATGTATTAGAAATAAATCCTGTCGAAGATATTAGAGGAACATTTACTTCACATCATATGGTTTTTAAAAAAAAGTATTTAAAAAGTCTTAAGTTAAAATTTAAAGATCATTTCAAATCAGATCAAAATTGGATTGAGTTAGTAATAAAAGCTGCAAATATATATGGTTCTTTTGGTGAATATTGGACTTATGCCAGTTGGGTAAATCATATAAATAAAGATGATCTAAATTATTATCCTTATGAAAAATATGGTTTAACCACAGAAAGATTTTATGATGATGGCAATGGTTTATTTTCAAGAAAATACAAGAAATTTAGTAATTTTGACGAAAAAAAAGACTTTTATCCGTCCTATTCGTCTATATTAAATTTTATAGATAAAAATTATCAGCTACTTCCTTCTTCTTTATCATTTGAAACGAATATCAGGCACACAAAGAAAAAAGATGAGAATATCCACCTTGAGGAAAAAAGATCTATTTGGAGAGAAAAAGTTTATGATAGAGATTAAAAGATTTAATACTGTTGATGATGGAAGATTAATATTAATGAAGGAAGAAAATTCAATTGAAAATTAAATTATGATTGAACAACTTAGTATTTATTTAATAGCAATGATTTTAGGGATAATGTTATTTTTCTCGTTTGTGATTGCTCCAGTAGTATTCACTACTCTAGATGAAGATAATGCTCGAAAGTTTATTAGACGAATATTTCCTTTTTACTATAATGTTAATCTAGCGATTAGCTTTGTTGTCCTACTAATATTTTTATTTTTAAGTAAATTAGGTGTTGATTTTTATTTGATCTTATTAATCACAATTTTATTCGCCACATCAAACTATTTATTAATGCCGTTAATTAATAAATATAGAGATGAAAGACAGGATAAAAAATTTAAATATTCACACTTTATCTCAGTAGTAATTAATTTTGTTCAAATGATTTGTTTGGTGATTCTTTTAATTTAAAAGTTTTTTATCTTTTTTACTTTTCATTTCATTTTTTTGATCACAGTATTTTTTAAAAGCATAAGCTGTTGATACCCCACCAATTAGTATTAATTTTAATATCTTTAATTTAATAAGTGTTTTTATCATGATTTAATATCAAACCTTTCTAATAAAAATTGGATTACTAAATTGTAGATAAATACAAAACAAAAAATGTAGAATAGAAAAATTACTTCTTTAGAATTAAAGAGGTATCCAGTTGCAGTTAAAAGTACGAAAAATAGGCTAATTGATAAAGCAAGCTTTGCCTGGTACTTTTTTTTTATGTGAGATTTAACAATATCGCTTTTCATTAGATAATAATAACTATTGAAGATATTTATTCATCATGAATTTTGTCCTACCTAGACTTTTCAACTGTAATGTTTTAAATTTTAACACTCATTTCTGTAATTTTTATGAGGTATTGATGATTAATTGTTGTGAAAAATATTTATAAAATTCATTACATTGTATTTTTTTTAGCTTTATTTTTTTCTAAAGCTATAGCGGAGCCAACCTTTGTGCAAAGCAAATCAATCGACACAGCCACTTATTTTGGACTTACATTTAATAATGATGGAACAAAAATGTATACTTTAAGAAGTGGAGGAACAACGGATGCAGTTATCGAACATATATTAACTACCGCATATGACATTTCAACGGCAACCGTAAACAATACTAAAGTAGTACATGTAAGTGGAGGTAACGACTCTCATGTACCAACACAAGTAGTGTTCAATAACGATGGAACAAAAATGTTTGTTGTTAACCATGCTAATAGAAGGTCAGTAGATTACTGGTCGCTAACCACTGCATTTGATGTTTCAACTGCTTCATTTGATGGCTTATATAGTCTCATTGGTAAAGAACAAAGAGCTAATTCAATTGCATTTAATAATGATGGTACCAGAATGTTTATTGCTGGTGTAGGAAATAATTCACAAGTGCGTGTTCATGAATTTTCACTAGATACAGCATTTGATCTTAGCTCAGGAGTTACTCAACTTAATACTGAAGACCTAATTTCTTTTCAAAATCACATAGATGGAGTTACTTTTAATTACGATGGTACTAAAATGTATACCATTAATAGTAAAGAAGATGAAGATAAGATTTTTCAGTTTGAATTAACTACACCTTATGATGTTTCTACTTTATCCCTTGAAGGTACTTTTGATGTAAGTTCTGTAAGTGAAGAGCCAAGAGAAGTTGTGTTTAGTAATGATGGAAGTAAAATGTTTATCATTGATAATGACGATAATAAAATTCATGAATTTAACCTAAGTTGTGATTGGAGTGTAATTGATGGTGCTTGTGATGATCCAATAACTACTTCTGATGGGGGTAAAGATATTTTAAGTTCAATCGAGTCTCAAACTGCAACAGCAAAACAAATTACTATTCAAGCAAGTACACCAGTTCTTAACCGAATGTATTGGTTAAGAAGACATAGAGCCAATGATCAATTAAGCAACCAAAATATTAGATTAAACTTTTCTAATTTAATGGTTGCATCGCTTTCTAACATTATTCCCATATCAAATAAAACAAATGAAGTTCTAGATAGATTATCAGATGATTGGTCATTTTGGAGTGAAGGTAGTGTAAGCATTGGTAGAACTGGAGATACATCTACTTCATCATCTAAAAAAATTAATACCAAAGGTATTACACTTGGCATGGATAAAAAGATAAGCAAAAATAGATTATACGGTTATGCTCTTAGATTTGGTAATGACGAAGTCGATGTCGGCACATCTGGGACTAATTTAGACACTGAGTCTTTTAGTTTATCTGTTTATGGAACTTTTCCTCATGATGATGAAAAATTTACTGAAGGTATCATTGGAGTGAGCACTTTAAAGACTGATCATATTAGAAAAGGAGGAGGTAGTACTAGAACAGGAGAAAGAGATGGTGCACAAATATTTGGTTCACTTAACTACTTAACAACATATAAAAAAGAAGATTTTAATATTACTCCTAATTTAAGAATTGATTTAAGCTATACAGAATTATCCAAATATAGAGAAAAAGGTACTGCAGCCTTAGTTTACAAAGCTCAAACAATTGAAACTGGAATGATATCTGCTGGTTTTACCATCAGTGATATTTTAAATTATAATTCTTTTACGTTTAAACCAAATGGTGGATTAGAGCTTGGAGTAGATTTTAGTCCGTCTTCAGATGCTACTTATCGTTACCTATCGGAAACTACAGAATACACAAAATCTATCGGTCAAGATTCAAAAAATTTAAGAGCAAATATTGGATTTGATTTAGTAACTGAGAACGGTTTTTCTGTAATGACTATTTATGAAAGAAATCAAAGTGACAATTCTCATAGCGATACTTTATATTTAGGATTTGGTTATATAAGAACAGATGACACTGAATATGCTATGACTTTAGATAATGATAAAGCATCTTTGAGTTATAAGAGAGATTTAAATGGTTTTGATATCAGAATGAGTTCGAATTATAGCTTGATGAGTCAAATACCTGAATATGGTGCAACCCTAGAAATTGTAAATACATTTTAGTAAATTTGATTAAAACTCTATAAAATAATATGGGATAACTAGAACTAGACTAGAACCTAGGGAGATAAAATAAAAAAAATTTACTTATTCATCTTGTTCAATTATAAATATTGGCATAAACACTCATGAAATTCATTAATGCCCTCGTGGTGAAATTGGTAGACACAAAGGACTTAAAATCCTTGCCGCTTGCGGAGTGCCAGTTCGAGTCTGGCCGAGGGCACCATACAAATTAGAGAATTTTAACAAGTATTTAGTAATGACACAAAAAAAAATTCTTGCAGTTTATTTGATTAGTAAATTTTGTGATCCAGAAAATTTAAAATATTTTATTGATAACTACAAAAAATATAAATCAGGATGCAAGCATAAACTCTTGATATGTTTAAAACAAATTGATCCTAAAAAAAAATTAGAGTTTGAAATCGCTTTAAAAAGAAAAAAAATTAAATGTAATATCTTTTATGATGATCATCACAAAAATGACTATGATTTTGGCAGCTATTATAGGATAGCGAAAAAATTTAAAAAATATATTATTCTTTTTATGAACAGTCACTCTAGACCAATGAAAAAAAATTGGTTAAAAAAATTAACAGAAAATTTTTCTTCAAAAACTTTTATTGGGGTTACAGGGTCTTACTCAAGTTACGCTACAAATTCATTTTTGAGAAATCACCAAGATAATTATTTATCATACATATATAAAATTATAAGAAATAATATTTTATTTTTTCGTTTTCCCAATCCACATATAAGAAGCTCGTGTTTTATGCTTTTTTCATCAGATTTTATTGAATTTATAAAATCATCGAAAATAATATTTAACACTAAATTTGACGCTTGGTTAGCTGAAAGTGGTAAAAATGGTATGTCGAATTATTTCAAAAAAAAAGGTTTTAAACTTTTAGTAATTAATTCTAAAGGGAAAAGTTTTAGTGAAAAAGATTGGAAAATAAGTAAAACTTTTTGTATTGGAAATCAAGACCACTTACTAATTTCCGATAAACATTCACGAGCTTATCAAGAAAGTGATAAAAATCAAAAAAGACAAATTATAAAAAGGGTTTGGGGGCAAATATAAAAAATTAGTTTATTAATTAAATTAAAAATAAATATAAATGAAAAATATTCAAATTATTTCTGATAACAATTCTAAATCATTAAAGATTAAGAAATCTCTTTTGAAAATATTTAACAATATCAAGTTTAAAAAACCTAACATATCTATAATAATAGGTGGCGATGGATTTATGCTTCAAACATTAAAAAAAAATCAAAATTCAAAAAATTCTTTTTATGGGATAAACTCAGGTAACTACGGTTTTTTAATGAACAAGTTTTCACCAAAAAATATTATAAAGAATTTATTAAAAGCTAAAATGATTTCAATTTCACCTTTAGAAATGATTGTCATCAATAATAATAATATAAAAAAAAAACATATTGCTATTAATGAAGTTTCTATTCTAAGACAAAGTAGACAAGCAGCATCATTATCAATTGGTCATGGCTCTAAAAAAATAATAAAGAATTTGGTTTCAGATGGGGTGCTTGTCTCAACACCAGCAGGAAGCACAGCCTACAATCTCTCTGTTCATGGACCTATTTTAGGACTTAACTCAAAAAAATTATCTATTTCACCAATAAGTGCATTTAGACCTCGTAGATGGAAAGGTAAAATAGTCAGTGATAGATCCAAAATATCTATTAAAAATTTAAATCCTAAAAAAAGACCTATCAGCGCAGTGGCTGATAATGTTGAAGTGAGAAATGCCAAAAAAATAATTATTAAAACAAATAAAAATATTAAGTTTAATCTTCTATATGACAAAAATAGAAGTTTACAAAAAAAAATTAAAATAGAACAAATTAGAAGAGAAACATCTTAAAATAGGATAGACTGAAACTTAATTTATTATTTTGTAAGATTTAGTACCTTTTGAGTTTGTATTTATGTACGAAAGCAAATATAAATTTTTTAAGTTATAAAAAATATTGTTCTTGATGATGGTGCCCCCGCACGGATTCGAACCGCGGACCTATTGATTACAAATCAAAAAGCTTATGAAATTTTCCTTTTATTAACAATGATAATACTTAATTAATTGAGACCTGTCTATTGAAGCTTTTAAAATTCACTTCAAATTCACTTTACTCAAACAAGCATATTGTGCCATAATTACGTATTAGGTATTCATTTAAATTAATTTATGGCAACGCGAATTAGTTCTAGAAATTTTGACACTGAAGTTAAAAAAATAATCAATAATATTATTCCTGGATGTAAAAATATTTATATTAGAGTGGGTTATTTTTATTTTTCTGGATTTTCACTGATTGCTCAAACTTTGAAAGATAAAAATATTAAAATCTTAGTTGGCATTGAGTCAGATCAAAAAACAACAGATATTGTCAAATCTGAAAAAGAAATAAGTGAAGAATATTTGAGAAAATTCTCAGAAACTGTTGATAAAGATGAAATATTAGATAAGCCTGAGGAAAGAGATTCCTACTTTATATTTAAAAAAAAACTTAAAGATGGAACTTTAGAGGTTAGACAAAACAAAAGAGTAGATCATTCTAAAGAGTTTATTTTTGAGTACTCAGATAAAAATGCAAAAATGTTTAATAGCCCAGGTCAAACCATGGTTGGTTCATCAAATCTAACTCATTCAGGTTTTATTAGTAACCAAGAGACGAATGTTTTAATTCCCGATCCAGAAAACTTCAAAAATACAAAATTAGATTTTATGGATGATTGGCAAAATTCTATTCCATTACTAAACAAAGATAAGGCAAAAATATTTGAAAAATATTCAAGCAAGTTTCCATTCGAACAAACCCCAAGTCCTTACTTGATGTATGTAAGAGTTTTAAATGAGTATTTTAAAGATAGAAGTGATGAAGAAATAAAATTACCAAAGGATATTACTGAAGATTATTTTGAAAACTACAAATACCAAAGAGACGCTATTGCAAAAGGGCTTGATATTTTAAAAGATCATAACGGTGTACTAATAGCTGACGTAGTAGGTTTAGGAAAAAGTATCATAGCATCAGCTATAGCCAATAACCTAGGTTTGAGAACTGTAGTAATTTGTCCACCACATTTAAAAGAACAATGGAAAGACTATTTATATAAATTTAAAGTAAAAGGAGCAAGAATTTTCACTTCTGGAAAAATTTTAGACGCTTTAAGTGAGGATACTCCAGGACAAAAATTAATAATTATTGACGAAGTACATAAGTTTAGAAATGATGAAACAAAAGACTATTTAAATCTTTATCAATTATGTCATGATAGCAATGGCAAAGAACCAAATAAGATAGTTTTATTGTCAGCTACACCCTTTAATAATAAGCCGAGTGATACTTTTAGTTTAATTAAACTATTCCAGATCCCAACAAGATCGACTTTACAAACAATTACTAATCTTTCTGTATATTTTGAAAGAATAAGCAAAACTTATAACACCCTCAAGAGAGAACAGATTATAAATAAAAGAAGTGTTAAAGAAATAAATGATGATTTTAAAAAATTAGGTGAGGAAATTCGAAATATAATATCTCCTTTAATAATAAGAAGATCTCGAATTGATCTAGAAAACATAAAAGCTTATGACAATGATTTAAAAAAGCAGAAGATCTTTTTTCCAAAGGTGGAAGATCCTATTTTGTTAACTTATGATTTAGATAATATTGAGGACATTTACAAAAAAACATTAAAGATTATCGCACCAGGTAATGAAGATAGTAATTATAAATGTGCAAGATATAAACCTTTAGCTTATGTGAAACCAGAGTGTTTAAATGAAGTCTTAGATACTGGTGGATATAATGATGATGAAAAGAAAAATAAATTACCTCAACAACAGCAGAACATCCATGACTTTATTAAAAGAATGATGGTCAGAAGATTTGAAAGTAGCACACACTCATTTTCTATAACTTTAGATAGGGTAATAAGATCTAATGAAAGAATGATAGAATATTATGAGACAAAAGGTGTAGTGCCAGTTTATCCAAGAAATCAATTGCCTGATTTAGAGGAACTTTATGGTAGTGAGGATGATACTCAAATAGACGATTTTGATATAGAAAAAGAGTCAAAACTTGAGAAACTAAAAAATAAAGGTCTTTGGTTTATACAAAAATCTCAATTAAAAAAAAATTATATTGAAGATATTAAAAGAGATTTTGAAATACTTAAATCAATTAAAAATGATTGGGAAATTTTAAAAAGCAAAAATTTTAAAGATCCTAAAACAGATGCATTTAGAGAAATTATTCGTAAACAATTAAAAAAGGATCCAAAAAGAAAGATAATCATTTTTACTGAATTTTCAGATACAGCAAATTATCTATATAAAAAAATTATAAAAGATTTTAAAGCTTATATTTATACTTCTAAAGACTCTTCTAAAAAAAAAAATAAATTAGAAATTAAAGAAAATTTTGACGCTTCAAGCAAAGTTCAAAAAAATGATTACGATATAATGATAGCAACTGATGCTATTTCTGAGGGCTTTAACTTGCATAGAGCTGGAACAATATTTAATTACGATATTCCGTACAATCCGACTAGAGTTGTTCAGAGGTTTGGACGAATAAACAGAATTAATAAAAAAATGTTTGATAAACTCTACATATATAACTTTTTTCCAACTGATATTGGTGAAACAGAGGTAAACTTAAAAAGAATTACTGGACTAAAAAAAATGATGTTTAATGCGATATTTGGTGAGGATACAAAAGTATTAACAACTACCGAAACTTTAGGAAGTTATTTTCAAAAAGAGTTTGATGACATCTATAAGGAAACTGAATCACCAGAAACTTATTTCGAAAATATTATTTATGATTTAAGAGATTTCAATCCTGAGGTTATCATTGAAGCAAATAATATCTCAAAAAGGGTAAAGGCAAAAAGAAAAATTAAAACAAACGATGGCCTGTTAATTTTTTCAAAAAAAGGAGATGTACCAAAATTTATTTTTGTGGATAAAAATAAAGAAATAAAAAGTTTAATGGCAACAGACGCTCTTAAAATATTTGAAGCAAAAACAAATGAAAAACATATGAATTTTGATAGAAAATATGACTCTCTTTACGAAGAGATTAAAGAACAAATATTTGCAGAACAGAAAATTTTACCACCAAATAAAAAGAAAAAAGATCTGATTAACAAGTTACAATTATTATCAAGAGAAAGCAGGTACTCAGATTATTATTTTAAATTATATACTGTTGTAAAAGAACTTGATGCATTAACACCATTGCAACTCAGAACCATTAGAAAGATAACCTCTAAAACTTGTGATAAAAATATTAAAAAAATTATGGAAGAAATACCTGAGAGATTACTTATTAATCTTCTTAAAACTTATAATGAGGTTGAGCTTAAAAAAGATGCACTAATTATCACCGAACAAATTAATGATTAATTTTTCTGAAAAATATGATAATAAAAAATTTGACTCTTTTTTAAAACAATTTTTACCAAAGGATTTTTTAAAAAAAAATATAGAACTCAAAGTTGATAAAGATAACGAATATTTTAAAAAAGCAATCCTATTAGGCTCTGTAAAATCACTTAATGAATTAGTAGTACTCGAAATAGAAAGAAAAAGATCAGAAAAAAGTCGAATTACTATTACCAAGGAATTATTTAAGTTTTTAGACTCATTCGGTTATTCTAGCGCGCTAATAGTTACCTTTTCAGAAAAAGAAGATCATTATAGATTTTCATTAATTACCAGTGATTTAAATTGGATAGGAACTAAAGTAAAAAAGGAATTTTCTGATCCAAAAAGATTATCATTTTTACTAGGAGTTGGCTCTAAGGTTCATACAGCAACGAAACATCTTGTAGAACAAGGAAAAGTAACAAACTTTGATGATCTATATTCGAGGTTTAATATTGAAATAATTAATGATGAATTTTATGAACATTATAAAAATTTATTCATTAACTTGAAAGATAAGCTAGGAAAAGATAAAGAATTCAATTCATTTTTAAAAAAAATAAATTTATCTACAGCATATTTTGCAAAAAAATTGTTAGGACAGATAGTTTTTTGTTATTTTTTACAAAAGAAAGGCTGGTTGGGTGTAGATAAAAATAACCAATTTGGTACAGGCAAAAACTCATTTTTAAGAGATAAATTTGAAGAATATAAAGCAAAAAAAAAAAATTTTTTTAATCATTTCTTGGAATTTTTTTTTTACAAAGGGTTGAATAATCAAAATGAAAATGATTTTGTTAAAGAAATAAATTGTAGGGTTCCCTATATAGGTGGAGGATTATTTGAATATTATGATGGCTATGATTGGGAAAAAGAAATTCTAAATATACCTAATAATTTTTTTTCAAATTCAGATAATGATGGTATTTTAGATGTATTTGAACTTTATAATTTTACAGTAGATGAGAATGAGACTGTAGATATAGAGATTTCAATTGACCCAGAAATGTTGGGAAGGGTATTTGAGAATCTATTAGATGAGAACATAAGAAAAAAGGGAGGATCCTTTTATACACCCAGATCAATAGTCAACTATATGTGTGAAGATGTTTTGATTAATCATCTTTATAATAAATCTAAAGATAAATTGAGTTTTTCACAAATAACAAACTTTGTAAAAGATAAAATATTTGATTTCAAAAAAGATGATAATTTAAAAAAAAATGCTGATTTAGTTGACCAAATTTTAAAAGATATAAAGATTTGCGATCCAGCTATTGGATCAGGAGCTTTTGCTGTTGGCATGGTAAACTTAATTTCAAGACTTAGATTTTCATTAAAAGATTTTGTAGAAAGGAAATACAAAAATTCAACTTATTATTTTAAAAGAGATTGCATTGAAAATTCGATATATGGTGTTGATATAGATTCTTCTGCAGTTGAAATTGCAAAACTTAGACTTTGGCTTTCATTAATTGTTGATGAGACAAATTATGTTTCAACAGAGGCTCTACCCAATCTCGATTTTAAGATAATACAAGGAAATAGTTTATTAGAAACATTTAAAAGCTTTAAATTAGGGGAAACTATTTTTATAGACTCAAAAGAATCAAGATCTTTAGAAGATTACATGGGAGATGAATCAATTAATAGTTTGTTACAAGAATTAGCTAATCTTCAATCAATTTTTTTTAAAACAATATCTTATAATAAAAAACAAAAATTAAAAAAAGCAATTCAAGATAAGATTTTTGAAATTTTTAAAACCAATATTAAGACTAGACAAGATTTCAATAAAAGAGATGTTGATATTTCAAGAGCTGAACTGAATCAATTGATTTCAGGCAGAATGGATCGAAACTTTTTTCCATGGAAGATTTTTTTTTCAGAAGTTTTTTTGAAAAACCAAGGTTTTGATATAATTATAGGAAATCCACCATACATTGGAGTAAAAGAAATTTCAAAATTTAGCTGGAGAGAGGACCTTGTAAAAAATTTTGGTTTTGTGGATGATTTATATAATCATTTTACAATTCTTGCTTTGCAAATTTGTAAGGAGGAAGGTTTAGTCTGTTTTATTTCTTCTGACACTTTCATGACTTTACAAACAAAGCAAAATTTAAGAAATAAACTATTAGATAATAAACTATTGATTCTGGCACCCACACCTAAAGCATTTTCTGCTATGGTAGATACATGTATATTTTTTGTACAAAAAACAAAATGTCCAAAAAATCATAAAATAAAATTTTTAGACCTTAAAAATTTAGGACAGTCTGCAAAAGGAAATAACCAAGATATTAGTAAACTTGGATGGGAGGCATTGTTGAATCAAGTTTTTTCAAATTCTGATTTTAAAGATACTTCATTCGTAGATATGAATACATACATGAAAAATATTAATAAAGTTTTCTTTAACCCAACCAAAATCAATCTTAAGATTAGCAATACACTTATTCCCTCTTTAAAAAAGATTTATGATAGATATTGGGAAGCGATAAAAACTAGCACTGCTATATCGCAAAACGCTCAAATAATAAAAAAATATAACAGTGAATTAAAAGAAAATGATTTAACAATGTTAGGATTAGTGACAAATGGTGGTCAAGGACTTGCAACTGCAAATAATGGAGATTTTGTTGGATGCGTTGAAGGCAGCAAGGAGTCTAAAAGAGTATTAAATCAAAGACCTGAAAAGTTATTTGAAATTTTAAAAAAATATAAAAATAAGATTTATAAAAAATATCCAAATTTAATTAAATTAGACAGTTTAAAAAAAACTAAAGAATATTTATTTAAAATGAGTGAAAAAGATATTAGAAAAATTTTTTTTTCTTTAAAAGAATATTTAGGCAGAGATGTTTTTGGTCAAGGTTTTTTATATAGAATAATATCTAACAAAGAAATTAAGTTAATTGATGAGATGTCTGTGGAAGAAAAGAATAACGGAATCAAATCACAAGAAAAAGTATATGTAAAATATGACAAAGGAGATAAAGACGGAAATAGATGGATTTATGAGACACCATATTATATTAAATGGGATATAAAAACTGTAAGCTGGTTCCAGAATAATTCAGGTAAAAAAGGTGTAGGTATGCCTGTATTAAGAAATAAAGATTTTTACTTTAAAACAGGTTTTTGTTGGAGTGACGTACACACAACATATTTAAAGTGTAGACTAAAAAGAAAAACTGTGCACGATGTTAAGAGCATGTCTCTTACAAGCATCAATGAATATATTTCAGATAAATATTTAGTTTGTATTATTAATTCAAATTTTATTTCAAAGTTTCAGCAAGATTTTATAAATAATACTGCGAGTTTTCAAATCAATGATGCTAGAAGACTACCAATTATAGTTCCAAACAAAAAATTGAGCAAACAATTTACTGATATTTTTGATAATGCGGCAAATATAAAAAGAGATTTTTTAGATGAAAAAATTTCATTTGATGAACAAGAGACTAAGTTACTTAAAATTGAAAATGAAAACAACTTTTTGGTTGAAAAGGTTTATAGAATTTAATCTATAGGATTTTAATGTTTAATTAAAATTCACTTCAAATTCACTTCAGTCAGTTCTTATTTCTTCCATTCTATAGTCTTATTCAACGACTTTTAATTTAAAAAAAAATTAAGTAATTTTTTAAGTTTGTTGTAAATAAACAAGTATTTGATGGTGCCCCCGCACGGATTCGAACCGCGGACCTATTGATTACAAATCAATTGCTCTACCAGCTGAGCTACAAGGGCATGAGCAATAATTATTAATTATTTATTAATTAATCAACTATTTTCTTTTTAGATAACTTAAATGGTGAAATACAATTGCGGCACTATTTGATATATTTAGGCTTTCAATTTTTTCATTTATCTCAATCTTAACCAAAAAATCTGCATATTTAGATGTATGTTTATGCATTCCTGAGCCTTCAGATCCAAATAATAAAATATTATTTCCTTTCCATTTTATATCTGTAAAGCTCTTTTTTCCATTTCCATCAAAACCATATACCCAAAAATTTTTTTCTTTTAAATTTTTAAGAGTTGAATTTATATTTGAAACCTCAAAAATATTTATATATTCAATTGCACCACTAGCTGCTTTATACATAAGTTTACTTTCATTAGGAAAATTTCTTTCTTTGATAATTACTCCATCAATATCGAATGAAACAGCACTTCTAATTAGAGAACCTATGTTTCTTGGGTCTGTAACACCATCAAGACAAATTAATGTTATATTATCTTTTTCTCTAATGAATTCTTTTAGAATTGGTTTTTGAAGGTGCTCAACCTCGGCTACAAATCCTTGATGTTGTAATCTCTCTTTAGTACTATATTTATCTAGTTCTTTTTTAGTTTTAAAATATATTTTGACATTATTTAACAAGTTCTTATTTGGACTTTTTTTATGTAAATTTTTTTTACTTTCTTCAGTCAAAAATACTCTCAAGACTTTTCTTTTGGGGTTTTTTAAGGCCTCAAATACAGCATGCTGTCCAATAATAAAAAATGACGATTTATTCATAAAATTGTCTTAGTTTTACATGTTTTTTTGATAATTTTCCTAATAAATCACATATTGCAATTACATAAATAAAATATATAAAACGCATGTTGTTTAAAGCTTTATTGAACAAGGGGACACTTCCCCTAAGGGAGGGGTTCCAGAGCGGTCAAATGGGGCGGGCTGTAAACCCGTTGACTTCGGTCTTCGAAAGTTCGAATCTTTCCCCCTCCACCAATCAATAAAATTTTAATAACACTGGAGTGATACTCTTGGGGTTGTGCGGGTGTAGTTCAATGGTAGAACGCTAGCCTTCCAAGCTGGATGTAAGGGTTCGATTCCCTTTACCCGCTCCAAGAAATAAAATTATTAAATTAATAAATGTGAGGAAAATAAGTAATGTCGAAAGAAAAATTTGTAAGAAATAAACCACATTGTAACATTGGTACAATTGGTCATGTCGATCATGGAAAAACTACCTTGACAGCTGCTATAACAAAAGTTTTGTCAGAGACAGGTGGAGCACAAGCTGTAGCTTATGATCAAATTGATAAAGCACCTGAGGAAAAGGAGAGAGGAATTACTATTTCAACTGCGCATGTTGAGTATGAAACTGAAAAAAGACATTACGCTCATGTAGACTGCCCTGGTCATGCTGACTATGTAAAAAATATGATTACAGGAGCTGCTCAAATGGATGGTGCGATTTTAGTTGTTAATGCTGCAGATGGTCCAATGCCGCAAACAAGAGAACATATTCTTCTAGCAAGGCAAGTAGGTGTGCCAGCAATTTGTGTATACTTAAATAAAGTAGATCAAGTTGATGACAAAGAAATGATCGATCTTGTTGAAGAAGAAATTAAAGAATTGTTGACTTCATATAAGTTTCCCGGAGACAAAACTCCAATTGCTAAAGGTTCAGCTCTTGCCGCCGTTGAAGGAAGAGATGATGAAATAGGAAAAAACTCTATTTTAGAATTAATGAAAAATGTCGATGAGTTTATTCCACAACCTGATAGACCAAAAGATAAAGACTTTTTAATGCCAGTTGAAGATGTTTTTTCAATCTCTGGAAGGGGTACTGTTGCTACTGGAAGAGTAGAGTCTGGTATACTTAAAACTGGAGATGAACTTGAAATAGTTGGAATTAGAGAAACTAAAAAATCAGTTTGTACGGGTGTAGAAATGTTTAGAAAACTTTTAGATTCGGGTGAGGCTGGAGATAACGTTGGAGTACTTTTAAGAGGTGTTGAAAGAACTGATATAGAAAGAGGTCAAGTTCTTTGTAAACCAGGGTCTGTCACACCACATACTAAATTTGAAGCTCAAGCCTATGTATTGAAGAAAGAGGAGGGTGGAAGACATACTCCGTTTTTTACAAAATACAGACCACAATTCTATTTTAGAACTACAGATGTAACAGGAGAAGTAGAACTTCCTGCTGGAACTGAAATGGTTATGCCCGGAGATGATGCAAAATTTACAGTAAAATTAATTACTCCTATCGCGATGTCAGAGAAGCTGAACTTTGCAATTCGTGAAGGTGGCAGAACTGTTGGAGCAGGAGTAGTTACTAAAATTATAGAGTAAACTCTATATAGGAGTGTAGCTCAATTGGTAGAGCGCCGGTCTCCAAAACCGGAGGCTGAGGGTTCGAGTCCCTCCGCTCCTGCCAATAGAGAAAAAATTGACATGAAAAACCCGATTAAATTTATACAAGAAGTGAAACAAGAAGCTTTTAAAGTATCATGGCCCACAGGTAAGGAAACTCTCCAAGGCGCCATTATGGTTTTTTTGATGGCTCTTGCTATGTCCTTATTTTTTTTATTGATTGATCAAGTACTAAAGTTTTTTCTAGAAATACTTTTGAAAGTGAGTTTGTAATGAAAAATTGGTATATCGTTCAGTCACATTCAAGTTTTGAAAATAAAGTTGCAGGATTAATTAAAGAGGAGGCTGAAAAAGCTAAGATATCAGAGAAATTTGAGGAAATTATAGTGCCCACACATGATGTTACAGAGGTTAAAAGAGGTAAAAGAGTTCAAAGAAAAAAAAAATACTTTCCTGGGTATGTTTTAATAAAAAGTGAGATGAATAATGATATTTATCATATGATTAAAAAGCTTAAAAGAGTCAGTGGTTTTTTAGGAACAAAAGGCATGCCTGTGCCAGTCTCGGATAAAGAAATAGAGAAAATTTTAGGTCAAATAAAAGATGGTGTAGCTCAGCCAAAATCTGGTATAGAGTACAGCGTTGGTGAAAAAGTCCAAGTAGTTGATGGTCCATTTGCTTCATTTAGCGGAATGGTAGAGGGTATTGATGAGGAGAAATCTAGACTGAAAGTATCAGTATCAATATTTGGACGTCCAACACCTGTTGATTTAGAGTATAATCAAGTAGAGAAAGTAAGTTAATGGCAGCAAAAAAAGAAATAAGTGGTTTTATAAAATTACAAATTAAAGGTGGTCAAGCAAATCCAGCACCCCCTGTTGGTCCAGCATTAGGTCAACGAGGTGTAAACATTATGGAATTTTGTAAAGCTTTTAATGATAAAACGAAATCTTTAGCGGGCAAACCTGTTCCTGTGGAGATAACGGTTTATAAAGACAAAAAATTTGATTTTAAAATTAAATCACCTCCTGCATCTTTCTATATTAAAGAAGCTGCCAAGTTGAAAGGTGGATCTCAAGAACCAGGAAGAAATATAGTTGCTTCTATTACAAAAAAACAAGCAGAGGAGATAGCTAAACAAAAAATGAAAGATTTAAACGCACTTAATCTTGAACAAGCGGTAAAAATTATTTCTGGCTCAGCTAGATCAATGGGCATTGAGGTTAAAGAATAATGAAATCAAAAAGATTCAAAAAACTTCCAGAAAAAACAAAAGATTTAAATTCTGAAACTATTGAAAAGTTACTTTCTACAATTAAAAAAAATTGTACTACAAAATTTGATGAGTCAGTTGATTTAAATTTTCAAATTAATAATAAACAAAAAAAAGGTGAAATCAATATAAGAACAGTTGTTAATCTTCCAGGTGGAACTGGAAAAAAAGTAAAGGTAGCTGTTGTTTGTGAAGACACTAAAGCCCAAGAAGCAAAAAGTGCAGGAGCTGATCTTGTTGGGGGAGATGATTTTATTGAAAAGATTAAAGGAGGAGAAATGAATTTTGAAAAATTGATTTGTACTCCTAGTATGATGATAAAATTATCAAAACTTGGAAAAGTGTTAGGGCCTAAAGGCTTAATGCCAAATCCAAAACTTGGATCAGTCACAAATGAATTAAAAAAAGCAGTTTTGGATGCCAAGTCTGGTCAAGCTGAAATTAGAAATGATAAAGACGGTAATATTGGTGTAAGCATAGGAAAAAAATCTTTTAATGACGATCAGCTAATAAAAAATTATAAAGCTATCTTAGATACTTTAGAGAAAGAAAAGTCCAGTAATACTCTTAAAGGTGATTTAATCAAATCCGCTTTTATTACTTCTACGATGGGTGTTTCATATAAATTAAAGCTAGAAAAAAATATTTAATTATGATGAACAAAGAACAAAAACAAAATTACATTAATGAAATGATCAAACAGTTTGAAAATAGTAAAGCTGTTATGGTTACTCACTATCAAGGTCTTACGATGCCACAATTAGATGAATTAAGATCTAAGATGAGAGAGCATGGTATTATTTTTAAAATTACAAAAAATAGAATTACTAAATTGGCTTTAGAAAAAACCAAATGTAAGGATTTATCCAAATATTTTAATGGACCTACAGCAGTCGCGTTTGGAGAAGATGCTATAATGTCAGCAAGAATACTCTCTAGATTTGCTAAAGATAATGAAAATTTGAAGCTCATTGGTGGAATTATGGATAACGAAATATTAGACCAAGCTGGTGTTCAAAATGTAGCAAATTTACCAACCTTAGATGAGGCTAGAGCAAAAATTATTGGTATTCTTAATGCTTCAGCGTCAAAATTAGTTAGTATTTTACTTGCACGATCGGAAAAAATGAGTAATTTACCTTCAAAAAATTCTGAAACAAAACCCAAAGAGTAAATTATGCCTGACCTAAACAAAATCATAGATGATTTATCAAAATTAACTGTTGCAGAAGCAGCAGACTTATCGAAACAGTTAGAAGAAAAATGGGGAGTTACCCCAATGGCAGCGGCAGCCCCAGCAGCAGCAGGTGGTGCAGCAGCAGCAGCCGAAGAAAAAGATGATTTTTCAATCATGCTTGTATCTGCAGGAGATAAAAAAATTAATGTAATTAAAGAAGTAAGAGCAGCAACTTCTCTAGGATTAAAAGAAGCGAAAGATTTGGTTGAAGGAGCCCCTAAAGAAGTTAAAGCAGGAGTACCAAAAAAAGAAGCTGAAGAAATTAAGGCTAAGCTAGAAGCTGCTGGCGCAAAAGTAGAACTTAAGTAAATAAACAAGGAATTATTTAAGCGTTGGTTTTAATAAGCAGCGCTATAGGAAGTTGATGCAATTATCTTTTACTGAAAAGAAAAATATAAGAAAAAGTTTTGGTAAACTAAAAGAAGGTCTTTCAATACCAAATTTAATTGAAGTACAAAAAAACTCATACAAAGAACTTACTGAAATAAATATTCAAGAAAATAACTTAACCAAAGGTTTTGATAGAGTTTTCAAAAGTATTTTTCCTATAGAAGATTTAAATGATAAAGCCACTCTAGAATACGTTTCATACAGATTAGAAAAACCTAAATTTGATGTGGAAGAGTGCATAGCAAGAGGTTTAACTTATTCTTCAGCTTTAAAATGTACTTTAAGATTAGTAGTTTATGAAATAGATCAAGAAAATAATACAAAAGATATTTTATCTGCAAAAGAACAAGAAGTTTATATGGGTGATGTTCCAATGATGACTAATAGCGGAACATTCATTACAAATGGTGTTCAAAGAGTTGTCGTTAATCAAATGCATAGAAGCCCAGGTGTTTTCTTTGATCACGATAAAGGCAAAACACATGCAAGTGGAAAACTTTTATTTAATTGTAGAGTAATACCCAATAGAGGTTCATGGCTTGATTTTGAATTTGATGTGAAAGATCTATTATATTTTAAAATAGATAGAAAAAAGAAAATTTTAGCATCCACATTATTATTAGCTCTTGGTTTTACAAAATCAGAAATTGCGAATGAATTTTACGATAGTGAAAATTATATTTTTGATAACAATAGTGGTAAGTGGAAAACTAAATTCAATCCAGATAACTATAAAGCAAAAAATTTTTCTGAAGAAGTAGTTGATGCCAAAAATGGTAAGGTAATAATTAATACTGGTGATAAGTTTAATTTCCTAAACGCTAAGAAATTAGCTAATGATGGCTTAAAGGATATATTAGTCACACAAGAATCTTTGTTAGGTAAGTTTTTACATGAAGACATAAAAATTAATGAGGAAGAAGATGGGGTATTTAAGATAGGAACTGAAATTAATGATACTATAATTCAAAAGATTTTGGACGCAAAAATAAATACAATTAAAATTTCAACAACCAATTCTATTAATAAAGGTCCTTATTTATTAAATACAATTTTGAATGATAAGAACAATAATAAGGATGAGGCTATTACAGAAATTTATAAAATGTTAAGACCAGGTGAACCACCAACTATCGAGATTGCAACACAGATTTTTAATAATTTATTTTTTAGTTCAGATAGATATGACCTTTCTGATGTTGGACGTGTCAAAATGAATTCAAGGTTAAATTTAGAATGTTCAGATAAAATCACAATTCTTAGGAACGATGATATTATTTCAATAATCCATAAAATGTTAGATCTTAGAGATGGTAAAGATGAGGTAGATGATATTGATCATTTAGGTAATCGAAGAGTGAGATCTGTTGGTGAACTTGTTGAAAATCAAGCACGAATTGGTGTTTACAGAATGGAAAGAGCAATTAAAGAAAAGATGACAACTCTAGATGTGGAGTCAGCTATGCCACAAGATTTGATTAATGCAAAACCTTTAACAGTTTCTTTAAAAGATTTCTTTGCAAGTTCACAATTATCTCAATTTATGGATCAAACAAATCCGTTATCTGAAATCACACATAAAAGAAGAGTTTCCGCTTTAGGTCCTGGTGGCCTAACTCGAGAAAGAGCTGGTTTTGAAGTAAGAGACGTGCACCCAACTCATTATGGAAGAATTTGTCCAATAGAAACTCCTGAAGGTCCAAACATTGGATTAATAAATAGTTTATCTACTTATGCTAAAATCAATAAATATGGATTTATTGAAAGCCCTTACAAAAGAGTAAAAGATGGTGTGGTCCAAAATAAAGTAGAATATTTATCAGCAATGGAGGAAACAAAATATACGATTGCTCAAGCAAATACAAAACTTGATAAAAATGGAAAAATAGTAGAGGAACTTGTTTCCTGCCGTCAAAATTTAAATTTTTTATTATCTAAACCTGAAACTATTGATTACATAGACGTTTCACCAAAACAATTGGTTTCAGTCGCAGCTTCATTAATACCATTTTTAGAGAATGATGATGCAAACAGAGCCCTAATGGGTTCTAACATGATGAGACAAGCGGTGCCTTTATTAAAACCAGAGTCACCATTAGTTGGCACGGGAATAGAGAGTGATGTTGCTTTAGATTCTGGTGTAACGATAGTTGCTAAGAGAGAGGGCGTTGTAGATAAAATCGACGGTAAAAGAATTGTAATTAAGGCAACCGAAGAGACAGATTTTAGTAAATCAGGTGTTGATATTTATAATCTACAAAAATTTAAAAGGTCAAACCAAAACACATGCATCAACCAAAGACCTCTGGTTAGGGTAGGTGATAAAGTTAAAGTTGGCGATATAATAGCGGATGGACCATCCACAAAACTAGGTGAGTTAGCTCTAGGTAAAAACGTTACAGTAGCGTTCATGCCATGGCAAGGATATAATTTTGAAGACTCTATTTTAATTTCTGAAAGATGTGTAACTGATGATGTTTTCACTTCTGTACATATAGTTGAATACGAAATTATGGCTAGAGATACAAAATTGGGTGAAGAAGAAATTACACGAGATATACCAAACGTAAATGAGGAAGCATTAAAAAATCTTGATGAGTCGGGCGTTGTTTATATTGGAGCAGAAGTTAATGCAGGAGATATATTAGTTGGAAAAGTGACTCCTAAGGGGGACTCTGCCTCTGGACCTGAAGAAAAACTTTTGAGATCTATTTTTGGAGAAAAAGCTATAGACGTTACTGATACATCTTTAAGAATGTCAAGGGGAAGCAGTGGAACTGTTGTAGATGTAAGAGTTTTTAATAGACACGGAATTGAAAAAGACGAAAGATCAATAACGATTGAAAGAGCCGAGATAGATCAGGTACAACAAGATAAAATTGTTGAGGAAGAAATTTTAGAAAGAAGTATTAAACAGCGTGCATCTCAAATTTTATCTGGTTCTAAACTAAGTAAAAAATTAAAAGATTTAGACCAAGGAACAGAACTAAATTTAGATGTAATTAATAAAATCGGAATTAATGATATTTTTAAGATTACGAATGGAAATTCAAATCATGAGTCAACTTTGGCACAATTAAAAGAACAATATACCCAAGCAAAACAAGATATAACTGAAAGATTCGAAGATAAAGTTTTGAAGATTAGAAGTGGGGATGATCTACTTCCAAGCGTAATGAAAATGGTAAAAGTTTTTGTTGCAATTAAAAGAAGATTAAGACCAGGTGATAAAATGTCAGGCCGACATGGTAACAAAGGCGTAGTCAGTAAGATAGTTCCGGTAGAAGATATGCCTTATAGGGAAGATGGTAAACCAGTCGATATAGTGCTAAATCCTCTTGGTGTCCCAAGTAGAATGAATGTTGGTCAAATTTTAGAAACACACTTAGGGTGGGCTTGTAAAGAATTTGGTGAAGAAATAAAAAGATTAGTGAATGAAAATCAGAAAAAAATAGAAAAGACTGAAAAAATTTCAAAATTTCTAAAATCTGTTTATGGTGATGAAATTTATAACGAAAAAGTAGAAAAGCTAAGTAAGACAGAGTTTAAGGACTTGTGTGAAAATCTTCAAAATGGTGTTGCAATATCAACGCCTGTTTTTGATGGTGCTAAAGAAAAAAATGTGACTGAAATGTTAGAGTTAGCAAATCTTCCAGGCTCAGGCCAAACATATCTTTGGGATGGAAGAACAGGAGAAAAATTTGACAGGCCAGTAACAGTTGGGATAATTTATATGTTAAAATTACATCACCTAGTCGAAGACAAGATTCATGCTAGATCAACCGGTCCATACAGTTTAGTGACTCAACAACCTTTAGGTGGGAAAGCACAATTGGGAGGACAAAGATTTGGAGAAATGGAAGTGTGGGCTCTCGAGGCTTATGGTGCATCTTATACATTACAAGAGATTTTAACGGTAAAATCTGATGACGTTGCAGGAAGAGTAAAAGTCTATGAGACAATTGTTAAAGGTGAAGAAAATTTTGAGTCAGGTATACCTGAATCATTTAACGTTCTAGTAAAAGAAATAAAATCACTAGCATTGAATGTGGAATTAAACTAATGAAAAAAGAATTAACAGATTTATTTAAAAACTCAGAAATCTCAGAGGCGCAAAATTTTAATAGCATTAAAATATCTTTAGCAAGTCCTGAAAAAATAAAATCTTGGACTTACGGAGAAATAAAAAAACCAGAGACAATTAATTACAGAACTTTTAGACCAGAAAAAGATGGTCTATTTTGTTCAAGAATATTTGGTCCAATCAAAGATTATGAATGTCTATGTGGTAAGTACAAAAGAATGAAATTTAGAGGAATCATATGTGAAAAATGTGGTGTAGAAGTCACAAAGTCTAATGTGAGAAGAGAAAGAATGGGTCATATAAATTTAGCTACACCAGTTGCCCATATTTGGTTTCTAAAATCTTTACCTAGCAGAATCGCTTTGGCTGTTGATATGAAGCTAAAAGAGGTTGAACGAGTTTTATATTTCGAAAATTTTATTGTGATTGAACCAGGATTAACTGGTTTAAAGAAAAATCAACTACTAAATGAAGAAGAACTTGCTAAATATCAAGATGAATTTGGTGAAGAAGCATTTTCGGCAGGTATTGGAGCTGAAGCAGTTTTAGAAATGCTAAAATCTTTAGATTTAGAATTAGAGAGAAAAAATTTAGTAAGCTATATTAAAGAAACAAAATCAAAAGTTAACGAAGAAAGAGCAATCAAAAGATTAAAATTAATCGAGTCATTTATTGAAACTGGTCAAAAACCAGAATGGATGATCATGACTGTTGTGCCGGTAATTCCTCCTGAATTAAGACCTTTAGTTCCACTAGATGGTGGAAGATTTGCTACTTCAGATCTTAACGACCTATATAGAAGGGTGATAAATAGAAATAATCGTTTGAAAAGATTAATGGATCTCAAGGCTCCAGATATTATTGTAAGAAATGAAAAGAGAATGCTTCAAGAGTCAGTTGATGCGTTGTTTGATAATGGAAGACGCGGAAGAGTGATTACTGGAACTGGAAAGAGACCATTAAAATCTTTAGCTGAAATGTTAAAAGGAAAACAGGGAAGATTTAGACAAAATTTATTAGGTAAAAGAGTTGATTATTCTGGTCGATCTGTAATCGTTGTTGGTCCAGATCTAAAATTACATGAATGTGGATTGCCAAAAAAGATGGCGCTAGAGTTATTTAAACCTTTTTTATATGCAAGACTTAACAAATTAGGATTAGCTTCAACAATTAAACAAGCTAAAAAACTTGTTGAGAAAGAGACCAATGCTGTTTGGGATGCTTTAGAATTAATTGTAAGAGAACATCCTGTGTTGTTAAACAGGGCGCCTACACTTCATAGACTCGGAGTTCAAGCGTTTGAACCTAAATTAATTGAAGGTGATGCAATTGAACTACATCCGCTCACTTGTGCAGCATTTAATGCTGACTTTGATGGTGATCAAATGGCGGTTCATGTTCCTTTAAGTTTAGAAGCACAGTTGGAAGCAAGAATTTTAATGTTATCAACAAATAATATCTTATCTCCATCCAACGGTAAGCCAATTATTGTACCAAGTCAGGATATGATCTTGGGGATTTACTATTTATCCCAAGAACCACTTACAGACAAACCAGCAGGATATTTTGTAGACGCTGATCAAATTGAGTTTGCTTTATCATCTGGTGAAATAAAAGTTCATAGCACAATTATTTCTAGGTTTGAAACAGTCGATAATAATGGTAACAAAAAATTTGAAAAATACACCTCAACAGCAGGAAGATTTTTATTAGCTAATTTGTTACCTAAAAATTTTAATATTAAATTTTCTTTAATTGATAGACTACTTCCAAAGAAAACTGTCTCAGAAATTATTGATATTGTCTTTAGATTTTGTGGACAAAAAACGACTGTAATATTTTGTGATAAACTTAAAGATTTAGGATTTAAACATGCTTTTAAAGCAGGAATTTCTTTCGGAAAAGATGATTTAGTTATTCCAGAGAGTAAAAACAAACTTATTGATGATACAAAAAAACTCATAGCCGACTACGAAACTCAATATTCCGAGGGACTTATAACAAGAGGAGAAAAATACAATAAAGTTGTAGATGCATGGTCAAAATGTACTGATCAGGTAGCTTCAGAAATGATGAAAGGTATTTCAGCAACAGAGAAGACATCCGATGGCCTCAAGATAAATTCAGTATTTATGATGGCTGATAGCGGTGCTAGAGGCTCTGCGGCACAGATGAAACAATTAGCAGGAATGAGAGGTTTGATTGCTAAACCATCAGGAGAAATTATTGAAAGTCCGATTACTTCAAATTTTAAAGAGGGATTAACTGCTCTAGAATATTTTAACTCTACTCATGGAGCTAGAAAAGGATTAGCAGATACAGCTTTAAAAACCGCTAGTTCAGGTTATTTAACAAGAAGGCTTTGCGATGTCGCTCAAGATTTAACTGTTACTAAAAAAGAATGTGATTGTAAAAATCCAGGGTTTATTGAACTTTCAGAAATTTTAGAAGGTGGTAATGTTGTAGTAAGTTTATCAGAAAGAGCTTTAGGAAGAGTTACTTTTAATGAAGTGAAACATCCTATCACTGGTGAAGTTATAATTAAAAAATCAACAATGATCGATGAAGCTGGATGTGATAAGATTGATGCTGCTGGAATAAAATCTGTCAAAGTTTATTCTGTTATGACTTGTGGATCTAAAGAGGGTGTTTGTGCCACCTCATATGGAAGAGATTTGTCCAGAGGACAAATGGTTCATGTGGGTGAGGCAATCGGAATGATTTCTGCACAATCTATTGGAGAACCCGGAACACAGTTAACAATGAGAACTTTTCACGTAGGAGGAACAGCATCAGTAAAACAAGATTCGCAAATAATAAGTAAAGATGATGGAATTTTAAAAATTATAAATTCAAACATCTTAGAAGACTCTAAAAAGAATTTAATTGTTATGGGTAGAAATACACAGCTATCAATTGAAGATGACAATGGTGTGCAAATTGCTGTTTACAAAGTAGCCTATGGTTCAAAATTATTTTTCAAAAATGGTGATAAAGTAAAAGCTAATACAAAAATTTGTGAATGGGATCCTTATACAACACCGGTTATTGCTGAAAAAAGTGGTATAGCAGGCTTTGTGGATTTAATTGATGGGGTTTCGATACAAGAAACAACAGATGATGCAACAGGTATTTCCTCCAAATCAGTTATTGATTGGAGATCACAATCAAAAAGTTCTGATTTAAAACCTAGAATAACTTTAAGAGATGAAAAAGGCAATGTAATCAAAAAAGCTGATGATAATGAAGCAAGATACTATTTAGTTCCAGACTCAATTTTATCTGTTAAAGATGGACAAAAAGTTTCAGCTGGAGATGTAATTGCTCGACTACCTAAGGAGACGACCAAAACAAAAGACATTACGGGTGGATTACCAAGAGTTGCAGAACTATTTGAGGCGAGAAAAGCTAAAGATAGTGCTATAATTGCAGAAAATGATGGTCAAGTAGTTTTTGGAAAAGAAGTTAGGGGAAAACAAAGAGTTTCAATTGTTCCAACTGATGGAGCTGAACCATCAAATTATTTAATTCCTAAAGGCAAACATATAAATTTTAACCAAGGAGAAAATATCAAAAAAGGTGAATATCTTCTAGATGGACAACCACTACCACATGATATTTTGCGTATTATGGGTATTAAAGATTTGACTGAATACTTTGTTAATCAGGTTCAAGAAGTTTACAGATTACAAGGAGTAATTATTAATGATAAACATATTGAAACGATTTTAAGACAGATGTTAAAAAAAGTTGAGGTAAAAACGACAGGAGACTCAAGTTATTTACCTGGTGAAATAGTTGATAGAATTAAATTTGATACAAATAATGAAAAATTAAAGTCCGAGGGTAAAACTCCAGCAACAGCTGAAAGAGTGTTAATGGGGATTACTAAAGCTTCATTACAAACTGAGTCATTTATTTCCGCAGCTTCTTTCCAAGAGACAACTAGAGTTTTAACGGATGCAGCGATAAAAGGAAAAATAGATCCTTTGAATGGTCTAAAAGAAAATGTTATTGTTGGTAGACTGGTACCAGCGGGAACTGGAAATATCAAGAATAATTGGAATAAAAAGGCTATCGAGGACGATAATAAATTCTTGTCAGAGCAGGAAAAAATAGAACCAACAGATTCCCAAGCAAATCAATAAAAAAAACAGCTAAAATCAGTAGTTTTAGTTTGACAAAAACCGATTAATAAGTATTTTGGCGGTGTTTTTGGTTGGAATGTAGTGCTTATTCGTACTAAACGCTGCCACAAATAACCTGTCAGTTATTTCATTCAAAAATTGTAACTAATTAAAATAAATATTATGCCAACGATAAATCAGTTGTTAAGAAAAAAAAGAGTTAAACAAATAAATAGGAATAAAGTTCCTGCTCTACAAAAACAACCTTTAAAAAGAGGTGTTTGTGTTAAAGTTTATACAACGACTCCTAAAAAACCAAATTCAGCTCTAAGAAAAGTAGCGAGAGTAAGATTATCTAATGGTTTTGAAGTTACTGCTTACATTCCTGGAGAAGGTCATAATTTACAAGAACACTCTGTCGTACTGATTAGAGGTGGTCGGGTAAAAGATTTACCTGGTGTCAGGTATCATATCTTAAGGGGTAATTTAGACACTCAAGGAGTAGCTAACAGAAAAAAAAGAAGATCTCTTTACGGAACAAAAAAAGGTAAATAAAAATGTCTAGAAAAAAAACTCAACCTAAGAAAAACATTGTTCCTGATCCTAAGTTTAAATCAACAATCATCCCAAAATTAATAAACAATATAATGTATGATGGTAAAAGAGGCATTGCTGAAAAAATTGTGTATGATGCTATCGAAAAGATCAAAACCAAAACAAAAGACGAACCTATAAATATATTTAACGAGGCAATTAATAATATAAAACCAACTGTTGAAGTAAGATCCAGAAGAGTCGGTGGTGCGACTTATCAAGTACCTGTGGAAGTAAAAAGTAAAAGAGCTCAAGCATTAGCAATTAGATGGCTAGTGGACTCTGCGAGAAAAAGAAAAGACAAACACATGTCAGACAAAATTTTTAATGAGCTTTATGATGCGTATGAAAAAAAAGGTTCCGCAGTAAAAAAAAGAGAGGACGTTCACAAAATGGCAGAGTCTAATAAGGCTTTTGCACATTTTAGGTGGTAAAAAATTATGGCTAGAACACATACTTTAGACAAATATAGAAATATCGGCATAATGGCACATATTGATGCTGGGAAAACTACTACTACCGAGCGTGTCCTATATTATACTGGTAAAAGTCATAAAATTGGAGAAGTTCATGATGGCGCTGCAACTATGGATTGGATGGAGCAGGAGCAAGAGAGAGGAATTACGATTACATCAGCTGCAACTACATGTTTTTGGCAAGATCACAGAATAAATATTATAGATACACCTGGACACGTAGATTTTACAATTGAAGTTGAAAGATCCTTAAAAGTTTTAGATGGTGCTATAGCTGTTTTTGATGGTGTTGCGGGTGTTGAACCACAATCTGAAACAGTATGGAGACAAGCTGATAAGTATAAAGTACCAAGAATTTGCTTTGTAAACAAGCTAGATAGAACGGGAGCAGATTTCTTTAGATGTGTAGACATGATTAAAGATAGATTAGGTGCCAAACCATTAGTTTTACAAGTTCCAATTGGAATTGAAGCTTCACTGTCAGGCGTTGTAGATTTAGTAAAAATGAAAGCACAAGTTTGGAAAAATGAAGCTTTAGGAGCTGAATGGGAATATAAAGATATCCCAGAAGATTTAAAAGAAATTACTCAAAAATATAGAACTGAATTAGTCGAATTAGCTGTTGAACAGGATGAGAGGCTGATGGAGGCATATTTAAATGGTGATGAAGTAAAAGAGGAAGATTTAATACAATGTATTAGAAAAGGTACGTTAAACTTTAGTTTTGTTCCAGTATTGACAGGATCAGCTTTTAAAAATAAAGGAGTGCAGCCATTATTGGATGCAGTTGTAAATTATTTACCAAGTCCAGTAGATATTGGTTCAATTAAGGGAACTAAATTAGGCACTGAAGACGAATTAGAAATGAAATTTGAGGATAATGTTCCTTTTTCTGCTCTAGCTTTTAAGGTTGCTAATGACCCTTTTGTGGGATCTTTAACGTTCATCAGGGTTTATTCTGGTACAATTAAAACTGGAACAGCTGTTTATAATTCTTCAAAAGAAAAAGAGGAACGAGTAGGCAGGATGCTATTAATGCACGCAAATTCAAGAGAAGATATTAAAGAAGCTAATGCAGGAGATATTGTGGCCTTGGCAGGTTTAAAGAATACAATTACAGGTCATACATTATGTGATGAAGATAATGCTGTTTTACTTGAACCAATGGAATTTCCAGACCCTGTAATAGAAATAGCAGTTGAGCCTAAAACAAAAGCTGATCAAGAAAAAATGGGTGAAGCTTTAGGAAGACTTGCTAAAGAAGACCCGTCTTTTAGAGTAACCTCAGATGAAGAGTCAGGTCAAACAATCATAAAAGGTATGGGTGAGCTTCATTTAGATATTATTGTTGATCGAATGAAAAGGGAATTTAAAGTTGAAGCAAATGTTGGCGCCCCTCAAGTGGCATATAGAGAAACATTAGAAAATGCTTCTGAGGTAGAATATACACACAAAAAACAAAGTGGTGGAGCAGGTCAATTTGCTAAAGTTAAGCTTCTAGTAGAACCTCAAGAACCAGGTTCTGGAAGGTTAGTAGAAAGTAAAATTAAAGGTGGAGCTATTCCAAAAGAATTTATACCTGGCGTAGAAAAAGGGATAGAGACGGTGTCTGATGGAGGTATTTTAGCTGGATTTCCAATGATTGATTACAAAGTAACAATTTTAGATGGACTTCATCATGATGTTGACTCAAGTGTTTTGGCATTTGAACTAGCTAGTCGTGCTTGTTTTAAAGAAGCTTGTACGAAAGGTAATTTAAAATTATTAGAGCCAGTAATGAGAGTCGAAGTAGTAACTCCAGAGGATTATATGGGAGACGTAATAGGTGATTTAAATAGTAGAAGAGGCCAGATTAGTACACAAGAACAAAGAGGAAATGCTACTGTAATTACAGCAATGGTTCCTTTAGCAAATATGTTTGGGTACATAAATAATCTTAGATCAATGTCACAAGGAAGAGCTCAGTATTCAATGTTTTTTGATCATTATTCTAAAGTTCCTCAAAATGTTCAAGATGAAGTAACAAAGAAAATTGCAGGTTAATATGGAAAAACAAAATATTAGAATTAAACTTAGAGCTTACGATAACAAAATTTTAGATGCATCTACTGAGGAAATTGTAAATACCGTTAAAAGAACTGGAGCAACAATAAAAGGACCTATACCTTTACCCACAAGAATAGAAAGATATACTGTACTAAGGTCTCCGCATATAGATAAAAAAAGCAGAGAACAGTTCGAGTCTAGAACTCACAAAAGATTAATAGATATAATTGAACCAACTCCTCAAACTGTAGAAGCTTTAATGAAACTGGATTTGGCTTCAGGAGTTGATGTAGAGATAAAGATTTAATTATGAGTGAAATAGCTTTAATTGGAAAAAAAATTGGTATGACCAGAGAATTTTATAAAACTGGACAACTTGTACCTGTTACAGTTTTGAAAATGGAAAAAGCTAGAGTAATTCAAGTTATTGAGGAAAATAAAAGAGGCTACAAAGCAGTTCAGCTTGGATACGGAAACATAAAGAACTCAAAAATTACAAAATCTATGAAGGGTTATTTTGCAAAAAAGAATACAGAGGCTAAAAAAAAACTAAAAGAGTATAGAGTATCTAACATAGAAAACTATAAAGAAGGAAACGAGTTTGGTCTTGAAATTTTTCAAGACGTAAAATTTGTTGACACCAAATCTAAAACTATTGGAAAAGGTTTTGCTGGTGCGATGAAAAGGCATAATTTTGGCGGTTTAAGAGCATCCCACGGCGTATCCATTTCTCATAGGTCTCATGGTTCAACAGGGCAAAGACAAGATCCTGGTAAAGTTTTTAAAGGAAAAAAAATGGCTGGTCATATGGGTGATAAAATAAGAACAATGCAAAATATTGAAATTATCAAGACAGATTTAGATAATGCACTATTATACCTGAAAGGTTCAATTCCAGGTTCTAAAAATTCTGAAGTTTTTGTGAAAAAATCTGTAAAAAATATAAACAAGTTAACAATTTTAGAGAAAATAGATTTAGCTGAAAAAGCCAAAAAAACCCCAGATAAAAAGAAGAAATAATGAAAGTTGAAACATTAAAATTAGATGGAAAAAAGGGATCTATTGAAGTTACAGATAAGATATTTTCTGCGAAGATAAATAAGAAATTAGTTAGTGCAGTTTTATACAAAACTAATGCTAATTATAAAAAACGTCACGCAAAAACCAAGCAACAAAATGAAGTTTCGGGGCCTACATCAAAAATCTATGCTCAAAAAGGAACCGGTAATGCTCGACACGCAAGTAAAAAAGCTCCAATTTTTGTTGGTGGTGGAGTAGCGCATGGGCCAAAAGGAGAGTTGGCTTATAAAACAAGGAAACTTAACAAAAGCGAAAAAAAACAAAGCATTGCTTCTTTAATTTCTGAAAAGGTTAAAAATAAAAATTTATTAATATTTAGCGATTTCAATTCTGAAATAAAAAAAACAAAAGAAATGTTTCTAATTTTTAAAAAATTTGAAATTACACATTCTTTAATAATATTAGACAAAAATTCAAAAGAAAAAATTGAAAAATCAGTAAGAAATATTCCTAATATTAAAGTTACTGATATTAATCATTTCAGTGCATATGATTTAGCTAAATATAAAAAAGTTATTTTTACAGAAAGTTCAATAAAAGAACTTGAAAAGAGGTATTCTTAAAATGAATAAAATACATTTATTTGATAAGATTTTATCTCCATTGGTAACTGAAAAATCCACTAATCTTTCAGATCAAAATAAAATTGTGTTTAGGGTACCGTTCAATGCAAATAAAAAAAATTTAAAAACTAATATAGAAAAAATATTCAAAGTAAATGTAACAAAAATTAATATGATTAATAAAAAGAACAGAATTAAATTAACTAGAGGCAGAAAGGTAAAAGTTTCTGGATTTAAAAAGGCAATTGTGACACTTAAAAAAGGTCAAAGCATAGATCTTACAACTGGAGTTTAATATGGCATTAAAAACTTTCAAACCTTATACAAAATCTACTAGAGGAACAATTTTAGTTGATAGAACAGGCCTTTGGAAAGGTAAGCCATTTAAATCTTTAGTATCTAAAAAAAATGCCATGAAAGGTAGAAATAATAATGGTCATATTACTTCAATAAATAGATCTGGAGGTCATAAAAAAATGTATAGACATGTAGATTTTTACAGAAAGAAATTCGATATGCCTGCGTCGGTTGAGAGAATAGAGTATGACCCAAATAGATCATGTTACATAATGCTGGTAAAATTTGAGGATAATTCTCATGCCTATTATTTAGCACCTCAAAAAATTAAAGTTGGTGATAAAATTGAAAATGGTCAAAAAAAAGAAATTAAAATAGGTAACTGTATGCCATTACAGGATATTCCAGTTGGTATTGATATTCATAATGTTGAAATTCAACCAGGAGCAGGCGGAAAAATAGCGAGGTCAGCTGGCACTTCAGTTACAATAAGTGGATTAGATGGGAATTATAGTTTGATTAAATTAGCCTCTGGAGAGGTAAGAAAAATTGATTCAAGATCTCTAGCGACGATTGGTGTTTTGAGTAATCCAGATCAAAAAAATATCAAAATTGGAAAAGCTGGAAGATCAAGATGGCTAGGAAGAAAACCTCATACTAGAGGAGTTGTAAAAAATCCAGTTGATCACCCGCACGGTGGTGGAGAGGGTAAGTCCGCCGGAGGCAGACATCCAGTTTCACCAACTGGCCAATCTGCAAAAGGTTTAAAAACTCGAGACAATAAAAGAACAGATAAATTTATTGTTCAAAGAAGAAATAAAAGGAAGGATAGCAAGTAATGGCAAGAGCAGTTTGGAAAGGTCCGTTTGTAGAGGAAAGTCTTATGAAAAAAGTGGATAAGTACAAAACAGATCCAAAAAAAATTCCTATTAAAACATGGTCTAGAAAATCAACAATTATACCAGATTTCGTAGGTGTAAGTTTCTTAATTTATAATGGCAAAAAATTTATTCCTATTACTGTTTCAGAAGACATGGTTGGACATAAATTAGGTGAGTTTTCACCTACTAGAAGTTTTTTTGGTCACACACCAGCTGATAAAAAAGCGAAACCAGCAGAAGAGAGTGATAAAAAATAATTATGAGTAAAAAGAAAAAAATTAATAAAAACAAAGAGAAAATTGTGAAATCTATTAATAATAATATTAGATCTAGTGTAAGAAAACTTAATCCAATACTAAAAGATATTGTTGGAAAAAAAGTTGAAGTCGCAAGAAGAAATTTGGAGTTTTCAGAGAAAAGAATAACAAAAGATATAAAAAAAACTATCGATTCTGCCGTGGCTAATGCTGAAAATAATTTTCAATACGATATCGATAAATTAATAGTGAAGGAAGCATATTGTGGAAAAAAGATTACAATGAAAAGATTTAGACCTAGAGCAAAAGGTAGAGCTGCGCCAATATTAAAGCCATATTCTAGTGTCACAATAATTTTAACAGAGGCAAAAAAAATGGAGAGTCATGGGTCAAAAAGTTAATCCAGTAGGTTTTAGATTGGGAGTAAACAGAGGTTGGGACTCTGTTTGGTATGCTAAGAAAAAAGATTTTGGTAATTATTTAATAGAAGATTTTAAAATTAGAGAATACATTAAAAAAAATGTTATTAATTCTGGCGTTTCTAAAGTTATGATAGAAAGAACGTCTAACAAGTGTTATGTTACAATTTACACCTCACGTCCAGGATTTGTAATTGGCAAAAAAGGTAGCGATATAGATAAAATAAAGAACAACCTATCAAAATTTACAAGTAATGAAGTCACATTAAATATAAAAGAAGTTAAAAAACCTGAGACTAATGCATATTTAGTTGCAGAAAATATCGCTCAACAATTAGTTAAGAGAATTTCATATAGAAGAGCTATGAAACGATCAATGCAATCTTGCTTAAGATTAGGCGCTAAAGGAATTAAAGTATCGATTAGTGGAAGATTGGGTGGAAATGAAATTGCAAGAACAGAGTGGTTAAGAGATGGAAGTATACCTTCACATACATTAAGAGCTGATATTGATTATGCTGAAGCCGAAGCATTAACAACCTATGGAATTATTGGTATCAAAGTTTGGATATATAAAGGTGAGGTTTTTGCTAAAGAATTCAGCCAGGAAACAAATAAAACAACAACTAAAGAGGCAAAAGTATAATGTTGCAACCAGTAAGAACTAAATGGAGAAAAGCCCATAAAGGTAGAATACATGGTAAGGCTTCTAGAGCAAATTTTATAAATTATGGAGCATACGCTTTAAAAGCACTAACTCCTGAGAGAGTTACAGGGAAACAAATAGAGGCGGCCAGAGTTGCACTTACAAGGCACATGAAAAGACAGGGAAGAGTATGGACTAGAGTGTTTCCAAATATTCCCGTATCAAAAAAACCTATCGAAGTTAGAATGGGTAAGGGGAAGGGAAGTCCCGAGTTTTATGCCTGCAGAGTAAAGCCTGGAAGGATCTTATTTGAAGTTGATGGTGTTTCTGAACAAATAGCAAAAGAAGCTTTATATAAAGCTTCAGCAAAATTACCTATTAAAACAAAAACAATAAAAAGGTTTGTTTAAAATGAAAAAACAAGAAATAAAGAAATTAACAAAATCAGAATTGTTGAAGAATATTGATAAATATAAAAAAGATTTATTTAATCTTAGATTTCAAAAAACCAGCTCACAAGTTACTAATCCGGCTCAAATAGGGCAGACTAAAAAAACAATCGCAAGATTAAAGACTGTTTTAAAAGGAAAAATAGATGCCTAAAAAAATTTTAACAGGGATAGTAGTGAGCGATAAACCAAACAAAACTGTAACAGTAATGGTTGAAAGAAAATATTCACATCCTGTCTTAAAAAAAGTTGTTAAAGTGAGAAAAAAATACAATGCACACGATGAGAACAATAAATACAAAAATGGCGATAAGGTTTCAATTATTGAAAGTAAACCTTATTCTAAAAATAAAAAATTTGAAGTAATGGAGAGCACTAAATAATGATACAAGTTCAAACAGAACTACAAGTAGCAGATAATACTGGAGCAAAAAAAATTGAGTGTATTAAAGTTCTAGGTGGGTCAAAAAGAAGATATGCTAGTGTAGGTGATACAATAGTTATCGCCGTGAAAGAGGCTATTCCAAAAGGAAAAGTGAAAAAAGGATCAGTTCATAAAGCCGTTGTTGTAAGGGTAAAAAAAGGAATCCACAGAGACGACGGATCTAAAGTAAAGTTTGATAATAATGCAGCTGTATTAGTTGATGATAAAGGTGAGCCAGTTGGTACAAGAATTTTTGGCCCTGTTACAAGGGAGTTAAGATCTAGAGGTCAAATGAAAATAATTTCTTTAGCGCCGGAGGTTTTATAAATGATCAAAAAAGGATTAAAAGTTTTAGTTTTAGCGGGTAAAGATAAAAAAAAAGAAGGTGAAGTGATTGAGCTCGATAGAAGAAACAACAGAGCAAAAGTTAAAGATATAAATATGGTAAAGAAGCACGTAAAGACTACAAAAGAAAAAAAAGGTGGGATTTTTTCAAAAGAAAGCTTCATTAATCTATCTAATTTGAAGTTGATAAATGAAAAGAATAAAGAGAAAAAAGAGGTCAAAAAATAATGATGCCTAGATTAAAAGATATTTATTTCAAAGAAATTCAACCTGCTCTCAAATCACAGTTTGGTTATAAAAATACAAATATGGGGCCTAAAATTGAAAAAGTTATTCTAAATATGGGATTGGGGCTTGATGGTAACGATGGTAAGTTATTAAAATCTTGTGAAGAGGATTTAGCAAAAATAACTGGACAAAAGCCAATTATTACAAAATTTAAAAAATCTGTTGCTAACTTTAAGACCAGAAAAGGAACCAATGCTGGATTAAAGGTTACTTTAAGAAAAAATAAAATGTATGAATTTTTAGATAGATTAGTGAATATAGCTTTACCAAGAATAAAAGATTTTAGAGGATTATCATCTAAAGGGTTTGATAAATTTGGCAATTACACTTTTGGTATTAAAGAACACATTATATTTCCCGAAGTAAGCTTTGACAGAGCTGACAAAGTTAGAGGTCTTGATATTACCATAGTTATATCTAACAAAAATCTCGAACATAGTTATGCATTATTACAAAAATTTAATTTTCCATTTATAAAAAGAGGAGATAATTAAGATGGCTAAAATGAGCTCAATAAACAAAAATAATAGAAGAATAAAACTTTCGAATAAATATTATAAAAAAAGAGAGAAATTAAAAAAAATTGTCATGAACAAAAAATTACCATTAGAAGAAAGATTTAAAGCTCAACAAAAATTATCAAAATTACCCAGAAATTCGGCAAAAATAAGAGTGATGAACAGATGTCAAATAACAGGTCGACCACATGGAGTTTACCGAAAATTAAAAATATCAAGAATTGCATTGAGACAACTTGGTTTACAAGGAAAAATACCAGGTTTAGTTAAATCTAGTTGGTAGAAAGGATAATTATGAGTTTAAGTGACCCAATAGGAGATATGATAGCGAGGATTAAGAATGCTCAATCTAGAAATCATAAAAAAGTGGAATTACCGTCTTCAAACTTTAAGGTCAAGATTGCAGAAATTTTGAAAAATGAGGGATTTGTAAAAGATTTTAAAGTTAATTCTGAAAATAATAAGAATCTGTTATCCTTGGAGCTTAAATATCATTCGGGAAATCCAGTTATTAACACTTTTGAGAGAGTTTCTAAACCAGGTCGAAGAATCTTTTCTAGTGCAGATGGATTACCAAAAATTAATAACGGTTTAGGTATAGCTATTATATCTACACCAAAAGGTGTAATGACAGATCTTGATGCAAGAAAGCAACGAGTTGGTGGGGAAATTATTTGTAAGGTATTTTAATGTCTAAAATTGGTAAAATAAATATTTCAATTCCAGAAAAAGTTAAAGTTGTAATGTCCGGTAGTATTTTAAATATTGAGGGACCAATGGGAAAAAAATCGTTGAATATAGACCTTGATGTTTTCATTCTTGATATAAAAGATGGTAAAGAAATTTCTATTACACCAAAAAAAATAGATCAAAATACTAAAAGATTATGGGGGATGAATCGAAGTTTAATTAATAACGCAGTCCTAGGATCAAGTACAGGATATGAAAAAATATTAGAACTTGTAGGTGTTGGATATAGAGCTTCAATCAAAGGTAATCAATTAAATCTACAATTAGGTTATAGTCATGATGTGAATTTTGATATTCCAGAGGGTATTAAAATAATTGTAGAAAAACAAACTACGTTAAAAATTTCTGGCTCAGATAAACAACTTGTTGGTCTGGTGACTTCTAAAATTAAAATGCTTCGAAAAATTGAACCATACAAAGGTAAAGGAATAAGAGAAAAAGGCCAATATATTTTAAAAAAAGAGGGAAAGAAGAAATAATGAAATTAGATACTACTACTAGAAAAAAATTTAGAGTGAGAAGTAAAATAAAAAAAGTAGCTCCAAAAGATAGATTTAGACTAAGTATCACAAGGTCATCAAAGAATATTTTTGCTCAGATAATTGATGACGAAAAAAATATAACTTTGTTATCAGCTTCATCCATTGAAAAAGATATTAAATCTCTTCAAAAAGTGAATAAATCTGAACTATCTAAAATTGTGGCTGAGAAATTAGCAAAAAAAGCGCAAGAAAAAAAAATAACAAAAATTTTTTTTGATAGAGGAATTTATAAATATCATGGTAGAGTGAAAATTTTTGCTGAAACACTTCGAAAAAATGGGATGGAATTTTAAGATATGGAAAAAAATATAGACAAAAGAAATGATGATATACTTGAAAAGTTAGTCCATATAAATAGGATTACTAAGGTTGTCAAAGGTGGGAGAAGATTTGGTTTTTCTGCCCTAGTTGTTGTAGGTAATCAAGCAGGTCGAATAGGCATAGCACATGCTAAAGCCAAACAAGTTCCAGATGCAATAAAAAAAGCAAACGAGATGGCTAGAAGAAAATTAATTCATATCCCATTAAGAGAGGGTAGAACTATTCATCATGATGTAAAAGCAAAAGATGGTTCAGGTAAAATAATTTTAAGAGCCGCATCTAAAGGCACAGGGATAATTGCTGGTGGTCCCGTCCGAGCTGTTTGTGAAGTTTTAGGAGTTAAAGATATTGTTGCTAAATCTATGGGCACATCTAACGCACATAATGTGATAAGAGCAACAATGAAGGCATTAATGAAACAAAATTCACCCAAACAAATTTCAGCGATCAGAAATAAAAAAATTTCTGAGGTAATAGAAAAAAGAGGGTAATAATGACTACTTTAAATACAAAATTTAAAACTAATAAGCTAAAAATGAGAGTTGGAAGGGGTATTGGTTCTGGTAAAGGAAAAACTTCTGGAAGAGGTGTCAAAGGACAAAAATCTAGATCAGGTGTTGCAATAAAAAGTTTTGAAGGTGGTCAAATGCCTCTTTATAGAAGACTTCCCAAAAGAGGATTTAATCCAATTTCTAAAAATGAAATAGCAATTTTGAATTTGGAAAAAATACAGTCTTTTATAGATAAAAAAAATATTAAACCCTCTGATATTCTAAATTCGCAATTATTAAAAAAACTAAAATTAATTAACAAAAATTCAAAAAAATTAAAGATCTTAGGCACTGGAGAAATAAAAGAAAAAATTAATATTGAGGCTGACTTAATATCAAAATCTGCCTTAAAGAAATTAGAAAAAATTGGTGGCTCAATACAATTAAAAAAGTAAAAAAAAATTAATGAGCTCTTCTTCATCTACAACCGATCTAAGAAATAGGATTATTTTTACTATTCTTATTTTATCTGTTTATAGGTTTGGGACATTTGTGCCTTTGCCAGGTATAGACCCTGAACAATTAAAATTATTAATGGAGGGAAATCAAAAAGGATTATTAGGAATGTTTAATGTTTTTGCTGGAGGAGCAGTAAGTAGAATGGCAATATTTGCTCTAGGTATAATGCCCTACATTTCATCATCAATTATAGTTCAGCTATTAACAGGTGTGAGTGATTATTTCAAAAATTTAAAATCCCAAGGTGAAACTGGTAGAGCAAAAATAACTCAAATTACAAGATATGGAACTGTGTTATTAGCTACTGTACAAGGTTACGGTTTAGCTGTTGGTTTAGAGTCGTCTGCAAACTTAGTAATTAATCCAGGTTTATTTTTTAAAATTTCTACTGTTACCACTATAGTAGCAGGGACAATTTTTTTAATGTGGCTTGGAGAACAAATTACCCAGAGAGGTATTGGTAACGGAATATCTCTAATTATTTTTGCAGGTATCGTCGCTGAAATACCCAGAGCTTTAGTTACAACATTTGAATTAGGAAGAACTGGAGCTGTATCAACATTAATGATAATCGCAATTTTTGTTTTATTAATATTAACTATTTTATTTATCGTATTTATGGAGAGAGCATTAAGAAAAATTTTGATAAACTACCCAAAAAGACAAATGGGTAATAAAATGTACGGTGGGGAGTCCTCACACTTACCACTAAAAATTAACCAGGCAGGAGTTATTCCAGCCATATTTGCATCAGCACTTTTATTATTACCTGTAACATTTTCAAATTTCAATTTTTCTGACAATGATACGTTTTTAAATATAAGTTCTTATTTTACTCAAGGCCAACCACTTTATATGTTACTTTACGCATCCGGAATTATTTTTTTTACATTTTTTTATACATCCATAACATTTAATCCAGTAGAAACAGCTGACAATCTTAGAAAATATGGAGGATTTGTGCCTGGTATACGCCCAGGCGAAAGCACTGCTTTATACATAGAAAATATTTTAACCAAATTAACTACTATAGGTGCTTTATATCTAACATTAGTATGTTTAATGCCAGAGTTTTTAATTGCTAATTATCCTATACCATTTTATTTAGGTGGAACATCAATATTGATTGTAGTTGTTGTAGCGATTGACACTGTAACTCAAATTCAAACAAGATTAATGAGTTCACAATATGAACAATTAATTAAAAAAACTAAATTTGGAAAATAATTAAAAGTGAATTTAATTTTATTTGGACCTCCAGGAGCAGGTAAGGGGACACAGGCCAAATATTTAGTAAAAAAATTGAATGGTTTCCAAATTTCAACAGGTGACATACTGAGAGATGAAATTAAAAAAGATACAGAGGTAGGCAAGCAGATAATTCAGAACATGAATGATGGAAAGTTTGTTGATGATCAAATAGTTAATAATCTTATTAGAAATTATATATTTGATCCTCAAAAAAAAAACAAATTGATTTTTGATGGATATCCAAGGTCATTAAGTCAAGCAAAAAATTTAGATCTATTATTAAAAGACTCTAATCAAAAAATTAATCATATTTTTTTTCTTAACGTAAAAAAAGAAATTATTATTAAAAGAATTGAGAAAAGAAAGACTATAGAAAAAAGATCAGATGATAACTTGGAGACTATTCTCAAAAGACATGATACTTATATGGAGACAACAAAACCGGTTTTAGATTTTTATTCAAAAAATATGAATTTCCATGAGATCGATGGAGCTTCTGAAATTGAGGTAATAAGAGCAAAAATTGATGAAATTATCAATGTTTAACCCGTTGACATTAAAATAACTTCTTATATAAAAGGCTAAATTTTTATCACTTATTTATGGCTCGTATTGCAGGTATTAACATTCCACAAAATAAACTCGTTCAAATTGGACTTACGTATATTTATGGAATCGGAGATAAATTTTCAAAACAAATTTGTTCATCACTTGAGATTCCAAGGGACAAAAGAGTCAATCAGTTAACTGATGAAGAAATATTAAAAATAAGAGAATATATTGACCAACATTTCAAAGTTGAGGGCGATCTAAGAAGAGATTACTCTTTGAGTATTAAAAGATTAATTGATTTAGCATGTTATCGAGGCTCAAGACATAGAAAAAAATTACCAGTTAGAGGTCAAAGAACAAGATGTAATGCTAGAACAAGAAAAGGTAAAGCGATTGCTATAGCAGGAAAAAAGTTAACTCCACTGAAAAAGTAATTATGGTGAAAACTGAAAAAAAAACTGAGGGTAAGGAACAGAAGTTAGAAAAAAATTCAAAAAAAGTTTCTAAAAGCAATTACTCAAAAAAAAAAAAGGTTAAAAAGAATATCCTAAATGGAATTGCATATGTTCAGTCTACTTTTAATAACACTATTGTCTCAATTGCTGACACTGATGGAAATATAATTTCTTGGTCTTCCGCAGGTCAAAAAGGTTTTAAGGGTTCAAGAAAATCAACTCCATATGCTGCACAGATTGCTGCTGACTCAGCTGCATCAAAAGCTTTAGAGTTAGGTATGAAAACTTTATCTGTAGAAGTGAAAGGCCCAGGATCTGGTAGGGAAACAGCTTTAAGAGCATTACAAGCAAGAGGATTTAAAATTTTATCTATAAAAGATACAACGCCCATGCCTCACAATGGGACAAGACCACCAAAAAAAAGGAGAGTTTAATGGAAACAGAAAACGTAAATGTAAAAAATTGGAAATCTTTAATTAAACCAGCTAAACTAGATGTAAAAATTAGTGATGACTTTTCTCAGGCCACTATAGTTGCTGAACCTTTAGAAAAGGGTTTTGGACTTACCTTAGGAAACTCTTTAAGAAGAATTTTATTATCTTCTATAAGAGGTGCTGCAGTAACATCAATACAGATAGATGGAGTATTGCATGAATTTACCTCAATTAAAGGTGTGAGAGAAGATGTGACAGATATTGTTCTAAACGTAAAATCTTTAGCTCTAAAATGTGCCTCTGAAGGGACTAAAAAATTAATTTTAGATGCAAAAGGACCTGGTGAAATAAAGGCCTCTGATATTACATCAGTAGCTGACGTAGAAATTCTTAATCCTGATTTAGTGATTTGTAACCTAGACGAAAATACTAATTTTCATATGGAGATGAACTTAAATACTGGAAAAGGATATGTGCCCGCTGAACTTAATAAGCCAGAAGAACCACCATTAGGTCTTATTGCAATTGATTCGTTATATAGTCCAGTAAAAAAAGTTTCATACTCAGTCAGCACTGCAAGAGAAGGCAAAGCACTAGACTATGATAAATTAACAATGCAAGTTGAAACTAATGGCTCGATCTCAGCGGAGGATGCAGTAGCTTATTCTGCAAGAATTTTTCAAGATCAATTAAAAATGTTTATAAATTTTGATGAACCAGTAGAAGCACCTATAAAAGAGGTTTCTACGGAACCGGAATTTAATAAAAACTTGTTGAGAAAAGTTGATGAATTAGAACTTTCAGTAAGATCAATGAATTGTTTAAAAAATGATAACATTATTTATATAGGTGATTTGGTTCAAAAATCCGAGGGTGAAATGCTTAGAACACCAAATTTTGGAAGAAAATCACTCAATGAAATTAAAGAAGTTTTAACAGGAATGTCTTTGTATTTGGGTATGGAGATACCAAATTGGCCACCAGAAAACATTGCCGAAATGTCTAAAAAACTTGAGGAAGCTATTTAAATGAGACATGGATTTGCTAATAAGAAGCTTAATCGAACATCTGAGCACAGAAAAGCATTGTTGAAAAACATGCTAAATTCTTTAATAAAATATGAGCAAATAAAAACAACACTACCAAAGGCAAAGTTTTTAAAACCTCAGGCTGATAAAATCATTACATTAGGTAAGAAAGATTCTCTTCATAACACTAAAACTTTAGTTTCACAGTTACAAGATATCAAATCAGCGAATAAAGTTAAAAAAACACTTTCTAAAAGATATGAAAAAAGGTCAGGTGGTTATACAAGAATTATCAAAGCTGGTTTCAGATACGGTGATAACGCGCCAATGGCAATTATTGAGTTTGTAGATAGAGATGTTGAAGCAAAAAGAGTAGATAAAAAGAAAAAACCTACTTCAAAAGAGCCTGATAAAAAAGAAGATAAAAAACCAGTAGCTACATCAAAATAATATTTTTTTTATGGTAAAAAATTACATCGTTGATACGACGTGTAATAATATGCGTGTTGACAGGTGGATACGAAATACAATTGGCAAAATTCCACAAGGACTAATTGAAAAATCTCTAAGATTAGGAAAAATCAAAGTTAATAAAAAAAAAGTCAAAAGCTCACATAAGATTCAATTAAATGACATAATTGATTTACATGATTTTAAATTTAAAGTAAGAATTTTACAAAAAAAAATTAGTTTTAATCCCTCAAATCAAATTATTAAAGCAAATGAAGATTTAATTATAGATAATAATGAAAATTTTGTGGTATTGAACAAAAGTGCTGGTATTTCTGTTCAGGGTGGAACAAAATCAAAGAAAAACTTGATTGATATATTTAAGAAGAGTGAAATTTTTTCAGACTCAAAACCTTTTTCTGTTCACAGATTAGATAAAGAAACATCTGGTGTTTTTTTAATGGCTAAAAATAGAGAAACAGCACAATTATTAACAACTTTGTTTAGGTTAAGAAAAGTTCATAAAACTTATCTAGCTATATGTCATGGTGAACTTGAGAAAAACTCAGGTGAATGGATAGATGATTTAGTCCGTTATGACAATGGAAAAAAAATTATTGAAAAAGCTAAAACAATTTACAAAGTTATTGATAAAAATTCTAATTCTAGCCTTCTTGAAATGAAACCTATTACTGGAAGAAAACATCAATTAAGAAAACAACTTTTCAATATTGGTCACTCAATTTATGGAGATAATAAATATAAATCTTTCACAAAAAATGTAGGTGCAAATAAGCAATTAATGCTGCATGCATATGAAATAAAATTTATGATTAAGAATAAAAAATTTACTTATAAAGCTTTACTTCCTGATTATTTCAAAAAATTATTAAAAATAAAAAGACTTACTTATTTAAATTTGAAATGAAAATTTCTACTAGTTTTTTTTCTATTTCTTTATAATCTTGATCCTTTATTTGTTTTAGATTTGTTATTCCTTTATCTTTAATACCACATGGAATTATTGCATCATATTTTTTTAAATTATTATTAATATTAATCGAAAAACCATGATAGGCTATCCACTTACTAATTCTCACGCCAATAGCAGCAACTTTTTTGGTTTTTTCACCGTCCTTGTACCATATTCCAATATTTTCTTTATCTGAAAAAGTTTTTATTTCGAAAAATTCTAATGTTTCTATTATTGTTTTTTCTACTATCGAAATAAAATTTCTGATATCTCTTTTTCTTTTTTTTAAGTCAATTACGAAATAACAAATTAATTGACCTGGCCCATGATAAGTAATTTTACCACCTCTATTTGTTTTTAGAATTTTTATTGATTTATCTAAAATATCATTCTCATCATAACTCGTCCCAGCAGTATAAACATCTGGATGCTCTAAAGTCCAAATTAGTTCATTAGATTTATTTAGATCCACATCAAACAATCTTTCTTCCATCACTTTTTTAGCATCCTCATAAATGATAGGTTTTTCAGACTTTTTAATTTCTATACTCATTTATAAATTGTAATCTTTTGATTATGTATTAAAAGATCGACCTAAATAATAGGAAAATTTATGACTTTAATTAAAAAAATCAAAGATAAAAAAGTCAATTTTGAATTTAATAAAGAATATATAAAAGTAGTCACTGATAAAATCTCAAATAGTGATGCAACTTTTATTACAAATTCTTTTAAAGAAATGCACCCTGCCGATGCAGCAGATATCATCGAACATTTAAGCCAAAATGATAGAGAAAATTTAATAAAACTAAATAATTTTAAAATAGATCCTGAGGTTTTTATTGAGCTAAATGAGTCAGTTCAGACTGAAATTATAAAATATCTTTCTTCAGATGCAATTGTTAGAATACTGAAAAATTTAGAGTCTGATGACGCGATAGCTATTCTTGAAAATGTAGATGAAAAAAATAAAAACTCCATTCTAAGCTTACTACCACCCAAGGATCGTTTTGCTCTATTGGAAGGTCTGAGTTATCCCGAGGATAGTGCAGCAAGAATAATGCAAAGAGAATTCACTGCGATACCGAGTAATTGGTCTGTCGGTCAAACTATCGATTATTTAAGAGAAAATAAAGATTTACCTGAACAATTTTTAGAAATTTATATTGTAGACGAAAATTTTAAACCTATCGGTACTGTACCATCATCTAAAGTTCTAAGAACACCAAGAGAAACAAAGATGTCATCGATTATGGATGACTCTATTTTTTTAGTTCCTGTGGATATGGATAGAGAAGAAGTTGGAAACTCATTTGAAAATTATAATCTAAATTCAGCATGTGTCATTGATAAAAATAATAAGTTGGTTGGAATGATAACCTCAGATGATGTTTTAACTGTTTTAAAAGAAGAGGCAGAAGAAGATGCGCTAAGATTAGCTGGTGTAGGTGATGAAGAAATTACAGATGGAGTAATAACAAAAACTAAAAGACGATTTAACTGGTTGTTATTAAATCTTTTTACTGCATTCTTAGCTACATATTGCATAAGTTTATTTGGAGCGACAATTGAACAAATGGTTGTTCTAGCTTTTTTGATGCCAATAGTAGCGTCAATGGGTGGTAATGCTGGAATGCAAACACTGGCTGTTACTGTTAGAACTCTTGCCACTAATGATTTAACAAAAAATAATTTTAATCAAAATATCTTTAAAGAGTTTAATATTGGTATTTTAAATGGAATTATTTTTGCAGTTATAAGTTCTATTATCGTTCAATTATGGTTTCAGGATATTCAACTCTCTTTAATAATTTCTATTTCAATGGTTTTAACAATGATAGTTGCAGGTTTGTTTGGGATATTGGTACCTGTTACATTAAAAAAAATGAATATAGATCCCGCGATAGCCTCAAGTGTTTTTGTGACAACTATAACTGATGTTATTGGTTTTGTATCTTTTTTAGGTGTTGGAGCTTACTTTTTGTAAACATTAAAAGTTATCTATAAGCCTTACTCTGTTAATATAATAACCAACAAAAATTTTGGCGTTTTTAGTTCTATTAGTCAGATGAAGATTTTTTGTGTTTCTTAATTCAATATAATCTATCTTAATATCATACTTTTTTTTAAGTTCTTTTTTTTTCATTAAAAATAAATTTTTTAAATTAATCTTTTTAGATAATTTTTTTTTAAAAATAATAAGATTTCTAGCTATTGCACCTGCTTTCTTTAAATCATTTCTATTTAAAAGAGTATTTCTAGATGATAAAGCTAGTTTATTTTTATCTCTTATTGTTTTACAAGAAATAATTTTAGATTTGAAATTTTTTTCAACAAATCTTTTTACTAATAACAACTGTTGAAAATCTTTTTCACCCATGAATATTTTTGATGGATTTATTATTTTTGTTAAACGGGTCATCACTTCAATTACCCCTTCAAAATGACCTTTTCTATACCTGGCACACATAATTTTATCTTGTTTGTTAAGTTTAATTTTTATTTTGTTTTTAGTTTTATAAATATCTTTGATTTTAGGAAGGTAAACAAAATCAACTTTTAGCTTTTTTAAAATTTTTAGATCTTTTTTTATATCTCTGGGATATTTTTTATAGTCTTCTTTGTTATTAAATTGTTTAGGATTTATGAATATACTTACTATGGTTCTATTGGATAATTTTAAAGATTTTTTGATTAATGAGATATGACCATCATGAAGACTACCCATAGTCGGTACAAATCCAATATTTGAATTGTTATATAATGCCTTATTTAAATCAATATTATTTAATAAAATTTTCATTTGTATAAAACGTTTTAATAAGTAAAACATTTAAATGATTAAACAAGCAATTATTCCATTAGCTGGTTTAGGTACAAGATTATTACCTTTAACCAGTATATTTGCCAAAGAACTTCTTCCTATTAATGGAAAACCAGGAATTGAGTATATTTTAGATGAATGTGCAGATGCTGGTATTAAAAAGATAATTTTTATAATTTCAAAAAAAAAACAAATGATAAAAAATTATTTTTACAAGGATAGCTTTTATAAAAAGATAATAAAAAAAAAAAAAGATCCTAGAGTTATTAAAGAATATAAAAAAATTTTGAAATATAAAAAGATGATTAAATTTGTTTACCAAAATAAACCTTTAGGAACAGGCGATGCAGTTTTAAAAACAAAAAAATTTATTACAGATGATTTTTTTCTTATGTTATTACCAGATGATCTAATAATTAAGAAAAATTGCTCGAAGTCGATGATTAATATACATAATCGTTATAAATCATCAGTAATGGCAAGTATGAATGTCCCAAAAAAAACTGTCTCAAGATGGGGAATTTATAAATTAGGAAAAAAATTGAATAAAAATAATTACGTTATAAAAGATGTCATTGAAAAACCTTCAATCTCAGCAGCACCGTCAAATAAAGCTGTAATAGGACGGTATATTCTTCCAAAAAAAATATTCTTTAAATTAATAAATCAAAAACCTGGCAAAGGTGGCGAAATTCATATCACTGATGCAATACAATCATTGATACAAAATGATGAAAAATTTATCGCTCATAATTTCACTGGAAAATACTTGGATTGTGGAAGTATGAGTGGTTATATCAAATCAACATTAGAAATAGCAAAATCATGAAACTTTGTATGATAGGAACTGGTTATGTAGGTTTAGTTAGTGGTGTATGCTTTGCTGATCTAGGTAATAATGTAATTTGCGTTGATAAAGACTTAAAAAAAATAGATCTACTTTCTAAAGGAAAAATTCCTATTTATGAACCTGGACTTACTGAATTAGTAAATAAAAATTATAAAAATAAAAGATTAAAATTTTCATCAGATTTAAAAAAATCAGTAAAAGAATCTGATATAATTTTTATTTGCGTTGGAACTCCAACAAAAAAGGGAGGTAGCAGTGCAGATCTAAGCCAAATTTTTCAAGTAGCAAAACAGATAAGTTTATCAATTAATAATTTTAAGATCATAGTTACCAAGTCAACGGTTCCTGTAACAACAGGTGATGAAATTGAAAAAATTATATTAAAAAAAAAGAGTAACAAAAATAAATTTTCTGTTGTATCAAATCCAGAATTTTTAAGAGAAGGAGAAGCTATTCGAGATTTTATTTTTCCTGATAGAATAGTTGTTGGATCTAACAATAAAAAGTCTGACCGTTTAATGAATAATTTATATTCACCATTAATTTCTAAAGGAGCTCAATATGTTCGTACATCAAGAAGAGCAGCAGAATTAATTAAATATTCATCCAATGCTTTTTTAGCTACTAAAATTACATTCATTAATGAAATCGCAAATTTGTGTGAAAAAACAGGAATAAATGTCGAGGATATCTCAATCGGGATGGGTTTAGATAAAAGGATTGGGAGTCGTTTTTTAAGAGCAGGGCCTGGTTATGGTGGATCATGTTTTCCAAAAGATACTAAAGCTATAATTTCTACAGCTGATAAGTTTAAAATAAATCTTTCCGTAATAAAATCAGTCATAAAATCAAATGAAAATAGATCTAATTTTTTACTGAACAAAGTCCATAAAATTTTAAATAACAAAATCAAAAATAAAAAAATAACTTTCTTAGGTGTAACATTTAAGGCTAACACAGACGATATGAGAGACTCCTCAAGTTTAAAAATGATACCAGCATTATCAAAAAAAGGGGCTAAAATAAATTATTTTGATCCAACGGGTTTTAAAAAAGAGTTCTCAAATATAAAAAATGTTTTTTATATTGATAATATTAAAGATTCTGTACAAGGTTCAGATCTTGTGATTATTCATACTGAATGGAACGATTTTAAATCAATTAATTTTAAGAATTTAGTAAGAGGTAAAAAATTTATTATTTATGATATGAGAAATATATACTCTCCAATGAAAATAAAAAATCAAGGTTTTAAATATTATAGTATTGGAAGATAAATTTTAATTTAACTCAAATATAGCATCAACTTCAACAGCAACACCTAAAGGCAGACTATTAACACTTACAGCTGCTCTCGTATGCATTCCTGAATCTCCAAACACAGATGCAATTAAATCAGATGCACCATTAATTACTTTAGGTTGATCCTGAAAATTATCAATAGAATTAACAAAACCTGTTAGTTTAATACAAGATTTGATTTTTGTTAGATCATTATCGCATGCTTTCATTATTTGAGAAATAATACTTAATGCACATCTTTTTGCTGCATTATATCCTGAGTCTACATCTAAATCTTTTCCAACTTTTCCTTTTATTAATTCACCTTTTTCATTAATTGAAATTTGTCCTGAAACAAATAACATCTTCCCTGTTATTTTTGTTGCAACATAATTTCCCACTGGTGCTTTAGCATCAGGAAGTTTTAACCCAAGTTTTTCCAAGTTTTTTTGATAATTCATCTTTTCTTTTTTTTCTTTTTTGTTTTATCGTATTCTTTTCTTTTCTCAATCAATATTAACGCTTCTTCCATTGTGAGTTCTGTAGGATCCTTTTCTTCAGGTATTGTAGCATTTAGAGATTTATATTTGATATAAGGTCCGTATTGTCCTTTCATAATTCTAACTGGTTTTTTATCTTCAGGGTGTTCACCTAAATCTTTGATCATCGAAGAAGACATTCTTCCTGGTTTAGCTTCAGCAATTAATGTTATCGCTCTATTTAAACCAATAGAGAAAATCTCTTCAACATTTTCTATTCGAGCTGATTTATTTTCACATTTCAGGTAAGGACCAAATCTTCCTGTGTTTAAAGTAATTTCTTTTTGATTATCAGGATTTATTCCTAAAGATTTTGGTAGAGAGCATAAAAATTTTGCTTTTTCTAAATCTATACTATCTAGCTCCAAACCTTTTGGAATAGAGATATTTTTTAAAAGTTCATTTACATCTGATTTAAGTTTTTTTGTTTTGCTTTTTTTCTTTGGTTTTTTTTCAATTTCTATATCCTCTGGAATTTTTTCATATTGCAAATATGGACCGAATCTGCCATTTTTAAGATATATATCATTGCCGTTCTCATGTTTTCCAATAAATTTTGGTTCAGCTAACTGTGCTTGTGCTGCTGCTTTAGCTTTAGACAAAGGTCTTGTAAATTTACATTCAGGATAATTTGAACAACCAATAAACGCACCTCCCCTAAAGCTATTTTTTAAGCTTAGTGTCCCTGAATTACATAATTGACATTTTCTTACAATATTTCCTTTATCATCCTTATCGAAAACCAAATCTCCTAAACTTTCATTTAATAGATCTAAAACCTCTCTTGTTCTTTTTTCCTTCACTTCAGCTACATTATTGTTGAAGTCTTTCCAAAAAAGCTCCAGAACCTTAATCCAGCTTTCTTTTCCAGTTGTAATTTCGTCTAATTGATCTTCTAAACCAGCAGTAAAGTTATAATCCACATATTTTGAGAACAATTTTTCAAGAAAAGCTGAAATAAGTTTTCCTCTATCTGTAGGAAAAAATCTTTTATTCAATATCTCTGCGTAACCTCTATTTGCTATTGTAGAAATTATACTTGCATAAGTAGATGGTCTTCCTATTCCCAATTCCTCTAGTTTTTTTACTAAGCTAGCCTCAGAATATCTTGGAGGGGGTTGTGTAAAATGCTGTTCATCTATTAAGGACTCAATGTTTACAAGTCCTTTAGACACAGAGGGAAGAATGTTTTCATCATCATCCTTACCTTGATTATTATATATCTTTAAAAATCCATCAAATTTGAGAACTGATCCACTTGCTTTACATACTGTATCATCATTATTTGATGTAATCGTAATAGTATTTCTATCAAATTTAGCAGATTGCATTTGAGAAGATAGAGCTCTACTCCATATTAAATCATAAAGTTTATTTTGATCTGTGCTTAGATACCTTTTTATACTTTGGGGAGTTCTGATAATATCTGTGGGTCTTATTGCTTCATGTGCCTCTTGTGCATTTTTTGCCTTTTTGCCGGAGTAATTTAAAGCACTCTCAGGCAGATATTCATTACCGATTTCTTTTTTGATATAATCTCTAAAAGCCACAACAGCATCTTTTGATAAATTAGTACCATCTGTTCTCATATATGTTATCAAACCTATAGTTTCTCCTTCAATTTCTACTCCTTGGTAAAGTTTTTGAGCAATTTGCATAGTTCTTGATGCACCAAACCCTAATCGACTTGAAGCTGTTTGTTGAAGAGTTGATGTAGTAAATGGTCCTGATGGATTACGATTTACCACTTTACTTGATATATCAGTAATACTAAATTTTTTTTGATTGATGCTTGATATAGCTTTATTTATCTCATCCTTATTTCTAAAAGATAATTTTTCAATTTTGTTGTTATCTAGTTGACTAATACTTGCAAGGATATTTTGATTTTTTTCATCTTTAAATTTGACACTTAAAGTCCAAAATTCTTCTGGCTTAAAGGACTCAATTTCATGCTCTCTTTCAGTTATCAATTTTAAAGCTACCGATTGAACTCTTCCCGCAGATTTAGAGCCTGGAAGTTTTGTCCATAATATTGGTGAGATATTAAAGCCAACCAAGTAATCTAACGCTCTTCGAGCCATGTAAGCATCAACTAAAAGTGGTTCAATTTGTCTTGGATTTTCAATGCCATGAATTACTGCTTTTTTTGTAATCTCGTTAAAAACAACCCTTTCAATTTCTTTATCTTTAAGAAGTTTTTTTTCATTTAGATACTCTTTTACATGCCAAGCTATTGCTTCTCCTTCTCGATCAGGATCAGTAGCTAATATAATTTTTGAAGAATCTTTGGCTGCATCAGTAATTTCTTTAAGATATTTTTTTGAAAAGCTATCAATTTCCCATTCCATCTTAAAATCTTGATCTGGGTCAACTGAACCATTTTTAGAAGGTAAATCTCTAATATGCCCATAACTAGCTAATACTTTATAATTGTCTCCCAAATATTTATTGATAGTTTTGGCTTTAGCTGGACTTTCTACAATGACCAAGTTCATAAATAACAAACTACCTAAAAGAGTTAGATAGTCAAACTAATAAATTTTTGTCTTAGTTTCTTCTTTATTTTTCAATCTTTTAATATTTTCTCGATGGGTAAAAAATATTAACACAAACATGATTATAAAAAAAAATACATCGTTAAATTGAACTGTGATTAGTAAATAAACAGGAACTGATATAGAGGCAATTAATGAAGATAAAGATGAATATTTTGTTAAGACAAAAATTATTAACCAAGATAAAGCAAAAATAATTCCAAAATAAATATTTATTGCAAACAGGATGCCAACATATGTTGCAACACCTTTGCCTCCCTTAAATTTCAACCATACAGGAAATACGTGACCTATAAATGCGCATAATGACGACAAATATAATAAATCTGTGTAATAAATTTTAACAAATATAACAGGGATAACAGCTTTTAAAATATCAAGAGATAATGTTATATAACCGACTATCTTGTTACCAGTTCTAAGCACATTTGTAGCTCCGATATTTCCAGATCCAATATCTCTTATATCTTTTTTCAAAAAAATTTTTGTTAATATTAATCCAAATGGAATTGATCCCATCAAATATGAAATTATACCTATGATTAAAATATCCATACTAAAGCTTAAATAATTCTTTACCTTTTACAAATGTATTAGTGACTTTGCCTTGAAGTTTTTTATCTTCGATAGATGTATTTTTTGATTTTGAGATAAGCTTATCTTTTTTTACAATCCATGGTTTATCTATATCTACTATGCAAAGATCGGCATCATTACCAATAGATAGATTCCCTTTATTAATTCTTAATATTTTAGCAGGGTTTGATGTCAATGCTTTTATTATTGTCTCTAATTTGAGTGATCCGTTATGATATAATTCTAAACTTAGAGACAGCAGAGTTTCAATACCAGACGCACCAGTTGCTGCTTGAGCAAAGGTTAATCTTTTTGATTCTTCATCTTCAGGCTTATGATCTGAAACTATTACATCAATCAAATCGTCCTTTAAACCTTGTACTAAAGCCAGTCTATCTTCCTCTCTTCTTAATGGTGGAGATAATTTCAAAAATGTTTTGAAATCTCCTATGTCATTTTCATTTAAAGATAAGTTGTTAACTGAAACACCACATGTAAATTTTACTATTTCCTTTCTTAATTTAATTACCTCGACAGACTTTTGTGATGATAATTGAGAGATATGATATCTACATTTAACCTTTTCCAGTAATGTTAAATCTCTTTCGATCAGAATACGTTCAGCGATTTCAGGTATACCAGATAGACCTAATTTTGATGCAATTATTCCAGAGTTAATCATACCATTTTTTGCTAACTCATAATCTTCAGCGTGCTGCATTATTAAGCTACCTAAGTCTTTAGCTGAGTTCATTATTCTAGACATTAATCTTGGGTTTTGAATTGTTTTAACGCCATCGGTGAATGCAATTATTCCTTTATTTTGTAACAAACCAAACTCAGTCATATTTGCACCCTCAGTATTTTTTGTTAAAGAGGCACATGGAAAAATATTTATCTTTGATTTATCTCTTCCTCTTCTTTTTAAAAAGTCGACTATGGAAACGTTATCAATTACCGGATCTGTATTTGGCATTGTTACAACTGAAGTGACACCACCCGAGAGTGCTGCGTTACTCAGTGTCCTAAAATTTTCTTTATACTCATAGCCCGGTTCACCAACAAAAACTCGCATATCGACTAATCCAGGGAAAATATACTTACCTTTTAAATCAATTGGTTTCTCTCTACTTGGTAAATTATTAATATTTACTTTTTTTCCTATAGCCTCAATTTTTCCATCTTCACTTATAATCAGACCCCCGTTCTCATTCATGGAGTTATAAGGATCAATTATATTTGCGTTTATAAAATATTGTTTTTTCATTATGTACAAAATATTTTAAGACAAGCCATTCTCACCGCTACACCTAATTCAACTTGTTCTTTAATGACACTTTTGTTGATATCATCTGCTAACATTGTATCTATTTCTATACCTCTGTTCATTGGACCAGGGTGCATAATTAAAGCATCAGATTTGGCATGTTCTAATTTATCAGGAGTTAATCCATAATATTCGTAATATTCTCTATTAGATGAAAGATATGAACTCGTCATTCGTTCATTTTGTAATCTCAACATCATAACAATATCACAATCTTTCAATCCTTTTTTCATATCTGTAAAAGTATTAACACCAAATTTTTCAATTTCTTTTGGCATAAGATTTGTTGGAGCAATAATATTCACTTCTGCTCCCAACATACTAAGTAAGTAAATATTTGATCTAGCAACTCTTGAATGAAGAATATCTCCACAGATTGCAATTTTTAATCCTTGAATTTTTTTTTTACGAGTAATAATTGTTAAAGCATCTAATAAAGCCTGAGTAGGGTGCTCTCTTCTTCCATCACCAGCATTTAGGACCGCACAGTTTACTTTTTGTGAAAGTAGATTACATGCCCCAGAATCTTGATGTCTAATTACAATAATATCAGGATGCATCGCATTTAGTGTCATTGCTGTATCTATCAATGTTTCACCTTTTTTAATTGCTGAGTTGCTTATATTCATTGACATAACATCAGCCCCAAGTCTTTTACCAGCTAATTCAAACGAGCTTTGAGTTCTAGTGGAAGGTTCAAAAAATAAATTAATTTGAGTTTTACCTCTTAAAACATCAACTTTCTTATTTTTACTTTGATTTACTTTTATAAATGAATTTGCTTCATCAAGTATTAAGTTAACATCATTAATTGATAAATCTTGAATTCCTAAAAGGTGTTTTCGAGAAATTTTAATAGCCTGATTTGTTTTAATTGCCATTAAAACCAACTCTATAACTATAAACTCATATAATAGCAAGTATTAATTGTTCAAAAAATCTAAAGCTCCTTGTAATATAAAAGCAGCAGCATTTTCATCTATCTTTTTTTCTCTTTTACTCACATTAATATCTAATTGGCCAGACAGATTAAAAGCGCCAACAGTTGAGAGTCTCTCATCCCAGAGACAAATTGGAATATCTAAGTTTTTTTCAATATTTTCAGTTGTATCTTTTACTGATTGAGCTGACCTACCTGAGGATCCATCCATATTCAAAGGATTTCCAACAATGATTCCTTTTATATTATTTTCATTGATAATTAATTTTAGTTCATCAACAAGGTCTTCTAACGAATTTCTATTTATTGTTTTTAATGGAGTGGCTATTAGTTGCTTGTCATCACAGATTGACACACCAATTCTTTTAGATCCAAGGTCTAAACCTATCAATCTACACTTATCTGAGTGTTTTTTTTTAAATTCCTCTAAAGTGATCATATTGTATATTTTAAACTTAAGTGATACTTTGCCTAATATTTAAATAGCATATGAGTATAGATCTTAAAACAATAAAACATATATCTAAATTGGCAAGAATTTCAGTTGACGAGCAAAGAGCTGAAAAATTAGCTGGTGATTTAAATTCTATTTTTGAATTTATTGAAAAACTTAACGAATTAAAAACTGACAATGTAGAACCATTAACTTCTATTGCTGAAACAACCTTAAAATTAAGATCTGATGAAGTAAAAAGTAAAAATATCAGAGAACAAATTATTAAAAATTCTCCTCAGGATAACGAGGATTATTTTGTAGTACCAAAGGTGATTGAATAATGTCAGATATTACAAAACAATCCCTTACAGAACTGGTTGAAAATATTAAAAATAAAAAACTTTCTTCAACAGATGTGACCAAAGCATTTATTGATAGATCTGAAAAATCTGAAGAATTGAACGCTTATATTACAAATGACTTTACATCGGCTTTAGATAAAGCAAAAAAATTCGATCAAAAACCAAATTTAAATTTGAAACTGCCTGGTATTCCAATGGCAGTTAAGGATTTATTTTGTACAAAAGATATTAAAACAACTGCTGGTAGTAAAATTTTAAATAACTTTGTACCAACTTACGAGTCAACAGTTACCGAAAATATTTGGAATGAAGGCGCAATACTTTTGGGTAAGTTAAACTGTGATGAGTTTGCAATGGGTTCATCAAATGAAACAAGTTTTTTTGGCAATGTACAAAGCCCTATTGACAAAAATCTGGTTCCGGGTGGATCATCTGGCGGTTCAGCTTCGGCAGTGGCTGGACAATTAACTCCTGTTACAATTGGTACTGATACTGGTGGATCAATTAGACAACCAGCCTCTTTCACTGGGATTGTAGGGTTAAAACCTACATACGGTAGTTGCTCAAGATATGGAATAGTTGCTTTTGCTTCATCATTGGATCAAGCAGGACCAATGGCTCAAAATGTAAAAGATTGTGCTTTACTACACGAAGTAATTAGTTCTTATGACTCAAAAGACGCTACTTCAATAGATTTTAAGAGAAATCATTACAGTAAAGAATTAACAAATAATATTAAAGGAAAAAAAATTGGAATACCAAAAGAGTACAGAGTTGATGGTATGCCGAAAGAAATTGAAGATCTTTGGCAAAAAGGTATTCAGTACGTAAAAGATTGTGGTGCTGAAACCATAGATATTTCTCTGCCAAACACAAGTTATGCATTGCCGACATACTATATAGTAGCTCCTGCTGAAGCATCATCAAACCTAGCAAGATATGATGGTGTTAAGTATGGTTTTAGAGCTAAAGGTGAAAATTTAATTGATATGTACGAAAAGACTAGATCAGAAGGCTTTGGAGCTGAAGTTCAAAGAAGAATCATGATTGGAACTTATGTTTTATCTTCTGGGTACTACGATGCTTATTATCTTAAAGCTCAAAAAGTAAGGAAACTTATCAAAAATGATTTTGATGAGGCTTATAAAAAGGTAGATGCAATTTTAACTCCATCAACACCTAGCTCAGCATTTAAGATAGGTGAAAAAACAAATGATCCGGTGTCAATGTATCTAAATGATATATTTACAGTTCCTGTTAACTTAGCTGGACTTCCAGGTATCTCAATACCTGCAGGACATGACTCTAAAGGTTATCCTTTAGGTTTACAAATTATTGGCAAAGCTTTTGATGAACAAAATATATTGAATATAGCTTATGCTATGGAAGAAAAGATCAATTTTAAAAACAGAATTACTGATTGGTGGATAAAATGAGTAAAAAAGATTCAGAATATTTGATCAATCGAAAAGATAATCAGTACGAGGTAGTAATTGGTTTAGAAGTTCATGCTCAAGTTTTATCTGAGTCTAAATTATTTTCTACTTCAGCAACTAAATTTGGAGCTGAACCTAATACGCAGGTTAGTTTAGTTGATGCTGCATTTCCAGGAATGTTACCGGTAATAAATGAATTTTGTGTTAAACAGGCAATTAAAACTGGTATTGGCCTTAACGCAAAAATTAATAAACGTTCAGTATTTGATAGAAAAAATTATTTTTATGCTGATTTACCTCAAGGATATCAAATATCACAATTTAAAGATCCAATAGTAGGCGAGGGTAAGGTTATTTTGGATATGCCTAATGGTCAAAAAGAAGTTGGTATAGAAAGATTACACCTAGAACAAGATGCTGGAAAAAGTATACATGATCTTGACCCGCAAAATACTTTTGTTGATTTAAACAGATCAGGGGTAGCTTTAATGGAAATAGTCAGCAAGCCTGATTTAAGATCCCCAGATGAGGTTAATGCTTACATTAAAAAATTACGATCTATAATGAGATATTTAGGAACTTGTGATGGAAATATGCAGGAGGGCTCTTTAAGAGCTGATGTGAATGTTTCTGTAAGACCAAAGAGCTCAAAAGAATTTGGCACTCGATGCGAAATTAAAAACGTTAATTCAATTAAATTTATGCAAATGGCAATAGAATATGAGGCTAATAGGCAAGTTGATTTAATAGAAGAGGGCAAAACTATTGATCAAGAAACAAGGCTTTTTGATACGAAGAAAAATGAGACAAGGTCAATGAGATCAAAAGAAGACGCTCATGATTATAGATATTTTCCTGACCCAGATTTATTACCTTTGGAAGTTTCAGAAAAATTTATTGAAGAACTTAAAAATGATATTCCAGAACTTCCAGATGATAAAAAGAAAAGATTTATTGAAGAGTTTAAATTGTCTCCTTATGAGGCTAATATTTTAGTGTCTGATATTGATACTGCGAAATATTTTGAAGAGGTTGTAGCTAAAATGGGTAAGAACAAAGATATTAAGTTAGCAGTCAATTGGATTACAGGAGAATTATTTGCTGTTTTAAATAGCAAAGCTTTAGAAATTTCTCAAAGTCCAGTGAGCGCTAAGAATTTCGCTATTTTGATAAATCTTATTAAGAATGGAACTATCTCAGGAAAGATAGCAAAAACTGTTTTTGAATTGATGATCGATGGTGATAAAGATCCTCAAAAGATAGTAGAAGAAAAAGGATTAAAACAACAAAGTGATCCAAAAGCTTTAGAGGCATTAATTGACAAAATTATTAATGACAATAGAGAAAAAGCCATTGAATATAAACAAGGTAAAGAAAAATTATTTGGTTTTTTTGTTGGTCAAGCAATGAAAGCATCAGGTGGTAAAGCTAACCCTCAATTAATCAATAAGATCCTAAAGAAAAAATTATAAGGTTATGGGTTCAGACCTTAATATTACAAAACATTTACAAGATTATATTTTAAAGAATGGTTTAAAATTACATCCAATTCAAAAAGAAATAATAGATCATAACCTATCACTTGGTGATTCAAAAAGAATGCAAATATCTATTTCTCAATGTCAATTTCTACATCTGCTTATTAAGGTTTCCAAAATAAAAAAAGTCCTAGAGATAGGAACTTTTACAGGTTTAAGTACATTATCCATGGCATTAGCATTACCAGATGAAGGCAGTATAATTGCATTAGATAAAAATGCGGAAACAACTAAAGTTGCACAAAGCTTTTTTAAAAAGGCTAATCAAGATCATAAGATTAAAACAATGATTAAACCAGCATTAGAAACTTTAATGAGTATCAGAAATGAAAAATTTGACTTAGTTTTTATTGATGCAGATAAAATGAATTATAAAAAATATTATGAAATTTCTTTAGATTTATTGAACAAAGAGGGTTTAGTGATAATCGATAATGTATTATGGCATGGAGAAGTAGTTAACAAAGATATAAATGACAAAATTACAAAAAGTATTAGAGATTTGAATGATTTTATCTCTAAGGATAATAGAATTGAAAAAGTCATGGTACCATTTGGTGATGGAATGACCGTTTGTAGGAAGATTTAATGTTCACTGTATTCGGTTTTTATAAATTTCAAAAAATAAATGATTTAAAAAAAAATCAAAAAATATTGAGTAATCTCTTAACTAATAAAAATATAAATGGATCAATTATCATTTCTAAAGAGGGTTTAAATGGATCTATTTCTGGAATGAATAAAGATATTAAAACCACAATTATTAGATTAAAAAAAATTTTGAATATTAAAGAATTTGATAGTGTCAATAATTCAATAAGTAGATTTAAACCTTTTCATAAACCTAAAGTGAAAATTAAAAGAGAAGTTGTTCCAATGGATCTTAAAATGTCAAATAGGATTACAAAAAAGAATACTCATATTGATCCAACAAAATGGAATAAATTAATTAAAAAAAAAGAAACTCTTTTATTAGATGCAAGAAAACCTTTTGAACATAAAGTTGGTTCTTTTAAAAAATCAGTAAATCCAAATATAAGTAACTTTAGAGATTTCCCGAAATATTTAAAAAGGTTAAAAAAAGATCAGCCAATAGCAATGTTTTGCACTGGTGGAATTAGGTGTGAAAAAGCCTCTGTATTTTTAGAAAGAAAAGGTTTTAAAAATATTTATCAATTAAAGGGTGGAATTTTGAATTACTTAAAGAAAATAAAACCAAAAAAAAGTTTATGGAAAGGTGAGTGTTTTGTATTCGATAACAGAGTAAGTTTAAAACACGGATTAGTACAAGGAACCTATTCAATTTGTGGTGGATGTAGACAACCAATTTCAATTAAAGATAAAAAATCAAAAAGATATGAGGAGGGTGTAACTTGCCCTAATTGTTTTGATAAACTTTCAAAAAATCAAAAATCTCGTTTTAGAATGAGACAAAGTCAGATATACAAGGCAAAGCTATCTGGAAAAAAATATAATTTTCAAAAAGAGTTTAACTAAGGATTTATTTGTCACAATCTCTCAAATTAACTAAAGATCCAATATGGTTTTTGTTAAGAAAAGTAACTGTTCCTGCAAGTGTTGGTTCATTATTTCAAACCTTTTACAATTTAGTAGATACATGGTTTGCAGGAAGAATATCTGCTGAGGCAATAGCCGCAATTGCAAAATCTTTTCCAATTTATTTTACTATTATTGCTATAGGAGTAGGACTAACTGCAGGAACTAATACTTTAATTGGTAATAATATAGGTGCTAATAATAAAAAGAAGGCGTCATTATTTATTGCTCAATCAATTATATTTGCAATCTTTTTGTCTATTCTGGTTACTTTTTTTGGTTTAAATGTTTCAGATTTTCTACTTTCTCTGATGGGATCAGATCAAGAAGCAATTATCTTAACTAGAAAATATCTAGATATAATTTTTTATGGAACAATAATAGTTTTGATACAAATTTCCTTAAATGGAACATTAAATGCACAAGGTGATACCAAAAGCTATAGGAATGTTTTAATTTTTAGTTTCTTTTTAAATATTTTTCTCAACCCGTTATTTATTTTTGGCTATGGTTTTATTCCAGCATTTGGTATTTCTGGAATTGCTATAGCAACAGTAGTATCACAATTGATTGGTCTCCTATATTTGGCTTATAAAGTTTATTGTTGTGAATTAAAAAAATATTTAAAACCAGAATGTTTTTTTCCAAAATTTAATCTTTTAGCAGAACTTGTTTATCAAACTATCCCAGTAATGTTTAGTATGTTATTGATTGGCGTTGGAATATTTAATATTCTTTACTTCATTGGACAGTTTGGTGATTTAGCAACAGCTGGCTATGGTGCTGCTTTAAGAATTGAGCAAGTTTTTCTTTTACCAGTAATAGGATTAAATACTGCAGTTTTGTCTATAGGTGGACAAAACTTTGGAGCAAAAAATTATGACCGTTTAAGGGAGCTGTATAAAAAAGCTCTGCTATTTGGTTCTTCTTTTATGATTTTTGCTGGAATAATAATTTTTTTTGGTGCAGAAATTTTAGTTTCATTATTTACAGATAACTTAGATGCAATTAAGCATGGTGTTATTTACCTAAAAGTTGCAGCCTTAATAGGACCCATTTATCCTGTATTTTTCATTACAACTGCAGTTTTTCAAGCAGTCAAAAAACCTCTTTATAGTTTGTATTTAAGCATATTAAGATTAACAGCTCTTCCCTTTCTATGCTTATGGTATGTAATCAATATAAAAGGGGGAGACTACGATGATATATTTTATACTATTTTAGTTACAAACTGGATCATGGGAATTGCAGTCTTGTTATTTATTGGGTATTTCTTGAATAATGTTTTCAAACAAAATAAAAATTTTTTATCAACTTAATATTTTATTTATAACTCTTTTTATATCCTGTATTCATTTAAAATCACAAGAAATTGAGAATATAATAGGTATCGCTAAAGTCATAGATGGAGATACAATCAAAATAGATTCCAAAAAAATAAGACTTTTTGGAATAGATGCACCGGAAAAAAAACAATTTTGTAAAAAACCATTTTTGTCAATATCTTCAATCTCATTTAAAAAAGATTATCCTTGTGGTGAAATATCAACTAATTTTTTAAAAAAAAAAATCGATAATAAAATAATTAACTGCAAATCTTTAGGCATGGATCGATATAAAAGATATATAGCTGAGTGCTTTAAAGGAAAAAAAAATATAAATGCTTTTATGGTTCAGAATGGCCAAGCTGTGGCTTATAGAAAATATTCTCCGAAATTTATTTCATACGAAAATAATGCAAAAAAAGAAAAACTTGGATTATGGGCTGGAACTTTTGAAATGCCTTGGGTGTATAGAAAAAAAAATTAATCTTTTTGTAATTTTTTTTCTAATTTTCTAACCAAATAAGAAACTATCAATATTAAAACTAAATATTCTAATATTAAAAAAGTATATATTTCTAGAGGTCGATAAGTTGTGACAACTAATTCATTAGCTTTTCTTGTGAGATCTCCTATTCCAATAATAGAAACAAGTGAGGACATTTTTAAAACATACACAAATTGATTTCCAATAGCAGGTAAAATATTTTTTATGGCTTGAGGTAGAATTACTAATTTTAATTTTCTAAAAAAACTTAATCCCAAAGAGCTTCCAGCCTCCCATTGTGATTTTTTTATTGAATTAATTCCTGCTCTAAATATTTCTGCTTGAAAAGCACTTTCGCTTATTGACAGTGCTATGATACCAGAAACAAATGGGCTAAAACTTATACCCGTCATGATTGGAAGACCATAATAAATCCATAAAATTAAAACTAGTAAAGGAATTGCTCTTACAATCTCAACATAACCAATATTAAGGTAGGTTAAGAATTTACTTTTAGCCAGTGATGGAATAGCCACTAAAAGGCCGAGAATAATAGAAATAATGATTGAGACTATACTAATGTAAATAGTAGTTGTTAAACCACTTAATAAAAACTTTAGATTAGTTAACCCTTCAATGTTATTTGGTGATAAGATTAACCAGTTTAATTCACTTTTACCACATGATGTTAATGAGAAAATTAGAATTAATAAAAGTAGATTTTTCACTCCTTAACTTATAAAGAATAAAAAATTAATTACTAATTTTTTATAAGCTCTTTAAATTATATTTAGCTAATAATTTGGTGAAGAAGCCTGAAGATTTTTTGTCTTTAATCCATTTATTGACATAATCATTCCACTTAGTATCACCTTTTGGTACCATCATTGCTAAAAATGCTGGATTTTTTCCACCATCTGGAACGATTGCTAACTGAGGATATTTAATGACTAATTTATTTGCCTCTGTTGAACTTGTAATATTACCATCAGCTCTACCTGCCAAGACTTCTTGAAAGTCTCTTGCTGGTGCTTCAATTGAGTTTAATTTTGATTTTGGGAAAAATTCTTTTGCCTTTTCTTCTTGAGAAGTACCAAGAGTAGTTGCAATTGTTACATTTGAATTATTTAGCGAGTCCCAAGTAGGAAATTTTTTTAAGTTCTTTTTGAGAACAAGTGGCACAGTAGCATATTTGTAATAAGTATCGGTAAAACCAGCTACTTCAGCTCTCTTTGGTGTTTTTGTAACACTGGTTGAGATATCATATCTTGCAGATGTTATTCCTGAAACAATTGTTTTCCATTCTGCAGGTACAAACTCAATTTTAACACCCATATCTTTAGCTAATTGATTCATAACATCGATATCAAAGCCTTTATATTTGTTAGTTGCCGGATCTTTGACTGTCATAGGATCCCAATCTCCAGTAGTACCAACTTTAAGTACACCAGAAGATAAAATTTTATCTAAATTAGATTCTGCGTTAATAGAAAAGGGTAAAAGAGCAAATAATGCTACTAAAAATAATTTTTTCATAACTTTTGTTTAACTTATTTAAGATCTAAATGTGACTATAATCTTGACGCACTGTCATTTATCCAAGAAAATAAGTGCTGGGCAAATGAACGTCTAACAAAAAGATTGATGTCACTTTCATTCTGATTATGAATAATTACGTCAATTTTAGCCAGAATTGTTTGTGTTACTGATCCCCTTTTTTTTCTGAATTCGTTAAAATTGAATGGACAGCCGCTTTCAAACAAATCATATACTTTATCACCCTTTAAATTTACTAATATAAATTGGTCTGTAACATCAGTTATAGCTCCAAGATTGAGCTTTGAGATATTTTTATAAAGTAATTTTTCAATCTCATATTCGTTTGTATCATTTCTGACAGTTTTATTTGAGTAAACCATCCATTCATCGGGGCTTAACCATAAAGCAGTCAAATCTTCACCTTGTGACGAGGTGTTAGGTTTTGTAGGCAAAAGCATATTCAAGGATTTCCCTACAGCTGAAAAAAATTCTCTTTTTTTTCCTCTTATGATTAACTTAATTGTAGGTTGCACCTCTCTTATTTGAAGATCTTGATATGATTTTTCATCAGATAAAGCTCGACTATAATTAAGCATTTAATCTTTTATTCTCCTTATCTAAAAAAACAGGATCTGTGACTGTTACATTAATCTTTTTGTTTTCCATTGGAATTATTAATTTTTGTCCAAGCATATTTTTTCCACCTCTTACAACTCCAAGAGCTATAGATTTTTTTAGGTTAGGGCTGAAATAGCTTGAAGTAACATGACCTAACATTTCAATAGGTGATTTATTTATATCAGATACTATCTGTGAACCTTCTTCTAAAATTTCATTTGGGTTATCAGTTAATAAACCAACTAATTGTTTTCTATCCTCCCTAATTGTATCAGATCTGTATAATGATCTTTTACCAATAAAATCATATTTCTTTTTACTTACTATCCAATCCATTTGTAAATCAATAGGAGTCATTGTTGCGTCAGTGTCTTGGCCAACAATTATGAAACCTTTTTCTGCCCTCAGCAAATGCATAGTTTCAGTTCCGTAAGGTGTAATATTATAATTTTTTCCAACTTCCATACACTTTTCCCATACAGATTTTCCAAAATTAGCTTGGACATTTATTTCATAGCTTTGTTCACCAGTAAAACTTATTCTCATTATTCTACAATGTATTTTTCCTATCTTTGTTTTTTTAAACGACATGTGTGGAAAATTTTTATCTGAGAGATCGAGATTAGGAAATATCTCAGAAATAATTTTTTTACTATTAGGCCCACAAACACTTATGGTTGCAAAGTGATCTGTTACTGAAGATAAATATACATCGAGCTCAGGCCATTCTGTTTGTAAGTAATCTTCTAATTTCCCCAAAACATTTGCAGCTCCTCCGGTGGTAGTTGTCATTAAATAATGATTTTCACTTAAACGTGTAGTGACACCATCATCATAAACCATACCATCTTCATTAAGCATTACACCATATCTACATTTGCCAATTTGCAGTTTGGACCAGGCATTCGTATAAACACGGTTGAGAAATTCAGATGCGTCAGTACCTTGAATATCAATTTTACCGAGAGTTGATGCATCTAATATCCCGGCGCTTTCTCTAGCAGCCTTACTTTCTCTTTGAACCGCTTGAAACATATCCTCATTATCTCTCGGATAATACCAAGCCCTTTTCCATTGGCCTACATTTTCGAATTTTGCATTGTTTTTTACATGCCATTCGTGAATTGGAGTTTTTCTATAAACATCAAAATATTCACCAACATTTCTTCCTACAATTGTTCCAAAAGTAAGTGGAGTATAAGGAGGTCTAAAAGTTGTTGTTCCTAATTCACCCATTTTAGCCTCTGAGGTTTCAGAAATAATGCCTAAGGCATGCATATTACCTAATTTACCTTGATCTGTTCCCATTCCAGTCGTGGTATATCTTTTTACATGTTCAATTGATTTAAAACCCTCTCTTAAAGCTAATTTAATATCTTTGGCAGTAGCATCATTTTGATAATCAACGAATGATTTTGTTTTTCCCAAAATTTTATCAGATGGAAGAAGCCATATATTTCTTTTAGAATTATTGTATGAGGATAAAACCTCAAAACTTTCATACACATTATTTTTAATATTGAGAAAATCTTTCAAAGATTTAGGAACATTCACCAAAATAGAGTCTAAAGTTAAATCTCCATTACATGCACCTACACTTATTTGATCTGAAGGGTAGGCGTTAGGGATAAAAACTTGATCTTCGTCTCTAAATTTAAGCTTTCCTCCTGATTGAGTGAATAAATGAACAGCTGGTGTCCATCCACCTGAAATACCAAGACAATCACATGATAAATCAATTTTTGAGCCTATAACATTTTGTCCATCTTTTGAAAGTTGCATAATAGAAATTTTGTTAATTCTTTTATATCCATAAGTATTTACAATTGTATGACCCTTAAAAATTTTAATATTATTTTTTTCTACTTCATAAATCAATTTTGAATCAACTTTTTCCCTATTATCAACTATAGCTTCGACGTTTATCCCTTTTTGAATTAAACTAATAGCAGTTTCATAAGCGCTGTCATTATTTGTGAAAAGAATATTTTTTTCACCACAAGCAACACCAAATAAATCGGCATATTTTTTAATAGCCGAGGAAAGTAAAATTCCTGGACGATCGTTGTTGTCAAAAATAAGTGGTCTTTCAATAGATCCAGTGGCTGTAACAACTTTTTTTGCCCTTATTTTGAGCAATTTATGTCTTGTTTTATTTTTTCTTCTTTCAATTGGCAAATGGTCAGTAAGATTTTCTTTTGCTAATAAATAATTGTAACCATGATAAGCTGCAACACTTGTTCTAGTTTTAATTTCTAAATTTTCAATTTTTTTTATTTCATTAATTTCTTTTTCTAACCATGACCCTGAATTTTGATTATTAATTTTAAAATACTCTGAGTTTTGATATATGGTAGATCCACCAAGATAAGGTTTCTCATCAATAAGAAGTGTTTTAAATCCATTTTTAGCAGCTATTTTAGCTGATATTATTCCTGAAATACCTGCACCAATTACCAAAACATCACAATGTATATATCTGTGTTCATAAATATCTGGATCAGGCTTAGTTGGTGATTTACCTAATCCTGCAGACTTACGAATAAAGTACTCATATTTTTCCCAAAAACTAGCTGGCCACATGAATGTTTTGTAATAAAATCCAGCCGGTAAAAGAGGGGATAAAAAATTATTTATTCCTCCAATATCAAAATTTACACTTGGCCAACAATTTTGACTAGACGCTTCCAAACCCTCGTAAATTTCAACTTCTGTAGCTCTAACATTTGGTTCAGTCCATGGAGAATTATTGTGAAGTTGTACAATAGCATTTGGCTCTTCTGAGCCAGCAGTCATAATTCCACGAGGTCTATGATATTTAAAACTTCTTCCCACAAGATGAATATCATTTGCTAGAAGTGCTGAAGCCAAGGTATCACCTTTAAAACCGTAATACAATTTCCCATTAAATTTAAAAGAAATTTTGTAAGTTTCATCAATATGTTTGCTTCTTTTAACTCTTAAATTCTTTTTCATATTTTTTTAATTTGGTGGTTTTTCTCCCATCTTATACACAGCTTTTATTTGATCATTAGAAGTGTCTCTCACTACATTAAACCATTTTCTACATCCATGAACATGATTCCATCTCTCAAACTGAACACCCTTAATATTCTTTCTCATAAATAAATACTCTGCCCACTCATCGTCACTTAATTCTGTTGGTTGTTTAGGTCTTACTATATGCGCCTCACCACCAGCTTTAAATTCACTCTGCTCTCTCTCTCCACAAAAAGGACAATTAATTAAAAACATTAGTGTGCTACTGCTGCAGCACCATGCTCATCAACTAAATCACCACTTACAAATCTATTTAAGTTAAAAGCAGCATTAAGTTTATGTGGTTCATCATTAGCTATTGTGTGTGCAAATAAATCTCCGGAACCAGGTGTTGCTTTAAAACCACCAGTTCCCCAACCACAATTAAAATATAAACCTTTAACAGTTGTTTTACTAATTATTGGACTTGCATCAGGGCAAATATCTACAATTCCTCCCCATTGTCTCAGCATTCTCATTCTGCTAAATATTGGGTATAACTCTAATATTGCACTTAAAGTTCCCTCTACTATGTCGTGACTTCCTTTTTGTGAATAAGATATGTAATCATCTGTACCAGCGCCAATAACTAATTCACCTTTATCAGATTGACTTACGTAAGCATGGACTGCATTAGACATAACAACAGTATCAATAATAGGTTTCACAGGTTCAGATACCAGTGCTTGTAATGGTTTACTTTCTAAAGGCAATCTTAAACCAGCCATATTAGCTATCACACTTGAATGTCCAGCTGCAACTACACCTATTTTTTTTGTTTTTATAAATCCTTTAGTAGTATCTACTCCTACTACTGTATCTCCATTTCTTTTGATTCCTTTAACTTCACAATTCTGAATTATATCCACACCCATTTCGTCTGCACCTCTTGCGTATCCCCATGCAACTGCATCATGTCTAGCTGTTCCAGCTCTCTTCTGTAAGGTACCTCCTAAGACTGGATAACGTATATCAGGAGAAGTGTTTATGATTGGACAAAACTTTTTTACTTCTTCAGTATTTAAATAAACAGCATCAATACCATTCAGTCTGTTAGCATGAGTTCTTCTTTTTAAATCTCTTACATCTTGAAGATTATGAGCTAAATTCATCACCCCACGTTGACTGAACATTACGTTATAATTTAGTTCTTGTGATAAACCCTCCCAAATTTTTAAAGCATGATCATATAGACCAGCGCTTGCGTCCCAAAGATAGTTTGATCTTATAATTGTAGTATTTCTTCCCGTATTTCCTCCACCAATCCATCCTTTTTCTAAGACAGCAATATTTTTAATATTATGTTTTTTTGCTAAATAATATGCTGTAGCAAGACCATGTCCGCCACCACCAATAATTAATATATCATATTCTTTTTTAGGCTCTGGATCGCCCCAGGCTTTTGCCCAATTTTCATGATAGGTAAAAGCGTTTTTAATTAGAGAAAATATTGAATATTGATTTTTCATTTTCTATAAGAATTTAATCATAAAATTTAATATATCAACTAATAAGTAATTTGTTAAAGTTATAAAATATGTTCAAAAAACGTGATTCATTTAATCAATTATTTATACACAATAAGTTTGTCACACTAATTGATAATGCACATTATTTTTTTTTTATTTTACTATTCTTTATTCAATTAAACATTTTTCAAGATTTTGGGTTTCCAAACGATGAGGAAATCTCCAGAAACAACGGTTTAATTGCATATAATTATATATTAGACATATTTAATTTACATTTTTTAACTCCTTATTCTGGTGTTCCTGAATTTGAAAATTATTATGATAAAGATTATGGTGTAATTTTTGAATTACTATTAGTCATTATTGAGAAAATATTTTCTTTATCATCTTATAAAGAAATTTATTTAACAAGACATCTCTTTGTTTCATTATTCTTTTTTATTGGAAGTATTTATTTTTATTTAACTCTAAGAAAATTTTTTTCTAAAGAAATTTCACTTCTAGGTACAATTTTATTTGTTACTCATCCCAGAATTTTTGCACAATCTTTTTACAATAGTAAAGACATAATTTTTTTAGTTTTCTTTTGTATATCAAATTATTATTTTATTAATTTTTTTTCTAAACAAAATATTAGAAATATTTTCTTTCTCTCTCTATCTATAGCGATTACCATTTCTATTAGGCCAATGGGAATTTTACTTCCAATTTTATTTATTTTTTTTTTTATTTTAACTAATCTAGATAAATACAAATTAAAAAATTTTTCATTAATTATAATATTCTTTTTTCTTACATTTTTCTTTACTTTTTTATTTTGGCCTTATCTTTGGGACAATCCAGCTAATTTAATAAATTCATTACAAACAATGAGCAAATTTAGGTTTTTAGGTGAAGTTTTTTTTAATGGAGAATATTATATAGCTAAATATATGCCATGGTACTATATACCAGCAAATATATTAATCACCACACCACTGTTTGTAGTTGTGTTATTTTTAATTGGCTCAATAGTTATTTCAAAAAAATTATTATTAAATCTTTTATCTTTAGAAAGCGAAAAGGAAAATATTTGGAATAATAACCTTGAGCTTTTTTTATTTTATTCCTTGATTATTATTTTCTCAACAATCATTTTGATTATTGAGTTAAGTGCAACTGTTTATACAGGCTGGAGACAAGTATATTATATTTATCCATCTATTATATTTATATCTGTATATGGAATTAAAGTCTTATTTGAAAAATTAAAATTTAAAAAATTTGTAAATTTTCTATTAATTATACTTATTTGTTCAAATTCGGTATGGATAATTAAAAATCATCCATATCAATATACGTATTTTAATTCTTTAATTCCCAAAGATAACTTAAGAAATTTCGAGTTAGATTATTATGGTGTATCTAATTTAGACACGTTAAAAAAGCTAATTAAAATTAGCAATCAGAATGTATCTAAGATTTATATTTTTAGCGTGACCCCATATCACCTTAGTTTAAATCTATTAAATGATAATGATAGAAAAAGAATTTTATTTACTAACAATAAAAATCAAGCTGATTATTTAGTAACCAATCATTTTTATCAAAAACATTATTTTAAAGATAAAAATCTTTTCAAAAAAATACATCCTATAGATATTGAAAAATTTCTTAAAGTTAATTATGAATTAGTAAATGATATAAAAGCTAATGGTGTTAGTATAAATAGTATTTATAAAATTAAATGAGATTATTTATATATAAGTGTATTATTGTTTTCGTTGGGATTTATCTAACCTATAACTTTACAATAGGAAAAAAAATAGATGAATACGAAAATCAAATGAAATATTTCATTACGGATCAAGGCAGAGAACAATTCAGAGATTTTATACGGAAAGAATTAAAAAACTCACTAGATAATGAAAACTTACTAGATATTGAGGATAGAGTTTTAATTAAAAAATTTATTGAAAAATTAAATAAAGAATTAAATTAAATTTTTAAAGCTTAGAATATGGAATCCAATAGTCCTTATGACAAAAAATTAAGGATGGTCCATTTATATTTACTAAATAATATCCAATTTCCTCTAAAAACATAATAGCTGGCAAATCTTTATAATTAAAAACTGAATATTGCATCTTTTTTTCATCAAGAAAGATCTCCGCACATATGATAGGTATAATAAAATTTATATCCTTAAGTTCCATTAATATTTTATCCTCATTACCTTCAATATCGATATTTAGAAATGACGGATTACCATATTTACTTTTACAAATTGACATTATTTCATTAAATTTTACTACACTTGAGTCATAATAATTTAATTTTTCTACATTTGAAACTGGATAAGCAGTTGCCATTGCTGAATTTTTTTTATCAAAAAAAATTCTTAAATTTTTTTCTTTATAGTTTTTTTCAACAACTGCTGAGTTTACAATGTGATCTCTTGGACGAATTTTTTTCCAATTTTTTGCTTTGTCTTTATTAGGTTCTATTATTAAACCACTCCAATTTTTCTGATAAAGTTTATAGGTATTACTAAATTTTATTGGATCAAAACCACCTATATCTATGTAAGTATTATTTAATTTTTTTTTTGAAGAAATTCTTTGAAGGATATTAAGAAGCACCTTTTCTTCACCAAATTGTGAGAAATCGATATAGTATTTTTTTTTTAATTTAAAGAGACTTAATATTATTCTGAAAATGATATCTCGCATTTAATTATTTATTATACTTTATAATTAGTAATTAATTAATATTGTTATATACTATTATTGCATTATAAGCAGACATTTATGGAAGAGTGGGTGAGTGGTTTAAACCAGTCGTTTGCTAAATGACCGTGCGAGGAAACTTGTACCGAGGGTTCGAATCCCTCCTCTTCCGCCAGTTTTAAAACAAAGGATTATCCTTAAAAAAATTTTTCATAGTAACTGGTTTTTGTTCTAGTATATACCTGTATACATTATAATTTTCTAAAACTCTTTGTACGTAATTTCTAGTTTCTTTAAATTTTATTAACTCAATCCAGTCAATATAATTTGTTTGTCCTTTTTGAGGATTTTTATTAATCTTTTTCCAATATCTAACCCTTTTTGGTCCAGCGTTGTAAGCTGCAACTGCGTATGGATAGGCTCCATCATATTCCAAAATTAATCCAGCAATATAATGAGAACCCAAATTGATATTATATTCTGGGTCAGTTGTGAGTCTTGTTTTAGAATATGGAAGTTTTGCTTGTTTTGCAACTAATTTGGCAGTGTAAGGCATTAATTGCATTAAACCTTTGGCTCCCGCATGACTGTTTGCTTTTAAATCAAACTCACTTTCTTGTCTTATAATAGATAAGATAAAAGCAGCTTCTGGAATTTTTCTTCCATTTATATATTTTGGAGTGCTAATTATTGGATAATTAAATTTATTATGAAATCTTTTTTCGTAAGAAGCTATTTTGGAAATTTGTATAGCAAAATCAAAACGATCAATATTTGTAGCAAGTTCAGCAGCTAAAATTTCACTTCCACTTTCAATATTATCATTAGCAAGATGCCTTAGCATATGTTTTGCATATTTATCCTCGTCTAGCTCATCTAATAAATAAATTAGTTTAACGATTTCTTTCTTAAAGAAGTAATCACGATACTTCTTATTTACCTCAAAATCTTTGGAGAGCTCAAATTTTCCATTTGGATTTATTTCCATAAAAGCCAATTGACCGTAATAAGTAGTTAGATAATTAGAAGCTTCAGTAAACCATTTATTTGATAATTCATTATATCCTAAAACCTTATAGGTTTTCCCAAGCCAATATGCTCCTCTTGCAACGCTTATAGGATACCCAACATTATTGTAAAAATTTTCAAAATGATCTTTTGCTAACAAAGGATCATTTAAAAAGCTTAAGGCAATCCATCCACTCATCCATTCAGCTGCTGCAAATTCAGGGCCTTCAGATAATGAATGATTACTACTAATTTTATATGCTAACTCGTACTTTTTTTTATAAATCAAAGATCTTGATATAATTTCTCTTTCAATCCACCACTTGTCCGGTCTAACCAAGTAATCTTTTGTATTTTTTATTTTTAACAAAATTTCAACGGAACTATCAACTCGTCCTCTTTTTCTTCTCCATTTTAATCTATCGTAATTTAAACCAGCATCATTTTTAAATTTAGTTGGCACTTTTGATATTGCATTATCGACACCATACGATCTGCTCATCAATAATTGTCTTGCATTATATAAAAGTTGGTACTCTTTAGGTAAATATCTTAATAATCGTTTCAAATCCCAATATTTATTACTCCATGCTAGATAATCAGCCCTCTTTATATAATCATTCGCATTAAGATATTTCTTAAATTTTTTTCTATAGAATCTTAGTTCGGACTTAGTTAACTCTGCTGTAATCCACCCTTCTTTAACTAGATTCAAACCTTTTTCCTTTTCACCAGTTAAAATATAACTTTCCCCAAGTATCATTTTTCCAAATCCACTTAATGGCTCAGAAGAGCCATACCAATTAATAATTTTTTTTGGAGAAACTTTATCTGTCGAAAGCTTATGTTCAGCCAAATATTTTACTCTACCAATTCTCGGGTAATCCTCATTTTTATCGATAAAAGTTCTATAATCGTAATATGATGCTTGATTACCTTTTGTAAGAAGGTGTCTCCATTGTATAAAATTATAAATTGATTTATCTTTAGCTTTTTTTGCAGTTTTTAAAGCCGCTGTCCATTTTGCTTTTTTCATTTCTGAAATAGCTTTATTTGCTAAGCTAAAATCTTTTTTATTATAATATTTTGATATTTTAATATTTTTAGGTTTTTCGGATCCTGCTATAAGAGGCTTTTTCTTAGGGAGTATAAAATTGATTTTTATATCCTGTTTTGCAATATCTTCTTTCTCAATTTCTTTTTTTTGAGTTTTTTTAATTGGTTTCGGTAACGGCTTAAGCACATCTATTAACAATTTTTTCTCAGTTTCCTCTGTGGTTTGAGATGGCTTAATTAGAGGAATTATGTCGGATATAGCTATATTAGTTAGAGAGACAAAAGGAAACAAAACTATTAAAAATAGTATTTTTTTTAACATAATCTTTAGTATATGAATCTACAATCTATGTTATAAGTATTTATGTTTAAAGGTTCAAATGTTGCTTTAGTCACTCCTTTTAAAAACGGTAAACTTGATGATGCTAGTTATATCAAGTTAATTCATTTTCACATTAAAAATGGGACAAATGGTTTAGTTCCAGCTGGAACAACAGGGGAATCACCGACATTAAGCCATGATGAGCACGAAAGAGTTATAGAATTGTGTGTTAAAGAGAGTGATGGCAAATTACCAGTAATTGCAGGCACAGGATCAAATTCTACTGAGGAGGCTATCTCTCTTACTTCTCATGCAGAAAGAATTGGAGCGAACGGTGCTTTAATAGTTACACCTTATTATAATAAGCCAACCCAAGATGGACTTTATCAACATTATAAAGCAATAAATGATAAATGTGGCATTCCAATTATTATTTATAATATTCCAGGAAGATCGGTAATAGATATGTCAGTTGACACTATGGCAAGATTATTTGAGCTTAAAAATATAGTTGGTGTCAAAGATGCAACGGGAGACTTAAATAGAGTAAACGAAACTTTAAAAAAATTAGGTAAAGATTTTATTCAACTTACTGGAAATGATGATAATGCCTTAGAATTTAATTTAAGAGGAGGGGTAGGCTCTATAAGTGTTACTGCTAACATTGCTCCAAAGTATTGTTCAGAATTTCAAAAGTTTTCAATTTTAACTGATGAAAAATCTAAACTCGAAGCAGAAAAAATTGATAAAATTTTACAACCAGTTCATCATTCGATGTTTATAGAAAGCAATCCTAGTCCTGTTAAATATGCAGCAAAACTATTAGGTTTATGTGATGATGAGGTCAGGCTTCCTATGGTAAAAGTTACAGAGCCTACAAAAAAAATAGTTGAGGAAGCCTTAAAGTCTGCAAAATTAATTTAATGCGTAAAAAAACCAATGTTGGTTCAAAAATAATTTGCCTTAATCGTAAAGCAAGCTTTAACTATTTTTTTGAAGATCTTTTAGAGGCAGGAATTGTTCTTAAAGGATCAGAAATAAAATCAATAAGAAATGGCAAAGTAAATATTGCAGACGCTTATGCTGTAGAAAAAAATGGTGAAATAGTTTTGATAAATTCACATATAGCATCTTACAAGCAAGCAAGTTATTCAAATCATAGTCCCTTAGATGAAAGAAAATTGTTATTGAATAAAAGAGAAATCAATAAACTAATTGGAAAAACACAAAGAGAGGGCTTTACTTTAGTCCCTACCAAGATGTATTTCAAAAAGGGCAAAGCCAAAATTGAGCTCGCAGTTGCAAAAGGTAAAAAACAATTTGATAAGAGAAATGTTAAAAAAGATAGAGATTGGAGTCGAACTAAAGCAAGATATATTAGAAAGTCGAGCTGAATGATTTATTTAGGCATTGGTTCAAATTTAGGTAATAGAAAAAAGAATATTGAAATAGCAAAATTTGAAATTGCTCAAAAGGGGGTAGACATAATCAATTGCTCAAATTTTTACGAAAGTTTATCTTGGCCTAACATCAACTATCCTAAATTTTTAAACATTGTATTAAGAGTAGATACCAATCTAACACCACTTGAGTTAATTAAGATTTGTAAGAATATTGAAAAATCTATTGGTAGAAAAGAGAGCACTAGAAATGCTCCAAGAGTATGTGACATTGACATACTAGACTATAAAAAGAAGCGAATTAATAATAAAATTATTTTACCTCATCCTAGGTTACATAAAAGAAATTTCGTTCTTTTACCTTTATTTGAATTAGATAAGTCATGGATACATCCAGTTTCTAAATATCATATAAAAAAATTAATATTTTATTTACCAAATAGAGACATAAGATCTATTAAACAAATTTAATTTAGTGTTATAATAAGTTATGTTAAATTCTGAAGAATTAATAAATAAAGTAAAAATTTATAATAAATTTCTAAATCCTGAAAAATTGAATAAAGCCTATGATTTTGCTGTAAAAGCTCACAGTAATCAAAAAAGAGCATCTGGTGATCCTTACTCAGTACATCCTATTGAGGTTGCAAATATTCTTACAGATCTAAAATTAGATAGCGCAACAATTACTACTGGATTACTTCATGACACTATTGAAGACACGTATGCTACTTACGAGACGATAAAAGGAGAATTTGGAAATGAAGTTGCTGACTTAGTAGATGGAGTTACCAAAATATCTGTTTTAGAAAATAAAGCTTCATCAAATTCAAAAGCTGAAAATTTTAGAAAATTAATTTTAGCCACATCAAAAGACATAAGAGTTCTACTTGTAAAAATTGCTGACAGATTACACAATATGAGAACTATCAAGGCGATAACTAAAGAAGATAAAAGAAAAAGAATAGCTCAGGAAACTATGGAGATTTATGCACCTCTTGCAGATAGAATGGGTATGCACAGGATTAGAGATGAGTTAGAGGATCTCTCTTTTGAAATTTTGAATAATCAAGCACGATCATTAATTCAAAAAAGACTTGATGAAATTAAATTAGATAAAAAAGATATTTTTCAATCTTTATCAGTAGAGCTAAAAGATTTACTGAGTCAAAATAATATAAAGTCAGATATATTTGGTCGTGAAAAAACTCCTTTTTCTATTTGGAGGAAGGTACAAAAAAAAAGAGTTTCTTTAGAGCAAATTACAGACATTATAGGCTTTAGAATTATCCTAGATAATATAGACGAGTGTTATAAAACACTTGGTGTTTTGCATAAAGAGTACAATTGTATCCCAGGAAAATTTAAAGATTATATTTCATTTGCTAAAATCAATGGATATAAATCAATTCATACATCTGTAATTGGCTCAAATAAAAAACCAATAGAAATTCAAATAAGAACAAAAGAAATGCATGAGTTTGCTGAAAGAGGTATAGCTTCTCATTGGCAGTATAAATCGTCTGAAAAATTCAATTCATTAACTTGGAAAGAATATGATTGGTTAAAGGATTTGGTTGAAATAATAGAAAAAAATGAGAATCCCGAACACTCTTATGAATATACTAAACTTCAAATGTTCCAAGAAAATGTATTCTGTTTTACACCTAAGGGATCTGTAATTAAACTTCCAAAAAACGCAACCCCAATTGATTTTGCCTACGCTGTTCATACGAAAATTGGCGATACGGCAATAGGCTGTGAAATTAATGGTAATAAGAGTGAATTACAATCAATTTTAAGAAATGGAGATAGAGTAAACATTATTACTTCTAAAAAACAATCACCTTCCTTACATTGGATACCAATTACTAAAACAGGAAAAGCAAGAGCAGCAATAAGAAGATATTGGCATGATAGAGGAGAAAAAAAGGAAGAAAGAATTAAAAAATATAATACCACTTTATGGATTTCATTACCTGATAAGCCGGGACAATTAGGCAATGTAAGTTCTCTTATAGGTGAACATAAACTGAATATTTCGAATTTAGAGATGGTCGGCAAAAACCCTAATTACATCAATTTTAAGTTTCAATTGATTATACGAGATCTTAAAAACTTTACTAATTTTATTGCAGAGCTTAAACAAAAGAGTATAAAATTTAAGATAATTAGACACGAAGATAAAAGAAATGCTTTCACCCAAAAAATCCTTAAATATTTTAAAAAAAACTAATGCATTATTAGAAGGTCATTTTGTTTTATCCTCAGGCTTACATTCTGCGAAATATATACAATGCGCCAAACTGTTAAGTTTTCCTCATTTATCCAATAAAATTTGTAAGTCATTTGCTAATAAAATTAAAAAAAATTTTAAAAAGATAGATCTCATTTTAGCTCCAGCTATGGGTGGAATAATTATTGGTTATGAAGTTGGAAGAATTTTAAAAAAAGAGACAATTTTTTGTGAGCGTGTCAGTGGAAAATTTAAATTAAGAAGGGGATTTACTATTAATAAAGGATCAAAAGTTTTGATTATTGAGGATGTTATCACGACCGGTAAGTCCAGTATGGAATGTGTTAAATTAATAAAAAAAAATAGAGCAAAATTAGTTGGTTTTGCATCATTAATTGATAGATCTACAAAAAAAAGTTTAAAAATAAAAAAAAAGATTATCTCACATCTTAAGATTGAAGTGCCAACTTTTAAGCAAAATGAGTTACCTGATTATTTGAAAAAGGTTCCAATAACAACACCTGGAAGTAGATTTATAAAGTGAAAAGGCTAGGCGTAAATATAGATCATGTTGCAACTTTAAGAAATGCACGTGGGGAATTACATCCTGATCCTGTTTATGCTGCAAAATATGTGAGCAAAGCAGGCGCTGACTCCATTACAATTCATTTGAGGGAAGATAGAAGACACATAAAAGATTTAGATGCACAAAAAATATGTTCCATCAAAAAACTATTAGTAAATTTGGAAATTTCTACTAATAGCGAAATTGTTAAGAAAGCGTTAAAGATTAAACCTGACTTTATATGCATTGTTCCAGAAAATAGAAAAGAAATTACCACCGAGGGTGGATTAGATCTCAAAAAAAATAAAATAAATATCAAAAAAATTATCTCAAAATTTAAAAGTAAAAATATCAGAACAAGTTTATTTATTAATCCTGTTTTATCTGATATCGAAATTTCTAAAGAGCTTAAAACCGACTGTGTTGAAATTCATACAGGAAGATTAGCAAACTTAGTTAAAGCTAAAAAAAACCACTCTTATGAATTAAAAAGAATTATTCAAAGTTCAAAGCTTGCTCACAAATTAAGCATAGAAGTCCATGCTGGTCATGGATTGGATTATAAAACTACGAAACTTTTAGTGAAAATTAAAGAAATCAAAGAATTCAATATTGGCCATTATTTAATAGGTGAATCAATTTTTTATGGTTTACCAAAAGTGATAAAAAATTTTAAAAAAATTTTAAAAAGTTGAGACTTAAAATGAAAATATTAGGTATTGGTGTTGATATTATACAAAATAAAAGGATTAAATCTTTAATAAAAAATAAAAATTTTATCTCAAGAACATTTAGTCCTAAAGAAATTAAATTTTCTCAAAAATATTCAAATAAAACTAATTATTTTTCAAAGCGTTTTGCAGCAAAAGAATCATTAGCGAAATCTCTTGGTAGTGGCTTTAGAGATAATCTAAATTTCAAAGATATAGAAATTTTAAATGATAAAAAGGGAAAACCTTTTTTTTCAAAATCTAGAAAGATTGATGTTATTGTAAACAAAAAATTTAAAGTAAAAAAATACGATTTGTTTCTTTCAATTTCAGATGAAAAAGATTATTCAATAGCATTCACGACTTTACAGACTAAATAATGTTTAATAAAGAGAGTATTATAGAAAATATTAAAACCTTATTTTATGCGCTAATCATAGCCATAATAATAAGATCACTAATAATTCAGCCTTTTTACATTCCTTCTTCATCAATGGAACCAACATTATTAGTTGGGGATAGATTATTTGTTACAAAATATTCTTATGGATATAGTAAACATTCATTTCCTTTTAGCCCACCGATTTTTAAAGATAGAATTATTTTCAGTAGTCCTAAAAGAGGGGATGTAGTTGTATTCAAAACACCCGCAGATAATAGAACAGATTACATAAAACGACTAATTGGATTACCAGGTGATAGAATTCAATTTTTAGACTCAAATTTATTTTTGAATAATAATGAGATTTTTAAATCAAGAATTTCAAAAAAAGATATTATTTACTGCGGAAATAAAAAGATTGATGTATTTACGTTTGAAGAAAAGTTACCAAACAATAAGGTGCACAAAACTGTTTACTTAAAAAACTTTGGTTATCAAAATTCAGATGTGTTTGAAGTGCCTGAAGATTTTTATTTTTTTTTAGGTGATAATAGAGATTGCTCAAAAGACAGTAGATTTTTATCAAGTGTTGGTTATGTTCATAAAGATAATCTTGTTGGTAAAGCAAGGTTTATTTTTTTTTCATCTGATAAATCAAAAGGTAATTTATTTTTCTTTTGGAAATGGAAAGACTCTATCCGGTTCGATAGATTCTTTAAAAAGATAAATTAATGCAAAAAAATTTTCAATTATTTCAAAAAAAATTAAAGATTAAATTTAAAAATCCTAAATTATTAGTACAAGCATTAACTCATAAAAGTTACGAACCAATAAACAATAATGAAAAAATCGAATTTCTTGGTGATAGAGTTTTAGGCCTAGTAATAGCAAAAAAATTATTAGAAATTTATCCCGATGAAAAAGAGGGTATTTTGGATAAAAAGTTTGCCTCTTTAGTAAATAAAAAAACCTGTCTTCTAATTGCAAAAAAGTTAGGTATTGAAAAATTTATATTAATTTTAAGTTCAACTAAGAATAAATCAAATATTGAAGATAAAGTTCTTTCTGATGCTTGTGAAGCGATAATTGGTGCAATTTACTTAGACAAAGGATTTAATGTTGCTGAAAATTTCATTTTACGTTTATGGAAAGATGAAATTGACAAAAGTGTCATAACTATAATTGATGCAAAAACAAAGTTACAAGAATACTCATTGAAAAATTTTAAAAAGTTACCAGTATATAGATTAATTTCCAACACGGGTCCTAGACACAAGCCTGTTATCAAAGTAAGTGTCAAATTATCAGATGGTAAAATTTACTATGGAGAAGGAAAATCTAAAAAAAATGCGGAGCAAAAAGCCGCAACATTATGTTTAGATAATTTGGGATAACAATGAATTGGGACGATACAGGTTTTTTACTTTCAAAAAACAAATATAGTGAAAATTCTTTGATAGTAGAGGTATTTACAAAAGAACATGGTAAGATTTCAGGTATTCTCTTTGGTGGAACATCTAAAAAAATTAAAAGCTATCTACAAATTGGAAATAAATTATACACAAACTATAATGCAAAAAACGATAATAAAGTAGGATATTTCAAATTTGAGATAATTAAAGCTGAAACACCATTTTTTTTTGATAATAAAAAAAAGTTGTCTTGCTTAACATCAGCCCTACAATTGATAAGAATATTAAATCCAGAGGCACAACCAAATCTAAAAATTTTTGAATTAATTGAGAATTTTTTTATAATTTTAAAAGGTGAAGAGTGGATTAAAAATTATATTTTGTGGGAATTAAAATTATTTAGTTTATTAGGCTATAATCTTGAATTAGAAAAAATTGTCACCAAAATAGTAAAAGATGAAAATATTTTTTATAAATTAAAATCCCAATCTGAGGACAGAACTATACCTAATTTTCTTATTGAGAATGATTTTTCAGCAAATGATGAAGATCTAATCCAAGGAATTAAGTTAGTTAGTGATTTTCTTGAAAAGTCTATATTGAGGCCTAATAATTTAAATCAGCCCTTAAGCAGATCACAATTTTTAAGTAATTTGAAATAATTATTTTAAAATTTTATCTAATCTGTCAGCATAATAGCTAACTATTGCATTAGCGCCAGCTCTCTTGAATCCAATTAAACTTTCAATGATTACATTATTATCAACCAGACCTTTTTCTACAGCGTTAGCTAATAAACTGTATTCTCCTGATACTTGATAGGCCATGACTGGGATTTTAAAGTTATCTTTAATTAATTTAATAACATCTAAATATGGCAGACCTGGTTTAACCATAACCATATCAGCTCCCTCTTTGATATCTAATGCGACTTCTCTTAGAGCTTCATCGCTATTTTTAAAATCCATTTGATAATTTTTTTTATCACCCTTGAGAAGTCCCTTAGATCCAACAGCATCTCTAAAGGGGCCATAAAAACTTGAGGCATACTTAACAGCATAAGACAGAATTTGAGTCATCTTATATCCATTTTTATCAAGTGTTTTTCTTATTTCGCCAATTCTACCATCCATCATATCTGAAGGAGCAAGAACATCACATCCCATCTGTGCTTGAAGCAGTGACTGATTAATTAAAATACTTACTGTTTCATCATTTAGGACGTATCCAGATTTTAACAAACCATCATGACCATGAGATGTGTAAGGGTCTAATGCAACATCTGTCATTATACCAATTTGATTTTTATATTTTTTTTTTATTAATTGGATTGCTTTACAAACTAAATTGTCCTCATTTAAAGCTTCAGTGCCCAGATTATTCTTTTTTCTTTTTTCTGTATATGGAAATAAAGCAACCATAGGTAGTTGATTTTTTATTGCTTTATCAACAAGACCAGAAAGCTTGTCTAAAGTGTAACGATATACACCTGGCATTGATTTGATTGGCTGTTTTTTGTTTTTGCCATCTATTAAAAATATTGGCAAGATAAAATCACTTGGACTTAAATTATTTTCTTCAATTAGTCTTCTAGACCAATCATTTTTACGACTACGTCTTAGTCTTAAACCTGGATATTTACCTGTTATCATGTTCAAATATATTTAAAAAATGCGACAAATGTAATATACAAATATATCTTAAAAAGGATATTAAACAATTAAATGGACCTTAATTTTAACGATTTTGAAAAACAAGATATTAAGTTTGATATTGATAAACTCAAGGAAGCTTATCAGGAAATATTGAAAATAAAAGGATTTGAAGGAGTTGCTGGTGTTTCTAATTTTGGAGCAATATCATTAACTCAGATACCTGGAGATCCAGAGTCTATCAAAGGACATAAAGCTCGTGGTATTTTTTGGACCAAACCAAACGGTTCTGGCAAAGAAGTAGTAAGAGATGAAATGATAAATGAAGAAGCTTACTCAGAATTTATTGATGAATATAAGGAAACGTACTTTAAAGAAGTTTTTGATGCTCTTTCTTCAAAATATAAACTTGGAAGAGTTAGAATTTTATTAAAAGAGCCAAGATCTACCTTAAGCTGGCATAGAGATCCAGAACCAAGACTTCATATTCCAATAATTACTAATCCTGGATCAATCATGGTTATAGATAATGTTGCAAAACATCTACCAGCTGATGGTTCTGTGTGGATTACTAATAACACGAAATATCATAATGCCTTTAATGGTGGTGAGGAAAATAGAATCCATTTAGTGGCATGTGTTCTAAATCATAAATTTAATTAATTTGAAAAAAATTTTTATCTCATCAGATCATGCTGGATTCAAACTGAAAGAAACTATTAAAATGTATTTAGAAAGAAAAAAATATAAATATTTTGATTTAGGTCCAGAAAACGATAATAGTGTGGACTACCCAGACTTTGCCCATAAAGTAGCAAAAAAAGTAAAGTTGAACAAAAATAACGTTGGAATATTAGTATGTGGATCTGGTACAGGCATGAATATTGCAGCAAATAAGCACAAAAATGTGCGAGCAGCTCAATGTTTTAATTTAAAATCAACCAAATTATCAAGATTGCATAATGATGCAAACATCATTACATTAGGCTCTAGACTATTAAATAAAAAAAATGCTTTAAATTTTGTGAATGTGTTTTTAAACACTAAATTTGAAGGTGGGAGGCATTTAAAAAGAGTAAAAAAAATATAGGTTATTATGTCAAGTGAAAAAAAATATTTAAATTCAGATTATCAAAACTTTTTTGAAAAAAGTTTATCTGAAGCGGATCCAGATTTATATAAAGCAATTAATGATGAGCTAATTAGACAACAAAATCATATAGAACTAATTGCCTCAGAAAATATTGTTTCACAGGCAGTGTTGGAGGCTCAGGGATCTGTTTTAACGAACAAATATGCTGAAGGCTATCCTGGTAAAAGATATTATAATGGTTGTGAACATGTTGATGTAGCTGAAAAATTAGCTTTAGAAAGAATTAAAAAACTTTTTAATTGTAAATATGCTAACGTTCAACCTCACTCAGGAGCTCAAGCTAATGGTGCAGTTTTTTTAGCTTTATTAAAACCTCATGATACATTTATGGGAATGAGTTTAAATTCTGGTGGACATATCACTCATGGATTAAAAATTTCTATGTCAGGTAAATGGTTTAATGCTGTGAGCTACGATGTAGATAAAAAATCTGAGCTTATTGATTATGATAATGTTGAAAAGCTTGCCCTTGAGCATAAACCTAAATTAATTATTGCTGGAGGTAGTGCTTACTCAAGAGTTATAGATTTCAAAAGATTTAGAGAGATTGCAGATAAAGTTGGAGCATATTTGATGGTAGATATGGCTCACTTTTCAGGTTTAGTTGCAGGAAAAGGATATCCTAATCCATGTGATTATGCTCATGTTGTTACTTCTACTACGCACAAAGTATTTAGAAGTGCAAGAGGTGGAATTATTTTGTCTAATGAAGAAGATTTAGGTAAAAAATTTGATACAGCCGTATTTCCAGGTTATCAAGGTGGTCCATTAATGCATGTTATTGCAGCAAAGGCCGCTGGTTTTTATGAAGCTCTTAAACCTGATTTTCAAACTTATATAAAAAATGTTTTAGCTAATGCAAAAATGTTAGCAGAGACTTTAAAAAATAATGGATTCAAAATTTATTCTGGTGGTACAGATACTCACTTAATGTTAGTTGATCTAAGACCATTTAATGTAAAAGGAAATTTAGCATCAGAAAGTTTATGTAGAGCTAATATTACATGCAATAAAAATGGAATACCTTTTGATACTGAAAAACCAATGATTACTTCTGGAATTCGTTTGGGTTCTCAAGCGGCAACAACAAGAGGTTTTGGTTTAAAAGAATTTGAAAAAGTTGGTAACTTAATAACAAAAGTTATAAAAGGTTTATCAGAAAACCCAGAGGACAATAGCAAGATTGAGGGTGAAGTTAGAGATGAAGTAGTGAATTTATGCTCTAATTTTCCGATTTATAAAAATCTGAATAAATGATTTGCTCTATATGCAAGAAAGGCGAAACTTCTGTAGTTGATTCAAGACCTACAGAAGACGGCACCGCTATACGTAGAAGAAGACTTTGTGTATGTGGTGCAAGATTTACAACATTTGAAAGAGTTCAGTTTAGAGAAATAATGGTTGTAAAAAAAAATGGAAGAAAATCAGCATTTGATCGAGATAAACTTGCAAAATCTATTTATATAGCTTTAAAAAAAAGGCCCTTAGACACAGAAACTGTTGAAAAATTTATTAGTCGTATATCAAGATCTTTAGAGGAGCTTGGACAAAGTGAAATTTCAAGCAATACAATTGGAACAATGGTCATGGAAGGTTTAAAAGAGCTTGATCCAGTTGCTTACGTAAGATTTGCATCTGTCTACAGAAATTTTAGAGAAGAAAAAGATTTTGTACAATTTGTGGACAAAATAGATGTCTTCAAAAAAAGATAATTTTTCATCACAAGATAAAAAATTCATGCAGCTAGCCTTAAAACTAGCAAGTGTTCGAAAAGGTTTAACTGGTGAAAACCCTTCTGTAGGTTGCTTGATAGTAAAAAATGACCAGATTATTTCTATTGGGCAAACAGGTTTAAACGGTAGACCTCATGCAGAGCATAATGCAATAAAAAATTCTGTTGAAAACGTAAAAGGCTCAAAAATGTATGTAACTTTAGAGCCTTGTAATCATTATGGAAAAACACCCCCATGTACTAATAGTATTATTAAAAGTGGTATTAGTGAAATTATTTATGGCATGGATGATATTGATAAAAAAGTTAAAGGAAAGAGTTTTAAAATTTTATCAAATAAGAAAATAAAAGTAAAAAAGGGACTTTTAAAAAATGAGGCAAAAAATTTATATGACTCATATATTGTTAATAGAAATAAAAAATTACCATTTGTTACTGCAAAGATTGCAATTTCCAAAAACAAATTAATTTACAGCAAAGGCACCAAAAGAATTACTCATGAGACCTCTGATAAATTAACCCATTATTTAAGGTATAAAAACGATTCTATTATGATTTCCTCCAAAACACTTAATATTGATAATCCCAAACTGAATTGTAGGCTCAAGGGATTTGAAAATTTTTCACCTAGAAGGATTATCTTAGACAAGAATTTAGAGATAAAATTAAATAGTTATATTTTTAAGTCTGCCAAAAAAGACAACACTATAATTTTTCATAACGCTCTAAATACCAAAAAAATAAACATTTTAAAAAAAAAAGGAATAAAATTAATTAGATCTAAAATTGATAATAAGAAAATGTTTAACTTAAAAGCAGTTTTAAAAAAACTATATATTCTTGGTGTTAGGAATTTATTAGTAGAGGGCGGAGATAAAATAACGAAAAATCTTATTCAAAATAGATTAATTGATAAATTTTACCTGTTTAAAAGCCCTAAAAACTTGCTAATTAGTAAGGAGCATATGACATTTACATCTTTAAATACGTTAAATAGTAAATATAAAAACAAAACTAGAATTAGCCCAAAACTAGCCAAAGATAATATTACCATCTATAAAAGATAAAATGTTTAACGGAATTATATTTAATAAAGGATTAATTACAGGCATATCTAAAAGAGCCAAAGGCATAAACATTTTTGTAAAGTCAGACCTCAAATTAAAAAATAAAGATATAGGAGTTTCAGTTGCTTGCGATGGTGTATGTTTAACACTCATCACAATTAAAAATAAGATTATGGAATTTTATCTTTCAAATGAAACAGTCAAAAGATCAAAGTTTAAATTTTTAAAAAAAAACGATTTAATAAACTTAGAGCTTCCACTTAAATATGGACAAAAAATTTCAGGCCATATATGCCAAGGTCATGTTGATACTACTGCTAAGGTTTTAAGTATAAAAAAAGTGGATAAATCCTATATCTTTGATTTTGAAATAAATCGTAGAGATAAAAAGGATATCATTGAAAAAGCTTCAATTTGTGTCAATGGTATTTCTCTAACTATATCAAAGGTTACTAAAAAAGGTTTCCAAATATGGGTAATCCCTCATACGTTCAAACTAACAAATCTATCCAAGGTTAAAAAAGGAAGTTTAGTTAATATTGAAATAGATATTCTCTCTAAATACGTTAAAAATTTTTTCAATGCCAAAAAGTAATTATTCATCAATAGAAACAATAATTAAGATTGCCAAAAAAGGTGGCATGTTCATTTTAGTTGATGATGAAAAAAGAGAAAATGAAGGTGATCTTGTCATATCTACGTCTGATACAAATTCAAAAAAAATAAATTTCATGGCCAAATATGGTAGAGGTTTAATTTGTTTAGCCTTGGACAGCTTACAAGCTAAAAGATTAAATTTATCTTTGATGTCACCTATTAATCAATCGAGAAATCAAACTGCTTTTACAATTTCAATTGAAGCAAAAAAAGGAATTACAACAGGAATATCTGCTAAAGATAGATCTAGAACAATAAAAATTGCCTCAAAAAAAAATGTCAGTAAAAAAGACATTGTTTCCCCAGGACATGTATTTCCTATCATTGCTAAAGATGGGGGGGTATTAGTTAGGGCAGGTCACACTGAAGCTTCAGTAGATATTTCAAAACTAGCAAAAAAGAATAATTCAGCAGTTATTTGTGAAATAATGAATGAGGATGGGTCTATGGCTAAAGGTCAAGATCTTTTTGATTTTGCAGATAAACATAAACTGAAAATAGGAAAAATAGAGGATTTAATTTCTTATCGGTTAAAAAGAGAAAAGTTGGTAAAATTAAAAAAATCATCAGAAATTAAAGTAAAAAATCAAAAATATAAAATTAAGATTTATGAAAATTTATTAGATGGTTCCGAACACTTTGCCTTAGTAAAAGGAGCAATTAAAAAAGGTGTAGTTCCAAGAGTTCGAGTTATTTCCTCTAATATTGTTCATAATTACTTGATCAGTCAAAAATTACCTAATTCATTCAATAAAACACTTAATTATTTTAAAAAATTTAATAACTGTGTTCTAGTTTTTATTAAAGATACAAATCTAAAATCAGTTACTCAAACATTAAAAGATTATAAAAATAAAGGCTCTTATAAAAAAAGTAATGATAAACTTTTAAGAAACTATGGTATTGGTGCTCAAATTATTAAAGACCTTAAGATAAGAAAAATGATTTTAATAACAAAATCTCCAAAAAAAGTAATTGGATTAGAGGGTTATAATATTAAAATAACAAAACAAGAATTAATTTAATGAAAATTAGACCAGTTATTTTATGCGGAGGAGCTGGCACTAGGCTTTGGCCAAAAGCCAAAAAACATCAAGCTAAACAGTTTATAGATTTTGGTAATTGGACTTTATTGGGAAAAACTTTAGAGAGAGTTAAAGCATCTATATTTGATGAACCGATTATAAGCACTAATGCAAAATATTTAAGACAAGTAAAACAACATCTAAAGAAACACGAAATAAGAAAATTCAAAATAGTTTTAGAGCCAGCTAAAAGAAACACAGCGCCAGCTATTCTAAGCACTGCTTTAATAAAGGATATTCCAAACAAACAACCTCTAATGTTCTTGGCCGCTGATCATTTGATAGAAAAGATAGGGTTATTCAATAAAGCTATCAAAAAAAATCAAAAGAAACTCACTCATAATAATATTTGTATTTTTGGGATTAAACCCACAATGCCTTCAAGTGAATTTGGTTATTTTTTAACAAAAAATAATAAAGTATCTAGATTTGTAGAAAAACCTAAAGAGGCTAAAGCTAAACAAATAATTAGTAAAAAAGGTTATTGGAATTCTGGAATGTTTTATTTGAGAAAAGACTCAATCATTAATAATTTTAAGAAATACCAACCAAATATTTACCGAAACTGTAATAAAGCTGTAACAAAAGCAAAATATAAAAATAACGTGTATTATTTAAACAAACAAGCATTTACCAAAGCAACAGCTAAGTCTTTTGACTATGCAATATTAGAAAAAACTAAAGATATAAATGCGATTAAATTAGATATTCCTTGGTCTGACTTAGGTTCTTGGAAAGAAATCTGTAAAATGTATGGAAGAAATAAAAGACATTATTTTAAAAAAAAAAATGTATTTCATAGACCTTGGGGCAGTTATGTTAATCTATTCAATGGTAAAGAATTTTTAATTAAAGAAATATATGTAAAACCAAAAGGTATATTAAGTCTACAGAAACATCATCATAGAGCTGAACACTGGGTAGTTACTCATGGTAAACCTAAAATTACATTAAATAAGAAATATTTTACTATGAAACCTGATGAAACTATTTTTATTCCATTAGGTGCAATCCATAGAATAGAAAATCCATATAAAAAACCGGTAAAAATAATTGAAGCTCAAGTAGGCTCAATTTTAAAAGAAACTGATATAGTTAGATACCAAGATATTTATGGAAGAATAAAATAATTATTTTACAAGAAAATTCACTTTTTTATTTGATAGATTTAAATGAATTTTTTTATATGAACCAAAATTATCTC
>CACPOY010000003.1 GCA_902635685.1 uncultured Pelagibacteraceae bacterium
GCTTAATGAATTCATTAAATCTCTGCTTTTAGGTCCAAATAAACCAAAAAACACAATAATCATCAGTCACATCCTCTATTTCAATATCTTTATTTAAATGCTTTTTTATGTGATGTTTATCTCTTTCCCTAGTTGCTGCAGAGCTAATTATTCTAAAATGATTTTCATCTACTGATACTACTGTTAAATCAGCTTCAATACCTCCATCTGAATTTAACATATGAGTATAGGTACATTTACCAGCATCTTTTTTAATATTTGCCGTACATATTTTTTGTAATTCTTGATGTGCTTTATCAGATTTAATCTCAAATTTTGAAAAAGGAGTTAAATCAAAGAGACCAACATTTTTCATGGTGTTATGTGTTTCATATTCTGCTGAGGGATACCAGCTTTGATAATTATAACTGTATTTGTATTCAGCCTTTTCACCATCTAAGGCGAACCACATAGGTCTTTCATATCCACCAGAAACACCGAAACAAGCTCCAAAACTTTTTAAATTTTCATGATGAGGGAGCTGTTTTACATTTCTTGAAGTCCGATGTTGTTTAAATGGCCAGTGCATTCCGTACAAATCACCCAAAGACTCAGTAATTCTATTTTTTATAAATCCTAGATCTGAATGAAATTTTTGAAATCTTTTTATATCATAACTAAAAATATCCTCATTGATATGTCCTGTCATAAGCCATTCTGCTGTTACTTTACCAACACCTCCTCCACTACCAATTCCGATACTGTTTAATCCACAGCAAACAAAAAAATTTTTAATCTCAGGAACTTCTCCTAATAACGTATTTGTATCAGGTGTAAAAGATTCCGGACCTGAAAAAAATTTTCTAATACCTGCTTTTTCTAAAATTGGAAATCTTTCAATTGCAGAAGCTAAATAGGGTTCAAAATGTTCAAAATTTTCTTGAAACTCACCAAAAGAGAAATCCTCCGGAACTTTATTTGTATCATTCCAAGCAGGTATGGAATTCCCTTCGAAAATTCCAACTAATATTTTGCCAGCGTCCTCTTTAATATAAGTTCGATTATCAAAATCTCTAATAACTGGTAAAGTTTTAGAAAGATTTTCTATTGGCTCCGTAATAATATAAAAGTGCTCAGCAGGATAAAGTGGAACACTTACTCCAGCTTTTTCCCCTATTTGTCTTGACCACATGCCTGAGGCTAAAACAATATATTCACAATCAATTTTTTGACCATTAACTTTAACACCTGAGATTTTTCTATCTTTAATCAAAATTTCCTCTACTGGAGATTTTTCAAAAATTTGAGCACCTTCCATTCTTGCACCTTTTGCAAGCATATGAGTAACGCCTGATGGATCTGCAGATCCATCACCTGGCATTAAAATTCCACCAATTACTTCTTCAGTGTTTATTATTGGATAATCTTTTTTTATTTGATTTTTATCTAAAATTCTTACATCAACATCATAAAGTTGTGCGGTTGTTGCTTGTCTCAGGAGTTCTTGCCATCTTCCTTTATTTTGTGCTATTGAAAGAGCGCCGTTTAGTCTCAAACCTGCAGAATGATCAACTTCCTTCTCAAGTTTTTTATACAAATCTAAAGTGTATTTTCTTATTTTTGTAACTGCAGCTGTTGGACCTAATTGGCTTACAAGACCTGCTGCATGCCAAGTTGTTCCCGATGTTAACTGATCTCTTTCTAAAAGAATTGTATCTTTATAACCAAATTTAGCTAAATGATAAGCAACAGAGCAACCTACTACTCCACCTCCTATAACAACTACTTTAGTGCTACTTGGAAGTTTTTTTTCCATTTAATTAATTTTTGATTGCTACTCCTGGTTCAACATATTGATGTCCAAACACATCTGCAACTGCTTTATAGGTCACATGTCCCTTATGAACATTTAAGCCAGCTAAAAAATTTTTATCTTCACTTAAAACTTTTTGATAACCTTTATTTGCTAATTTCACTAGATATGGAAGAGTAGCTTTGTTTAATGCAAAAGTAGAAGTCCTTGGTACTCCACCAGGCATATTAGCGACACAGTAATGAACAACATCATCTACTATAAATGTTGGGTCACCATGAGTAGTTGGTTTACTAGTCTCCACGCATCCCCCTTGATCAATAGCCACATCAACAATTACTGATCCCCTTTTCATTAATTTTAGCATGTCTTTAGTCACTAATTTTGGCGCTTCGGCACCTGGAATTAAAACACCACCAACTAATAAATCTGCCTCTGCTACTAACTTGTTTAAGTCTATTTTATCACTTTGTTCTGGAATAATTTTATCTCCAAAGATTTGAACTAATTGTTTTAATCTTGCTTCAGATTTATCTACTATATGAACTTTAGCTCTCATACCAGTTGCGATTATTGCAGCATTTTCACCCACAACGCCTCCACCAAGTATTAATACATTGGCTGGTTCACCACCGGGTGCTCCACCCAATAGTACCCCTCTACCTTTTTGATTTTTTTCTAAACAATGTGCTCCAGCTTGAACAGACATACGACCCGCAACCGCACTCATTGGTGCTAGCAAAGGCAGTCTTCCATTGTCATCCGTTACAGTTTCATATGCAATACTAATACTTTTAGATTTAATTAAACCCTCTGTAAGCTCTTTTGCAGCAGCTAAATGAAGATAAGTATATACAATTTGATTTTCTCTAATCATATCTACTTCAACTTTTTGGGGCTCTTTAACTTTAACAATTATGTCTGCATCATTAAAAATATCTGATGCTTTATTTGTAATTTTTGCACCTGCTTTAATATATTGATCATTATCAAAACCAGCTTCAAACCCTCCATTATTTTCGACTAAAACTTGATGGCCTTCAGACACAAGAGTTTTCACACTATCAGGAGTTAAACCAATTCTATTTTCTTGAGGTTTTATTTCTTTAGGTACGCCAATTCTCATTAACGAATTTTAATTTTTTTTACTTTTCGAGTAATTAGTAATCCCAGTTCGAAGTTTTTCAATAATTTCGTCTATATGTTTTTTTTCACAAATAAACATTGGTGCAATAATCAAACAATCTCCTGTAGCTTTAAAATTTACGCCTGCGTCGTAACAATGTTTAAAAGTTGCCAAACCTGCTTTACCAGGTCGCCCATCGGTTTTTATGTCGATTCCACCCATCATTCCATATCCTCTTATATTGTCCACTACATCAATATCTTGCAGAGAAAATAAACCTTCCTGAAAATATGGAGCTAGTTCTTTTGCTCTATTAAAAATGTCTTCTTTTTCAAAAATATCTTGTACAGCTAATGCTGCTGCTACTGAAACAGGTATTCCTGAATAAGTATATCCATGGAATAATTCTATTGCACCTTTTGGAGAATTATCCATCACTGCATCATAAATTTCCTCTTTACAAGCAACCACACCAAATGGAACAATACCATTAGTCGTTGCTTTAGCCATTGTCATTATATCTGGTGTTACACCAAATTCTTGAGCTCCAAATGCTGAACCAGTTCTTCCCCAGCCGGTAATTACCTCATCAAAAATTAAAAGTATTTTATGTTTATCACAAAGTTCTCTTAATCTTTGTAAATATCCAACTGGCGGAACCAAAGTTCCTGTTGATCCAGCGATAGGTTCAACAATACAAGCTGCAATATTTTCTGAACCGAAATTTGTACAAATTCTTTCTAAATCGTCTGCGATCTCAGCTCCTGTTTCAGGTTGGCCAGATATAAATTTATGTTCATCTAAATGTGTGTGTCTCATGTGAACAACACCTGGCATTAGAACGCTTGCGTAAGCTTTAACATTATTGATCATTCCACCTACAGACGTAGCTCCTATATTCATCCCATGGTAAGCACGTTCTCTTCCAACAAACCTAAATCTTTGTCCTTCACCTCTAGCCTTATGATATGCAATACTAATCTTAATCGCCGTTTCAACTGCAGTTGAGCCACAAATTGTATAAAAAATTTTATTTAAATTTCCTGGAGTATGTTTTGAAATTCTTGTTGCTAATTCGAATGAACCACCAAATCCTTGTTGAAATGGTTGGCAATAATCCAGGGTATTTAATTGATTTGTTATTGCCTCTATAATTTCTTTTCTACCATGTCCTAATGGATTACAAAATAATCCAGAGCTCGCATCAATTTGTGTTTTGCCATGATGATTTTTTAGATAAACTCCTTTAGCTTCAACTATTAACTTTGGATTTTCCTTAAAATCTTTGTTAGATGTAAAAGGCATCCAATGCTCGTTTAGTGAGTTAGGGACTGCTGTTCTTTTTTCTGAGCTCATAAATAAATTTTAAAATGTTTAATATCAAATCCTTAGACTAATTAAGTAAAATTAACCACCAAAATAATTGTCACAACTTTAAGTTGTAAGACTATTATGACCATTTTTTTGTTTTACTTCTAGGTAAAATTCATCTTAAATTTAAATATATAAATAAACAAGGAAGAGGAATAAATGAAAAAAATAATAAGTTTTATTCTTGGATGTTTTGTAGCTCTTAATCTTTCAATGTCAGTTGCTAATTCAGCAGCTAATGAAGTAAGAGTTGCTTACTTTCTAGAATGGCCAAGTCCAAACTTAGAGGATATGCAAAAAAAAGCATTTGCTAAAGCACTTGGTGTTCCGGTTAAATGGACAAATTTCACAAATGGTGGTGCAATGACTGATGCAATGTTAGCAGGAGATATAGATATTTCTTACTCACAAGGATTAGTCCCATTTATTAATGCGGTAAAATCTAAAGCGCCAATTAAATTAGTTGATATTGCTATGGAATACGGAATGGGAGGAACAACTTGTGTTACTTCTAACGCTTCTGGAATTACAAAAGCGAATGCAACAGAATTAGAGGGTAAAAAAGTTGCTGTTCCACTAGGGACAATGGCTGAATACGTTTTTGATGAAAGTATGAAAGTTGTTGGAGCAGACAGAAAAAAAATGGATATCATTCAAATGGACCCAGAAGAAGGAGCTGCTGCATTAGTTAGTGGTGATGTTGTAATGGCATGTTTGTTTGGTGGAAACTCTATCAAAGCTGCAACTGCTGTAGGATCAAGATTGCTTACAGTTCAAGAAGCAAGAGATGCTGGTATCCTAGGTATTGATATCACTTCAGTGACTACAAAGTTTATGAAGGAAAACCCTGGAATGCTTAGAACTTTTATAGAAGTAACTCATGAGGCTAATGCTAGATATAAAGCTGGTAAATCTGACATGAATGCAATGTCAAAAGCTTCTGAAATGAAAGTTGCTGATATGAAAGAAACTTTAAGTGGCTTTAAATTTCTATCACCAGAGGAGACTAAACAGTCTATGGAAAGTGGAAATCTTAAAGCGTTCCTAGATGGTATGGGAACTCCAAGAGGAAATGTAGACACTAGTTTCTTACCTTTATAATTTAAAGGTAATTTAAATTTTAATAGGCGCCAATTGTAATAAATTGGTGCCTATTTTTTTACAAAAAATTCAAATATAAAGATTTTTATGAGTGATTTAGTTTCTCAAAATCTCAATATGATTTTTAAAACTCCTAAAGGAGAAACAGTTCACGCTTTAAAAGATTTAAATTTTACTCTTAAAAAAGGAGAATTGCTTACTGTTCTTGGTCCTTCTGGTTGTGGAAAAACAACTTTATTAAATATAACTGCAGGATTTATAAGACCAACTTCTGGAAATATAACTCTTAACAATAGAGAAATAGATGGCCCTGGGGTTGAAAGAGGAATGGTTTTTCAACAAGGAGCTTTATTCGAATGGTTGACTGTCGCTGAAAATGTCAACTTTGGATTAAGAATGAAAAATGAAGATCCAATTAAAACTCAAAAAAAAGTTGATGAATGGTTAGAGATAGTTGGTTTAAAAGGATTTGGCAATACCCCAACTTATCAATTATCTGGAGGTATGCAGCAAAGGGTGGCTCTTGCAAGATGTTTAATTAATGATCCAGATTTAATTTTAATGGATGAGCCTCTTGGTGCACTAGATGCTTTAACAAGGGAGAAAATGCAATCTTTAGTATTAAAAATTTGGAAAGAGACAGGAAAAACAATTATCTTAATTACTCACTCTGTTGAAGAGGCTTTGTTGCTGGGTGAAAGATTATATGTAATGGCTCCAAGACCAGGAAGAATACATAAAGAATACAATCTTCCATTTGCATCGATGGGATTAAAAGAAGATTTACGAGAGATTAAAAAAAATAAAGAATTTTCTGAAAAAAGAGAAGAGATACTGGAAATGATCTGGAACATGGAAGAAGAAATCATGGGGAAAGATAATTAAATGTTAACTCAAATAGCAACATTTTTAATTTTTTTTGCTGTAATTGGCTGTATTCTTTATGGGCGGAGACTAATTAGAACTGAAAAAGTTGATGCAGTATTTGGGAACCCAGAAAGAGCTAGGGGCGGCACACATTGGGTAATAGTTGGTAGTAGTTTTCTACTTTTAATTTGGCTATATTATTCATGGGATATTGCTAAAGGATTTTATCCTAAATCAGCTAACGAACTTTGCCAGGTTGCAAAAGTAAATGACTCATTATTAGGATTAAAATATCAGTTTCCAATTGAAGAAAGAGAATTTAAAAGCACTTCACAAATAAAAAAAGAAAATAAAAATCTTCAGCAAATCCTCGAGGAAATACAAGGTTCTAATGAATTAAATGCTCAACAAAAAACAGATCTTTCAAACTTTATAGGTAAAACTAATCAACTAATTCCTCTTTTAACAAATGAAGATTTACTTGAAATTGAAACTAAACAAAAAATAAATGATATTACCGGGAAAATTAACTTGCTCACTGAAAATTTTCAAAAGCCTAACTATCCTTTCGAGACTGAGCAAGAGTATAACGAAAGAAAAAAAGCAGTAGATGAAGAAGGTGGATGGGGTATTGTTAAAGTAAGTGCAGGAACAGGATCAATAGAAAATACAATTGAAGTTCCTCTAATTCCTGCTACTGAAAGAGGTTTAAAATTTGACGCTGCAGCACAAGAATTAAACTTGATAAGTGATGAATTTTTCAAATTAAGAAATCATAATCCACAATTTAAAATTAAGATTAAAGAACTCAAAGATGAAATAAAATCTTATAGAAATGAATTAGACAGTGAAGATTTAGCATCAACATATGCGAAAAACATTGTAAAAATTGCAAGAAGAATTGAATTTGCAAGCATCTATCCACCTAATGCATTAGATAAAATGCAAGATGCAATAATAAAATTTGATGATGCTCAAAAAGTTGCTCAAGGTGGATTGAGATTAATTGATATCTTTTTATTTCCAGCAGGGACAATTGTTGCAAGCGGACCAAGTTGTTCAGAACAAGGTTCTGGTAGATGGCTGCCAAAGCCTTCAGATACTTTTAACAAATTTGCACTGATGTTAAAACCAAGTGTTGGTTATAAAGACATTCCTCTTTTATGGATAGATATGGTCGATGTCAGTAAAATGATTGGTTTTATTTTGCCTGATTGGATAGCTGATATTTTACCAGGTGAATATCCTGTTCATACTAAAGACGGAATTGTTAAACAAAATTTTAAAGGGTATGTATTAAAAATAGTAACTGGAGATTTTGAATTATTTAAAGTTCCTGTTCCATACGGTCATATATGGGACTCTTTTATGAGAGTATTTTTAGGACTAGTTTTTGGAATTATCATAGGTGTCCCCCTTGGTTTATTTATGGGATTGAATAGATTTGCCAAAGGTTTTTTTGATCCACTGATAGAATTATATAGACCAGTTCCCCCGCTAGCTTGGGCTCCTTTAATTATTTCAGTTTTAGGTATTGATAATACTGGAAAAGTATTTTTATTATTTATGGTCTCTTTATCAATAATGATTATTTCAGCAAGGGCTGGTGCATCTGGAACTCAGCTATCAAAAATCCATGCAGCTCATTCTTTAGGAGCATCAAAAAAACAAATTTTAAGATATGTAATTTTTCCAAATTCGTTACCAGAAATTTTAACAGGAATTAGAGTTGCAGTTGGTATGTGTTGGGGAACTCTTGTAGCAGCTGAATTCTTAGCTGGTACCACAGGAATTGGGTTTGTTGAAAATGTCGCTAAAAAATATTTTCAATACGAGGTGATTTGGATCACAATTTTTATAATGGGAATGTTGGGTCTTTTATTTGATGTCACTTTAAGAAAAATAATCGACAAAACGATTCCTTGGCGCGGAAAAGGTTAATTTGAAAACAGAAAATCTTAAAAAAGAAGTAATAAAAATTTTAAAAAAACATGGATTAAGTAGTTCCCATGCTGTCATTTCAACTAATGCTTTAATCAATGCAGAATTAGTTAGTGCTTACGGTCACGGTCTTTCAAGGTTAAAGATGTATTGTGAACGACTATCTAAAAAAGTTATCAATCCAAAGCCAAGAATAAAAATAAAAAAGATATCTCAATCGATTTCACTTGTTGATGCTGATAATTGTATTGGATTTGTTGCTGCAGACATTGCAATAAAAAAAGCAATTCAAAATGCTAAAAAAACTGGGATAGGTTTAGTAGCGGTTAAAAATAGTGGTCATTATGGCTTATCCGGTTATTACGCAGAACAAGCCGTAAAAAAAAATTTAATCACGATGATTTATACTAACGCACCTCCTGCAATCGCTCCTCATGGTGCTAAAAAAAGTTTGTTCGGAACAAATCCTGTTTGTTTTGGCTCTCCTACCGGCTCAAAAGTACCATTTATACTAGACACTTCTATGTCAAGGATTAATAGAGGCAAAGTAAGATTTGCAGCAAAGAATAATCAAAAATTACCTAAAGATGTTGCTTTGGATAAATTTGGTAAACCAACAACAGATGCAAAAAAAGCACTCTATGGAGTCCAATTACCAATTGCGAGTTTTAGAGGTTCAGGTTTAGCATGGATGGTCGATATTTTAAGTGGTGTATTAACAGGTGGAAATCATGCTGGAAAAGTAAAAGATCCTTTTGATGACTTTTCAGGTCCACAAAACGTTGGGCATTTATTTATCACATTTAAAACAAACTTATTTGTCAAAAATTATAACTCAAGAATTAAAGATAATATTAGAACGATAAAAAGGTTGCCTAAAATTAAAGGAGTAAAAGAAATAATGTATCCTGGCCAAAATAAATATAAAAGGTTTAAAATGAACTTAAAAAAAGAAATTAAAATACCAAATATTATAAAAAAAGATTTAAAAATATTAAAAAATTGAAAATGCTTTCGAATAAAGAAATTATTTGTCCAGATAACTTGCTAAATGTCGCTCACAAAAAGAAAGGTATTAAAGCTGGTATTGTCAATGCAGGAAAGCCTTTGCCTATGCAGTCAGTACAGGATGCGGTTAAAGAAAATCTTATTGAACCAATATTTATTGGTGACGAGAAAGAAATAGTAAAATGTGCACAGGATCTTAAGTGGGATATTTCAAATTACGAAATTATTCATGAACCTGTTGAAAATAACACTGCAACGATTGCCGCAAAATTAGCAAGTGAGCAAAAAATTAGAATTATTGTTAAGGGGCATATACACACTGATATTCTTATGAAAGAAGTTTTGAGGAGAGAATATAATCTATTAGGAAAAACTAGATTAAGTCACATTTGGCACATGACTTTGGAAAAAGACGACAAGCCTTTAATAATTACAGATGGAGCATTAAATGTTTTACCTAATGTGAAAACCAAATTACACATTCTTAAAAATGTTATTAATTTTTCTCAAAGGATTGGTATCGAAAGACCTAAAGTAGCAATATTGTCTGCAACAGAGGAAGTTTTAGATAGCGTGCCAAGTTCTAAAGAAGCTGAGGAATTAACTAAAATTGCAATAAAAGAAAATTTAAATGCTGATGTCTTTGGTCCACTTGCATTTGACAATAGTATCTCCAAAAAATCCGCAGCTATTAAAGGAATACAAAATACTGTAGCTGGTATGGCAGATGTGCTACTAGTTCCAAGTGTCGAAACAGGAAATGGTTTGGTAAAAATGCTAATCTACTTTTGTGGTGCCTGTGCAGCCGGTGTTGTTGTTGGGGGTAAAGTACCAGTTGTTATCACAAGTAGATCTGATGAAGCCCCAGCAAGATTAGCATCAATTGCTGCAGCTGTTGTTGCATTAGATTAATAAAACAATATAAATTTAAAATATGACAATTAAATATCTAAAAAAAGCTTCCAAAACAGCATCCACAGATGACACTAAAACAAAAGATATAGTACAAAATCTTTTACAAGAACTTGAAAAATCTAAAGAAGATGGTTGTAAAGAATTAACAAAAAAATTTGATAAATACGATGGGGAAATAGTTGTTTCAAAAGAAAAAATAGAAGAAATAAATAAAAACTTAGACCAAAAAACTAAAGATGATATTAAATTTTCATACGATAGAGTTCGAAAATTTGCAGAAGCTCAACTTGCAAATTATGGAAAAGATTTTGAAGTTGAATTATCAGATGGTTTATATGCGGGTCAAAAATTAGTCCCTGTAAATACTGCTGGTTGTTACATACCAGGTGGAAGATATGCTCACATCGCATCTGCAGTAATGAGTGTTACAACTGCAAAAGTTGCAGGTGTAAAAAATATTATTGCATGTAGTCCGCCGAAAGAGGGAGTTGGTGCACACCCTTCTATTGTTTATACAGCAAATTTATGTGGAGCGGATATAATTTTAAATCTTGGTGGTGTACCGGCTATTGCTGCAATGACATATGGAATGTTTGGAAACGCTCCAGCTGATATTTTAGTTGGTCCTGGAAATCAATTTGTAGCTGAAGCTAAAAGAATTTTATTTGGAAAAGTAGGCATAGATTTATTCGCGGGCCCAACAGAAATTGGAATTATTGCAGATGAAACAGCAGATCCAGAGATTGTTGCTGTAGATTTAGTTGGTCAGGCTGAACATGGTTATAATTCACCATGTTGGCTATACACCACTAGCCAAAAACTTGCAGATGAGGTAATGAAACGAGTTCCAGAGTTAATAGAAAAACTTCCAGAGGTTCCAAGATTAAGTGCAGAGGCTGCTTGGAGAGATTACGGTGAAGTTATTTTGTGTGATACAGATGAAGAAATGGTTAAGGTAAGTGATGACTATGCACCTGAGCATTTAGAAATTCAAACAAAAAATCTTGAATGGTTTCATAAGAGATTAAAAAATTACGGTTCATTATTTATTGGAGAAGAAACAACTGTTGCTTATGGTGATAAATGTTCAGGAACCAACCACATTTTACCAACTAAAGGTGCTGGAAAATATACAGGTGGATTGTTTGTTGGTAAGTTTATTAAAACATTGAGTTTTCAAAGAATGACAAAAGAGTCAACGAAAGAAGTTGGCTCTGCTGCTGCAAGGATTTCAAGATACGAGGGGATGGAAGCTCATGCAAGAACTGGTGATGCTAGGTTGCGTAAGTACGGATATTCAAACGAATAATGTTTAAAAAGATTAATTTTCAGGTTTAAAAATTAAACACAATCCATTATTGCAAAATCTTTTTCCGGTGGCACTTGGACCGTCCAAAAAAACATGGCCATGATGCGCACCACAATTTGCACAATGATATTCAACTCTTTTCATTCCATAAGAATAATCTATTTTAGTTTTAAAGGCACCAGGAAGAGCCTCTGAAAAAGAAGGCCAGCCTGTACCACTATCAAATTTAGCAGTTGATGAAAATAATTTAGCCCCACAATTAGCACAGTGGTAAAAACCTTTTCTATTTTCCTTAAGAAGATCACTTGAAAAAGGTCTTTCTGTTCCTTCATTAAACATTATATCTTTTTGGGATTGTGAAAGTTCAGGATTAATTATTTTTTTTGTTACTGAATATAAAAATTTATATGGTAATGATAAAAAAGATAAACAAGACAAACCAATTAATTTAAGGAAATTTCTTTTTAACATCATAAAATTTTTTATTAAGAAATAATTAATTAATCAAGCAACATAATTGTCTCTGAGTATTTTACTGTTTAAAAATAATTAGTGTTTCTTTTGCTATATACATTATTAGAAATGACATAAAGCAAATTATAAACAAATTGATATATCGCCAAGTTTTTTTACTTTCAGCGTATTTTGATAAATAATTTGATAAATATCCCAAAAAAAAGAAAAATATAAATGATGCTATAGATGCGCCAATACCAAAAAAAACTTTTTCTTTCATTAAAAAATTTTTTGAAAAATTACCTAGAAAAAAAACTGTATCTGAATAAACGTGAACATTTAGATAGGTAAAACCTAATGTCTTAAATAAAACCTCAAATAAGGAAATTTCTTCTAAGGTGGTAGATAAATTTATATTTGTTTGAAGTGTTGTGATTTTTGAATAAATAAAATAAATCAAAAAGATTATTAAAAGAACATTTAGTAATAACTCTATAGATGCACTAAAATATTGTTGAAAATAATGAAATAATAAAATTCCGAGAAAAATCAATAATAGGTCAGAAACTGAACAAACTAAACAGACTAGAAATACGTATTGTTTCTTTAATCCCTGTTCAATGACAAAAATATTTTGAGCACCTATAGCAAGGATCAAACTTAATCCAGTAAAAAAGCCCAGGATTAAAAATTCCATATTCTTTTTTTTCTTTGAGTAACTACAAAAAGTTTTCTTGGAAAACTTCCTTCATGTAATTCAAAAATATCCTCAATTTTAAATCCTTTTGAAATTTGAATTATTTTTTCTTTATTAAAAAAATGAACAATAAATCCATCACTTTCGTATAAATCTTCCCCAATATGTTTTCCTTTTTTATAATCACCGTCTCCAGTATGCCTAACAGTGAATATATTAATTCCACCAGGTTTTAAAATTCTATGAACTTCTTTATTTAATTTAATAATTTCTGAAGTAGTCAAGGCCATACAGTAAAGCATGTGTGAATAACATCCATCAAAAGAATTATCCTTATAAGGTATACCATTGCGTACATCCCAAACTTTTGTAGTAATTTTATCTGCTGCAGATTTACCATCAGCCATTATAGGATCAGAATAATTTTCTATTTTTTTTTTATTAATATTTTTTATTGCCTCAGAACTGTAATCTAATGCTGTAACTTGAATCAAATTTGAATTTGCTGCAAGATAAGTTGTGTCTCTACCTAAACCAGCACCTAACTCAAGGATGTCAATTTTTTTTCTCTTAAAAAAAATGTTTACTTTTTGATTTTCAAATATTTCTTTTGCGTGTTTGGCAGATTCGCTAGGGTCTAAACCAAACATCTCAGGCTTACTTGAGAAGCTGTTTTCCCAATGCTGAGATTGCTGGTCTAAATCTTTCTTATTCAATCTACTTTGAAGGATCTGGAACTTTTCTCAAGTACGGCTTAACTGCATTCCAACCATCTGGAAACAATTTTTTAGCCTCATCATCCTTCACTGCTGGAACAATTATTACTTCCTCACCCTTTTTCCAATCTGCAGGTGTTGCAACTTTATGTTTTGCTGTTAATTGCATAGAGTCTATTGCTCTTAAAAGCTCCATAAAATTTCTACCAGTTGCCATCGGGTAAGTTAAAAAAAGACCAATTCTTTTGTCAGGCCTAATTATAAAAACTGTTCGAACTGTTTGATTATCAACTGCTGTTCTTCCCATTGAAGTAACTCCAGCGTCTCCCTCAAGCATGTTATAAAGTTTTGCGACCTCTAAATTTTCATCTGCAATAATTGGATAGCTTGGTTTATTTCCTGTAACATCTTTTATATCCTCTAACCATTTAACATGGTCAGATACTGGATCAACACTCAAGCCGATAACTTTTACATTTCTTTTATCAAATTCAGGTTTCATTTTTGCTAAAGAACCTAGTTCAGTTGTGCATACTGGAGTGAAATCTTTTGGATGCGAAAACAACACTCCCCAACTATCTCCTAGCCACTCATGAAAAGATATATCACCAAGTTGTGTCTTTGCTTTAAAATCTGGAGCAACACTATTTATTTTTAAACTCATTAAACCTCCTATTTTAATTCAAAAATTATATGCAAGATTGATATGCTATGCAAACTTTTGTAATACCTTATAAATATCGAAAAGAGTGACATTACATCAAGTTAATAAGGTTTAAATTTAACAAAAAACAACTATATAGCCTCATTATGAATGAATATTTACAATCCATAATAGACAGAGATCCAGCTGCAAAATCAAAGTTAAGTTTAATACTTACTTATCCAGGAGTAAAAGCTATATTTTTTCATAAAATAGCTAATTTTTTTGCTAAGGCAAAATTTGATGTAGTAGCAAGAGTAATCTCTCAACTCTCTAGATTTTTAACTGGTATAGAAATTCATCCGAAAGCTCAAATTGGAAAAAATTTATTTATTGATCACGGTATGGGAGTAGTGATTGGGGAAACATCTGAGATTGGAGATAACGTTACAATTTATCATATGGTTACTCTTGGTGGTATTTCACCAAGTATAAATTCAGATAGCCAAAGACAAATAAAAAGACACCCAACACTTATGGATAATGTGGTAGTTGGATCTGGTGCACAAATACTTGGACCTGTTGTTATTGGTGAAAATGCAAAAATTGGTGCTAATGCAGTAGTAACAAAAGATGTTCCTAACAATGCAGTAATGATAGGTATACCAGCAAGAAATGTTGGTACAACATCAAATGAATTCAAACCTTATGCTGTAACAGAGGACTCTAAAGAAATTAGTAATGAAGAATAATCAAGAAGATTTTACCTCAGGTATTGGAAATACACCTTTAATTAAATTAAGGGCAGCCTCAGAAATAACTGGATGTAATATTTATGGTAAAGCTGAATTTTTAAATCCAGGTGGTTCTGTAAAAGATAGAGCTGCATTAGCTTTAATAAAAGATGCTCAAGAAAAAAAATTAATATCAAAAGGTGGTATAATTGTTGAGGGAACTGCTGGTAATACTGGAATAGGTCTAGGACTATTAGGTAATTCTCTTGGCTACAAAACAATTATTGTAATGAATGATAATCAAACACAAGAAAAGAAAGATACATTAAGAAATCTTGGAGCAGAATTAAGACTGGTGCCTGCTAAACCTTACAAAGATGATAATAATTTTGTGAAAGTTGCAGCTAGACTTGCGGATGAATTGAGGCCAACAAATAATAACGGAGTAGTTTGGGCAAATCAATTTGATAATACTGCTAATGCTAAAGGACATTATGAAGGTACTGGAAAAGAGATATGGGAACAAACTGAAGGTAAAGTAGATGGCTTTGTATGTTCATCTGGAACAGGTGGAACTATTTCAGGTGTCAGCAATGCACTTAAAGAAAAAAATAAAGGTGTCAAAATTTATTTATCAGATCCAAAAGGATCCTCACTTTATAACTATATTAAACACGGTGAATTAAAATCTGAGGGTAATTCAATCACTGAAGGAATTGGATCTAGTAGAGTAACTAAAAATTTTGAAAATGCAAAAATTGATGGTGCTTACTCTATTGATGACCATGAGGCTTTACCTATACTTTATGATTTAATTCAAAATGAAGGTTTAAGCTTAGGGACTAGTTGTGGAATAAATATTGCTGGAGCAATAAGACTTGGTAAAGAAATAGGTCCAGGAAAAACTATTGTAACTATTCTTTGTGATAGATCAGACAAATACAACTCTAAGATGTTTAATAAAAATTTTTTAAAAGAAAAAAACTTACCTTTTCCAAGCTGGTTATAATATCGCATACCAGGCATGTAACAAAACAGTTACATTTTTAAGATATAATTTAATAACGTTAGGATACTTATGAGAATGTTCATTGTAACTCTGGCTTTTTTTATTTTTACTTCTGCTTATGCAGAAATGAGTAAAAGTGAGAAATCAAAAGCTTTGGATTGTGTTGGAATTTATATGGCCAACTATTTTTTGCCATCAGGTGAAAAATTTGAATACGGGATGAAAGAAAAATCTATTTCAACTGTAAAAGTTCTAAAAACTTATGCATTAGAAATAGGTATACCAGAAAAAGAGTGGGATGATGAAGTGAATAAGGCAGTAGATAAACATTACGGTTCAAAATATGACAAAGCTAAAACTGACAAATGTCATACGTTTGTTGAAGCTTTAGTTCCTAATGGAGCTGAGAGAGTGAAAAAAGTGGTTCAAACTTTATATTAAGGAGAAAAAAATGGAAAAAGAAATGTTAGTAGTGGCTAAATTAAAAGAGGGTATGTTTGAAAAATTTATGGGTTTTATGCAATCACCTGAAGGTTTAGCAGAAAGAGCAAAAGTTGCTGTAGTGGAAAAAACAATTGGAACAGTAACACCAGATAAAAGCACAGTTATGTTTAAAATTTTTTGTACTGACGAGGCAGCTCTATATAAATTTATAGATGGAACTGAGGTATCAAAACCTATTATGTCAGCAGTATTAGATAGTTACTCAGTTTATCACTTAACCAAAGCAAAATAATTGAAAGGGAAAAATGAAAAATTACATGGTAACTCACACTTTCAAATCTAAAGAAATGAAAGACAAATTTTCAGAAACAGTAGCTTCAATGAAAATGGAAGATATTGTTAAATCAATGACAAGTGATAAAGCAGCATGCCAAATGACTTGGAACACGCCAGGGGACACAATGCAAATGTTTTGCTGGTGGAAAGCTAATAGTGAAACGGATATCAATAATCAATTAGGTCAAATGAATGATTTCTTTGAGCCTCATAAATTTACTGAGTGTACTGACCAAGTGATGGACTATAACGCTTAAGAGTAAAATTAATGAAAGCAATCTATACAAGAACCATTGGTGTTTACGATGATAAACTTACTGAGGCTATGGAAATTTCTAAAGGCTTAGCAAAAGTTAGAAAAAAGCATTATCCAGATCATGAAGTTTACTTTTCATTTCAAATTGGTGGAAACCCAAGGACGGTAAGAGAAACACTTGTGGGAGAGCAGTTTACTGATAAAGCATTTGAAAATGATACAAACATGTCTGCTGATCCTGAATTTATTGAACTTCAAAAAAAGATGAAAGGTGTTTTTAAAGAGGGTACAATTCAAGATGAAATGAGAATGGTATTTAATGACTAGGAAATAATATGGTAGAAAAATTTAATGGAGCGTTTTATTTAATAATTTATTTAGTTCACTTTTTAGGTGTTGGTGTTTACGCTTTTCAAACTATTTTTGGTACTAAAAACTTCATGGAAAGATTTGGTATAGATCCTAGTGGCGCAATAATGATTAGGATGGCAGGAGCATTTATGCTTGCTGTTTTTTTAATGTCTATCTATGTAGCTTTTATTAGGCCTGGAGGATTAGAAAATACCTGGGGATTTTTAAATTTAGTTTTTATAAATAATTTATGTATTTTTCTGTGTAATTTCTATTCGATTAAAATTAATAAAACAGGAGTGAATGAGAAAACCACAAATGAAGGTATTATTGCACCCTTTGTATTTACAGTTATGAGTGCAATCCTAATTTATGGTCTATCTGATAGAATTTATACTTAATGTCTGGATTTGCGATATTCAACATAGACATAAAAAAACCAGAGGAATATAAAGAGTACGTAGAAAAAGTTAAGCCGATTGCTGAGAAATTTGGTGGTGAATATATTGTTAGAGGTGGTGAAACTAAAGTATTAGAGGGAACCTGGACATATTCTAGAACTGTAGTAATTAAATTTCCAAGTTATGAAAAAGCTTTAGAATGGTATAACTCTGATGAGTATAAGCCAGTAAAACAAATCCGTTTAGAAAACTCAGTTGGTAACGGAATAATAATTAAAGGAGTATAAAATGTCGATATTAAAAAGATATACTGATGCAATAGACAAGAAGGATGAAGCAACTATGAATGAGCTTTTACATGATGACTTCAAATTCACAATGCATAAATCTGGAAATTCTTTAGGAAAAGCTGATGTTGTTAAATGGGCGATGAGTGGTGATATAAATCAAGAAAAAGTGAGAATTATTTATGAAAATAATGAAGTGGGTGTACATCATTCATTTGTTAAATTTAATGATGGAAACGTTGAAGCGGTAATGGCAGTTTATAAATATAAAGATGGAAAGATTATAAGTTTAGAAACTGGTGCAACTCCAATGTCAAAATAAGAGTAAATGATTGACTTTTATTTTTCAATTGGAAGCACTTATACTTATTTAGCTGTCACTAGAATACTTGATATCGAAAAAAAACATCAAGTCCATTTTAATTGGAAACCATTTAGTGTTCGGGCAATTATGAAAGAAATGAATAATATTCCATTTCCAAAGGACAAGCTTAATAAGGTAAATTACATGTGGAGAGATATTGAAAGACGAGCTGAAGGTTATGGTTTTTTTGCAAAAACACCTGTGCCCTACCCATTATCTGAATTTGACTTAGCAAATCAAATTGCAATTCTTGGATTGGATAAGGGATGGGGTATAGATTATGTTAGACTGACTTATAAAAAATGGTTTCAAGAAGGAAAAGAACCAGCTATAGAACCAAGTATTTCTGAGATATGTAAAGAATTAAAAATGAACAAAGATGATATAATTTCTGAGGCAAAAACAAAATTGATTGAAGATAAATACCTAGCAAATACAAATTCTGCAAGAGAGAATAAAATCTTTGGTAGTCCAACTTTTGTTATTAACAATGAAATATTTTGGGGTGATGATAGAATGGAAGATGCAATTAAATTCTTTAAAAAATAATGTTACCTAAAAAATACTTTGATTTTATTTTTATTTTAATTATGGGTTTTGGAATGAGTTTATTAATGACTCTAATTATCACATATATCAACACTGGTATGGATAAAGATTATATCAATAGATTCTTAAAAGCATGGGTAGTCAGTTTACCTATAGCTATAATTGCAGCATTAATACTTGGTCCACCGATTAAGAAATTGGTAGATAAAATTACTAAATAGTCATAGGTTTAATTGTGAGTAATTTATCGGGATATATATTTCTTCTATTGGCTATTGTTCTTGGAATAACCTCTAATGGTTTTTTAAAATCTACAAATGGTTTTACTAATATTGGTCCAACTATTTTTTGTATAGTTTCTATAATTGCTTGTATATTTTGTTTATCCAAGGCTATGAATATTATTCCAGTTGGTTTTTCCTATGCAACATATGGAGGATTAACAATCACGGCTGTTACGTTGTTTGGTGTATTTAAATATAATCAAATCCCTAACCTATATGGAATTATTGGGATAATTTTAATTATTATCGGAGTAGTATTGTTAAATACTCTTGGCAAGACTACTTAGAGATAGGCTTAAGAATTTTTAAAAATTTATGGTGCATGCTTCTATTAGCACTCACAAGAATATTTCCGGCCTTAACAGCACTTTCATTTTTCCAATTTGAAACTACTCCACCTGCAGCTTCGATGATTGGTATTAATGGATGTATATCCCAAATTTTATTAGCACATTGAATTACGACATCAATTTTTCCTTCTGCAAAATGAGAATAACTTAATGCGTCAGCACAAGGAAATTGCATCATCTTTAATATTTTTGGAATTTTCTTTTGTTGATTAAGAGAGATAGTGCCATGAAATGTGGCAGATAATTTAACATTTGAATATTTTGCTTTGTAGTTAACTTTAATTTTTCTTTTTTTATTACCCTCAACCACAAAAGCAGATTTTGGAGAAGTATTATAATAATATTTTCTAAGAATTGGAAAATTGGCGAGACCCAAAACTGGATAACCTTTGTAGTTTAAAGAAATTAAATTACTCCACGTTGGATTTCCTATAACAAATGATCTCGTTCCATCAATTGGATCAATAACCCAAGTAAAATCACTTTTATTTTTCTTCTGTCCAAATTCTTCTCCTTTAATTTGGTGTTTGGGAAATTTCTTTAATATTTCTTTTCTAATAAATTTTTCGAAAGACTTGTCAGCACTTGTAACTGGATCGTAACCTTTACCTTTTTCCTTATTAGAAACCTTGAAAGGTTTGTTTAATTTCAAGTAATAATATTTGGTAAGTTTCTTGGCTAAATCATTTAAGAATTTAGAAAAAACTTTATAATTTGAAGAATTCAACTTTGACACAAAGGACTAATACTATTTTATTACTATTGATTAAAGTAAAATTTTAAATAATCATCAATTTAGCTATGAAAATAGAATTAAAAAATAATAAGATATTTTTTGAAAACCAGGGTCAGAAGAAAGAGATTCATCCATTTTGGTTTAGAGAAAGAGTAAACGGTGAAAGTTTCATAGATGAGGCTACACAGCAAAGGTTATTTGACCCAACAAAATTAGAGGAAAATATTAAGATAAACTCTCTTAATCTGTCAGATCAATTTCTAGAAATTACTTTTAATGATGGCGCTTATACAAAATTTGCAGTTCAAAATATCTTGAGAGAATTTAGTAATGAAGATGAGATTAAAAAGATTAAAAAGGTTGAATGGGACTCGTCTTTTACAAATTTAAAGAATTTTAAATTTGAAGACAATTTTTTTAATGAAAAAGTTATGTATGACGCCTTAATAGATTTTTATAAATTTGGGTTTGTAATTTTTAAAGATGTACCAACTAAAAATAATTTTATTACAAATTTTGCAAATTCCATTGGAAGTATAAGAAGAACAAATTTTGGGGAATTTTTTAATGTTAAATCAAAACCAAATCCAAACGATTTAGCTTATACTTCATTAGCTTTAGCACCACACACAGACAACCCTTATAGAAATCCTGTACCATGTATACAAATGCTCCATTGTATTGAAAACGAGGTTAATGGAGGCCTTTCCACTTTAGTAGATGGATATACTGTAACAGAAAAACTAAAAAAAGATTTTCAAGATTATTACAATATTCTTACTGATGTTAAAGTTAGGTTTCAGTTTATAGATCAATCAGTTATTTTAGAAGACTGGGCCGAGATGATTCAATTAAACGAAAAAGGAGAGTTTAAGCAAGTTAGATTTAGTCCAAGATTAGACTTTGTGCCTTTAATGGAAAAGAATAAACTTGAACTTTTTTATTCTGCGAGAAAAAAAATATCAGAACTCTATAATTCAGATCAATATAGAGTTGAATTTAAATTAAGTCCTGGAGATTTACTTATGATGGATAATTACCGATTACTTCATGGAAGAACCTCATATGATACAAATCAAGGTAATAGGTTTCTGCAAGGATGTTATATTGATTATGATAGTACAGAGGGAAAACTAAAACACCTAAAAAGAAAATTTAGTCTGTGAAGTGGAGCCAACCAGTAATAATATATTTTTCTCCCCCATTAAGAACACTCCCTCTATGTGCATGTGTCCATTCAGCTGGCCAAATTAATGTTTTTCCAGTTTCTGGTTTTATTTTAACTTTATAATAGTCAAAATCTGTGGTGCCACCATCATCAACATCATTTAAGTAGGTCATCCAAGCAAATATTCGATGAATGTGTGCCATACCTGTTCTTTCCGCATGAAGGCGTCCAAAATGACCACCGGGGAGATATTTTTGAATATTGAAAGGACCAATATGAATTTTTTTTACAAAGGTTTTTAAAAAATCATATTGTTCCTTATAATCAGTAAAACATTGATATAAATTTTCAAAATACTTATTGAATACTTTATATTTTTCATCTTTAAGATTTTCTGGTTTGATAGTTATATCAGTTGATTTTTTTATACTTTCATCAACACCTCCACCTGTAGTGCCTTTAGTGTGAAGATCAGAATTATTTTCAAAAAAATCAATAATTTCTTTACACAATTCTTTATTCTCTAAATCCCAATTCCCAATAAAGTTTGGACTAACATCATTTTTAATTTCTAATCTTTTCATTTATTAATCTATTTTAAAACCTTTTTCACCAAACTCTATCATACCTGAACTTTCATTCAAATATTTTTGTCCCTCTGCATGTTTATTTAATCTTAAAAGATTTTTCCCATAAAAAAGTTTTCAAATTTTTATTTTGTGGAAATTTTTTAATTGCCCTTGTACAAAAAGTATCTACAGCCTTTGTTAAATTAAGTTCAAATAAACATTGAGCAAATACTTCAATAACCGTTTCTTGATCCTCCTTCATAAGCAATGATTTTTCCAGTATTGGCAAAGCTTTTTTAAATTGCCCAGTATTGTAGTAAAGTTTTCCTAAATTATTAACAGATAATATTGAAACAGGTTTAATTTCTAAACACTTGATATAGCACTTTTCAGCCTCTTCTATTTTTTTTAGTTCAGTGTAGCATATGGCTAAGTTATGGAGTGCAGGTGGAAGTTTTGGAAATTGCTTTAAAATTGCATTAAATATATCTATAGCTTTTTCAAATTCTCTTTTGGCACGGTATTTTTCAGCTTCTAAAAATTTTTTTTCAGTTTCTTTATCAATCATTTTTTAAGATCTATTTTATGTTTGATATTTGAGTTTCTGCGTCTCTAATAGACTTTTCATAATCCAAAGCCATTTGATCAGCACTTATAATATCAACCTTTTCTATACCAAAAAAATTTAAAATAAACTTTAACCATGGGGTTAGAAAATCCTCTTTACTATTTAATTTTGTCCCTCCTGAAGTTATGACTAAATAAGCTCTTTTATTTCTCAACAAACCCTCTCTTCTCCCATTTTCTTTAAATTTAAATGTCTCGCCTATTCTTGCTACAAGATCAGACCAAGCTTTTAGAGTTGCAGGAGGACCATAGTTATATATTGGTGCTGATATAATGATGACATCACTTTCTTTAAGCTCTTTTACAAGTTTATCAGATAATTCAAACATTTTTTTATGATGTTCAGTTTGATCTTTCTCTTCAATCTTCATCCCTGACTCGGTTAATCCAGATACAAAAACCATCTCATCATCTAAATCTCTGTACACAACTTCGTCATCAGGTTTTTTTATTTTATCTAAAAGTTTCTTTGCCAGTGCTCTAGAGGTCGATCCCTCTTTTCTAGCACTTGAATCTATTTGATATATTTTCATAATTTTAATTATCCAAAATTTTGTAAAAATGGTAATACATTTAATAAGTAATATCCTAAAGCTTGTAATTGATTAGTTAATATTAAAATACCTGTAATTAATAGTATAATTCCACCAGATTTAGAGACTAAATTAATATTCTTTTTAAAGTTCTTTGAAAATATTAGAAACTTTTGAATCAAATAACCAGATAAAATGAATGGCAATGCCAATCCAAAAGAGTAAAAAATTAAAAGTAAGATTCCTTTATTAACACTTTCTTCAGTTGCAGCTAAAACCAAGATTGATCCTAAAATTGGACCTATACAAGGTGTCCAACCAAATGCAAATGCCATACCAATTAGAATTGGGCTATAAAAACGATTATTTGAATTTGTTTGTATTCTTTTTTCATAATTTAAAAATTTAAGATTGATAATTCCAATTATTTGAAGCGAAAAAAGAATTATTACTAAACCAGCTGCTATTCTAAGTTGATATGAATTCTGTAACAACACTTGTCCTAAAAAAGTTGAGGCGGCTCCAAAAATAATAAAAACAATTGAAAAACCAAATGTAAATAAAATGATCGGAATTAAATTGACATTTTTTTTCTCTAATAACTCATTTAATGAACTGCCTGAAATATAAGAGATGTATCCGGGAATTAATGGTAATACACACGGAGATAAAAAACTTATCAAACCAGCTCCAAGTGCAATAAATAGTTCCGTCATTATTTTTCTTTAACCACTTTTAACTTTTGTTCACCTAAGTTATCAACTTTCAAAATCATCTCATCTCCATCCTTTAGGTAATCGGGTGGTATCATCCCCATTCCTACTCCTGCAGGTGTACCTGTTGTAATAACATCTCCTGGCATTAAAGTTATAAATTGACTAATGTGAGATATTAAAAAATTAAAATTGAATATCATTAAACTTGTATTTCCAGTCTGTCTTCTTTTCCCATTAAGATCCAAAGTCAAATTTAGATTGAATGGATCACTTATTTCATCTTTGGTTACAAGATATGGTCCTAAGGGTCCAAACGTATCCCCAGATTTTCCTTTAACCCATTGACCACCTCTATCTTTTTGCCATTCTCTTTCACTAATATCATTACAAATACAATAACCAATAATATAATCTTGTGCTTCTTCTTCTTTTACATACTTAGCTTTTTTTCCTATCACAATTGCAATTTCAATTTCATGATCCAAAGACTTAGAAAACTTAGGTATTACTATGTCATCATTAGGTCCAACTATACAATTTGGTGACTTATTAAAAACTATTGGTTCTTTAGGAGTATTCGAATTTGTCTCAGCAGCATGAGCTTTATAATTTAAACCAATTGCGAAAAAATTTGCTGGTTTAATAACACAAGATCCTATTCTTTGATTTTGATCCAAAAGTGGAAGAGAATTAATATCAAAATTTTTTATTTTATCTAAATTTTCAAAATTTAAATTTTCTGGTGTTAAATCTTTAAAAAAAATTCGATAAATTCCGAATATTATTTTTGTCATCAAGAATTGCGGGTATTTCATTATCACGCTCACCAACCCTTAAAAATTTCATTAATTAACCTTTGATGCCAAGATGCGTATATTTTATATTAAGGTAATCTTTAATTGCCATTGATCCGCCTTCACGCCCATATCCACTTTGCTTTATCCCACCAAAAGGTGCTTCAGCAATTGCTACCATTGGAGTATTTACAGCGACTGAGCCAGTTTCTAATTGTTCTGAAGCAAGATGAGCAGTTTCCATTGAATTGGTACAAACATAACTGCACAACCCTAATTCATGATTGTTAGCTCTTTCAATTACATCATCAAAAGTTTTAAATGATAACATAGGCACTAACGGTCCAAACGGTTCTTGTTTCATTATCGTAAAATCATCTTTTACGTCGTCAAATACTGTCGGTTCATAATAAAAACCTTTGTTAAATCCTGAAGGTCTTTTTCCACCTAATAAAACTTTTGCACCTTCTTGTTTGGTTTTTTCAACTAATTCTTCTATTTCATTAAGTCTTTTTTTTGTGGTTAACGGGCCCAATTGAGTTGCTGGGTCCATACCATCACCTATTTTTAATTTTTTTGTTTTTTCAATAAATAAATTTACAAATTCATCTTTTTTTTTCTCATGTATATAAAATCTATTAGGCGATATACAAACTTGACCATTGTTTCTGAATTTAGCAGCTATTGCCATATCAGCGGCTTTTCTAATATCAGCATCATCAAATACAATAAAAGGTGAATGACCTGATAGCTCCATTGTTACTCTTTGAACTTTATCTGCAGCTTGTTTCAATATTAATTTACCCACTCTTGATGATCCAGTAATTGAAATTTTTTTGACTATATCTGATGCAATCAATTGTTGTGCAATACTAGGTGGATCACCCGACAAAAGATTTACTACACCTGGTGGTACACCACATTCTTTACATATATCAACCATCTCCATTACAATACCAGGGGTTATTACGTCGGGCTTAACTATTACAGAGCAGCCAGCTGCTAGCGCTGTTGAAATTTTTCTTGCAGACAACACTGCAGGAAAATTCCAAGGAGTTAATGCTGCAACAACACCAACTGGTTGATAATAAACATGAACCCTTGTATCTTCAAACCTGCTTTCAACAGTTTGTCCATAAATTCTTTTTGTTTCCTCAGCATTCCATTCGAAAATATCTGCAGCACCATTTACTTCACCTTTAGCTTCTGCAAATGGCTTTCCAACTTCAAGCGTCATCCACTTAGCAAGCACATCTTGCTTCTCTCTCATTTTATCTGCAATTCTTCTAATGATATAAGATCTTTGCCATGGAGCAGTTTTTTTCCAAACTTCTAATCCTTTTGCAGCAGACTTTAATGCTCTTTCAACATCCTGAGTTGTAGCTTTTGAGGCTTTTCCCAAAACTTCTTCATTTGCAGGATTGATTACTTCATAAGTTCCCTCATCTGATGATTTTTGCCATTTACCGTCAATGAATTGCCCGAATTTTTCGTACATAAATTCAATTTAGCATTACTATAGGGTGTGTCTACTATGTAATTTTTACACATTAATAATCTCTAATTAGATGATAATATTTTTAAAAAAAGGAGTTCAATATGAAAGCATATATAATGGGAAATTACACTGAAAAAGCTTTTCAAGGATTTTTAAAAGATCCAACGAGTGATAGAAAAGCAGTTGTAGAACAGTTAACAAAAGCTATGGGTGGAACAATGCACAGCATGGATATTGTAAGAGGCTCTTATGATTTTGTAGTTGTTACTGATGTTCCAAGCTTTGATGATTTTGCTGCAATCAAATTAGTCGTTGAAGCGTCAGGTGCTGTGAAAAACTTGACAATACTTGAAGCAATTGATTTTACGAAAGCTACAACTAAAGCAAGTAAAATCGGTTACAAAGCACCAGGTCAATAATTTTTGGTATAACTTCCAGTTGCGGACTGGAAGTTATATTAATTTTTTTTTAGTTTTGAGGAAAATTTAAGATTGTCATTTGTAAATTTTGAAGAATTCTCTTTAATATAGTCGTCCATAATCTTTACCTTTTCGTCTTCAAATTCAGATACTTTTCTATTATTTAAATCAACGTAAAGAGCTAAAACTTCTATAGTTGATGCAAGAAACTTTTTTTCTTTATGAACCATCTCCATTTTATATTGTAGTCTTTTCTTGTCATGGTCAAAGTAAACTAAATTAACGTCTACCTCATCACCAAGTTTGAGTTCTTGATTATAGGTGATATTTGATTCAACGATCATAGTACTTTTGCCTGTTGTTTTTGCTGAGTGTTCTCCCATTTTAAATATACTATTTAAAGTATCAGCACCGTATTTATCAAAAATCAGTAGATAATAAGATACATTCATATGATCATTATAATCTATCCATTCTTTAATTATTTTTTGCGAACTTAAATAAACTGACATTTTGAGTTGAGAAATAATTAATTTTTTTTAGTTTCGTTGTCTACAACTAAACAAATTTCAGATTTTGTTAAAAACCTTTTTCCAGTGCCATTATCCAAAGAAAACATTCCTCCAATACCTTTAACAGCATCAATGGTTAAATCCGTATGTTTCCATTTTTCATATTGGTCATCATTCATATAAAACGGAACCCCACCAATTTCACCTAATTTTACATCGCTATTTCCGACCATGTACTCATTTCTAGGATAGCACATTGGGGCACTACCATCACAGCATCCACCAGACTGGTGAAATAAAAGTTCATCGCCATGCTGAGCTTTAAGCTCCTCAATAAGTTTAAGTGCTGAGTCTGTAGCTTTTACTTTCATAAAAAATATGGCCCGTGATTCCTCACGGGCCATTATATATTAGTTATCTTTTAAAAGAAGCCTAATTTTTTCTCACTGTAAGACACGTGTAGATTTTTCACTTGCCTATAATGATTTAGCATCATTTTGTGAGTTTCTCTTCCAATACCTGATTGTTTGTAGCCACCGAATGCAGCATGTGCAGGATATGCATGATAACAGTTTGTCCAAACTCTACCAGCTTGTATCTCTCTACCCATTCTGTATGCGATATTACCATTTCTAGTCCAAACACCCGCTCCTAAACCATAAAGAGTGTCATTAGCAATTTTTAATGCTTCTGCCTCATCTTTAAATTTAGTTACTGATACCACTGGTCCGAAAATTTCCTCTTGGAAGATTCGCATTGAATTATTACCCTCAAAAATAGTAGGCTCAATATAGTTTCCTTTTTCTAAACCACTATTTATTTTAGCAACATTTCCACCACATAGAACTTTGGCACCTTCTTTCTTACCTAAATCAAGATAAGATTTAATTTTTTCCATTTGTTCTAATGATGCTTGTGCTCCAATCATTGTTTCCATTTTCAAAGGATTGTCTTGTTTAACAGCTTTTGTTCTAGCAATAGCCTTTTCCATGAATTTATCATAAATAGACTCTTGAACTAGCACTCTGCTTGGACAAGTACAAACTTCACCTTGGTTTAAAGTAAACATCGCAAAACCTTCTAAACATTTGTCAAAGAAATCGTCATCTTTTGCCATGACATCCTCAAAGAAAATGTTTGGAGATTTTCCACCTAATTCCAAAGTAATTGGTATTAAGTTTTGAGATGCGTATTGCATAATCAATCTACCAGTTGTTGTCTCACCAGTAAAAGCAATCTTTTTGATTCTTTTTGATGATGCTAGAGGTTTTCCAGCTTCTAAGCCAAAACCACTTACAACGTTCACTACTCCTGGAGGTAATAAATCTCCAATTAGTTCCATAAGTAACATGATTGATGCTGGAGTTTGCTCAGCTGGTTTTAGTACAACACAGTTTCCTGCAGCTAAAGCTGGTGCAAGTTTCCAAGTTGCCATTAATAATGGAAAGTTCCAAGGTATAATCTGTCCAACCACACCTAGCGGCTCAGGAATGTGATAAGAATATTCACTATTGCTTATCTCGGCAACTGAACCTTCTTCAGCTCTAATTACCCCGGCAAAATATCTCCAATGATCTATTACTAGTGGTAAATCAGCAGCCATACATTCTCTAATTGGCTTACCATTGTCTAAACACTCTGCAGTCGCTAATAAATTGAGATTTTTCTCAATTACATCAGCTATTTTAAGAAGAATGTTTGATCTTTCCGTAATTGAAGTTTTGCCCCAAGTTGGGAAAGCTGCGTGAGCTGCGTCCAATGCAGCATCTACGTCTTTTTCATTTGATCGTGCAACTGAACAGATCACCTCATTTGAAATCGGAGAAGTATTATCAAAATACTTACCAGATTTTGGTTCCACAAACTTACCGTTTATGTAGTTTCCGTATTTAGCCTTAAACGGAAATTTTACTTTCAAATGAGAAGTATCTAATACAGATGACACTTTCATTGCTTCTGCACTCATTTTTTTTACTCCTCTTGTTTTTTTTATTGTTCTTAGCTTATGTTTTTTTTCTAGACTTTTTAGAACGCTTCTTAGTCGCAGACTTTTTTGTCACAACTTTTTTTTTCGTTTTTATATTTTTTCTAGAAAATTTGACCAATTTAGATTTTCTTTTTTTGGTCGTTAGTTTTGCTATTTTTTTTCTCCTAATAGCCATTAGCTATTAAACTCGAAAAAACAGCCAGTTGCTATTTTTATAATTCTTAATTTTCTACTTATGATTGTACAATAACTACATATTGTGGTTAATAAAAAGATCTTTAATATTTTCTAGAGTGCAAAAAATAAAAATGATTATCAATTTTATATTAAAAAAATTAATAAGACTAAAGAACAGTTCCAAAGTTTTAAAATTTTTTTACTATTATCATTATCTATTTCATGACAAAAAAACTGGGTGATATAGGATTTGATTTTACTAAGAAAAAATCAAGACTTGATATAGTCCAAAATATAATAAAAAAAAAAGAGTATAAGAAATATCTTGAGATTGGATGTTTTGATGACGAATTATTTAATTATATAAATTGTGAAAAAAAGGTTGGTGTTGATCCAGTATCTGGTGGAACAATAAGAAAGACAAGCGATCAATTTTTTTCTAGCAATAAAGAATATTTTGATTGTATCTTTATTGATGGGCTTCATGAATATAAACAGGTTAGAAAAGATATTATAAATTCTCTTAAATTTCTTAATAAAGGTGGAATAATTTTACTGCACGATTGTTTGCCGAAACAATTATTTTGAACAAGCTGTTCCCAGGTGTCAATGGACTTGGAATGGAGATGTGTGGAAAGCAATTGTTGAGTCAAGAAAATCAAAAGATATTGATGTTTATACCTGCTACGCTGATTTTGGTATTGGAGTAATAATGAAAAGACCTAATCGTAATTTACTTGAATTTTCTAATCAGGATACAAAATCTTTAAAATTTGAGGATTATTTTCATAATCATAAAAATTTGATGAATATAATTGAATACGAAAAATTAATAGAAATAATTTAAATTTCATTTATGGACATAAATTTTTTCAAAAAAGTAAGAATATTAGATGGTGGTATGGGCCAAGAACTTTTGGCTAGGGGAATGAAACCACAAGGAACTTTGTGGAGTGCTACTGCGATATTGAACGAAAAATATCACAAACTACTTTATGATACCCATGTTGATTATATCAAGGCTGGTGCAGAAGTAATAGTAACTACAACATTTGCATCTAGAAAAATTAGACTTAGAGAAAATAAAGTTGAAGACAAATTTGAATATATAAATAAAAAAGCAGGAGAATTAGCAAAAAAAACAAAAGAAATATATCCAGATGTTCTTATCGCTGGAGGTTTACCTCCCCAAAATTTAACTTACAAAGAAGATGATAGGTCAGGTGATGAGATAAGTCAGGACTTTTATGATCATGCTAAGTTATTAAATCCTTATAGTGATTTTTTCTATCTAGATGTAATTAGCAGTGTCAGAGAACTTGAATTAGCAATCAAAAGTATTCTCGAATTCAAAAAACCATATCTTATTGGGGCGCATATATCTCAAGGTAAAACTATGCCCAGTGGAGAAAAAATTTCTGATATTATGAGAAATAAAAAAAATGAGAATTTACTGGGATTAATACTTTCATGTGTCTCTCCAGAAAATTTTCAATTAAACTCAGACGAATTAAAAAATTTAGGTATACCTTTTGGTTTTAAATTAAATTCTTTCATAAAAACAAATCCATTTCCTAATCTTGATGAGCAAGATAAAAATAATAAATCTGTTGATCCAAAAGAATTTTTAGGCATAAGAAATGATTTAACTCCAAAAAAAATGGCAGAATTTGTTAAAAAATTTAAAGATAGTGGGGCAACTATACTTGGAGGTTGTTGCGAAACCAGTCCTGCTCATATAAAAGAGATATCAAAATTAGTCTGACTAAGTTTAATATTTAAAAATATAAATGAAAGATATTACAGTTGTTGTTCTGACCTTTAACACATCTGAAAATATTATTTTAGATTGTTTGTCATCAATTGATAAAGATATAAAAATACTTATTGTTGAAAATTCAAATAAATTTATTCACCAAGAAAAAATCTTATCAAAATTTAATAATGTTAGTATTAAATGCACAGGTAAAAATTTAGGTTACGGTGGTGGCAATAATTTTGGAATAGCGGAAGCCAATACAGATTATATCTTAATCTTAAATCCAGACGTTATTTGTAGCGAAGATTTTTTTTCTAATATTAGGAGTGTAATTGAAGAAAATAATAATTTTTCAGTTATTGGTTGCCAATATTTACATGATAAAATTTTTATGCCGGCTGGCTTTTTTGATAAAAAAAAAAACGAAAAATTCGTGAAAAATTTTCGTAATGGTAAAATAGATGATCTTTCTGAAGTTGATTGGGTCACTGGTTGTTCAATGCTTTTGAACAATAAAAAGTTTAAAGATAAAAAAATTTTTGATGAAAATTACTTCCTGTATTTTGAAGAATTTGATTTATGTAAATCATTATTAGATAAAGGAGAAAAAATTTTTACTTCAAAAAAACTTAGAATTCATCACCTGGGATTTAAAAGTTCATTAGATAATAACTCTACTTACAAGAATAATATAAATCATGTGAGAGAGTGGCACTGGATGTGGTCATCGTTTTATTTTTATAAAAAGAATTTTAATTATCTTTATGCTCTAAGAAAAACAGTTGGAAAATTAATTTCATCTTTTTTCAAAATTTTGTTTTATTCCTTAACACTTAATAAAATTGAAAAAGAAAAATACAAATATAGATTTTTAGGTATTTACAACGCAATTTTAAATAAACCCTCAAGTTTTAGGGTTAGTAATGATTAATTTTTACTTCGCCTTTTTTACAAAGTAAATTCCAACAACAACTGCAACTAATGAAATAAATACTTTAATTGTTATTATTTCTTTTAAAAAGATGTAACTAAGTATTGTTCCAAATATCGGTATCAAATATGAAACTTGAGATTGAAAAATTAAACCATTTTTTACTAAAATTTTAAATCTTAAAAGCCAAGCAATACCTGTTGAGACTAAGCCTAGATAAATTACTGAAATTGTTGAGTCTAACCTCGGCTTTATATACCAGGGCTGCTCGATAAAAGCGACTAAAGGAATTAAGATAATCGTTGCCCAAATTAAAATAGAGCCTGTTACATTTTCATTTTTCTTTTTACTTATCTTCAATGTTAAAACTCCACCAATTACATAACAAGTTGAACCTAGCAAAATTAATAAAGCTGAAAAAAAGTTATTCTCGTCTATCAATAAATTATCTGAAAATAAAAATACAATACCAGAAAAACCTATCAATATCCCTATAGTTTTAACAAAATTAAATTTTTCGTTTTTCAGATATAAATGACCGAGAACTGTTGAACTAAGAGGAGTTGTAGACATTAAGATAGCAGCTAGATTGCTCTGTACAGATTTAACACCATAAGCAATCAAAAAAAAAGGAGCTACTAAATTTATAAAACCAATCATTGCAAACCAATGCCAATCATTTGAAAAAGCCTCAATCTTTATATTTTTAAAATAACAAAGTAATAATACAGGTATTGCTCCAAAGAATACTCTAAGGAAAGCAATAGTGACCGGACCGAAAGAGTATGTTGCAATTTTAATATTAAAAAAAGCGGATGCCCAAATTAATGCTAAAATAGTAAGTAAAAAATAATCAAATAATGATGGTTGTTTCATTGAGTTATATCTTTAATAAATCCATTGGTTATTTTCTGTAAATCATCAAAATTAGTTTTAAATACACAATTTGGATGTCCGGCAGCGGCATATAAATTTTCAAATCTAGCCAACGAATGATCTATAAATATTTCTATTTTATTTAAATGACCAACAGGTGAAACGCCTCCTATTGTATAACCCGTAATATTTTTTACGTCATCAGGTGAAGCCATTGAGGCATCCTTTATATTTAGAGTTTTTTTAATTTTATTTAATGAAGCTTTTTTGTCTCCAGAAACTAAAAATAAAGTGAAAGTATTCTCTGTTTTAAAAAGTAAACTCTTCACTATCGCCCCAACCTTGCAACCCAAAGAGGAGGCTGCCTCAATTGCAGTTTTGGCTGAACTGTCTAAGACTATAACGCTCATTTCATTGTTATATTCTTTAATTGATTTCTCTGCTCTTTTGACTGGCTCCTTTTCTAATAAAGTCATTATTCAACTTCTAATTGTTAGTTATTTTAAAAAAATAGTATTACACTCATGTTAAAATTGCATAGGTGTTATTAAGTAAAAGTGCATTATGTAGCAAGCTTTTTTTGGTAATACAACGATCTGAATTATAAAGGAGAGAAAATGAGTTCTGATAAGGTTTTAAAGACAATAAAAGATAAAGAGATTGAATACGTTGATCTAAGATTTACTGATCCTAGGGGTAAACTTCAGCACGTAACAATGGATGCTAAAATGGTAGATGACGACATGCTGAAAGAAGGAATTTTTTTTGATGGATCCTCTATTGCAGGTTGGAAGGCTATCAACGAGTCTGATATGATATTAAAACCGGATACATCAAGAGCAATTGTAGATCCATTTACATCGCACAATACATTAAATCTCTTTTGTGATGTATTAGATGCGATTAAAAAAGATCCTTACGAGAGAGATCCTAGAGGAACTGCAAAAAAAGGCAGAGGCTTACTTAAAAAAGCTCAGGTATTGGTGATAAAGCTTTTTTTGGTCCTGAAGCAGAATTTTTTGTATTTGACGATGTAAGATTTAAAAATGACATGAATGAAACTGGATTTAAAATCGATAGTAAGGAAGGTCCTTACAATTCTGGAACAGAGTATCCAAATGGAAACATGGGACATAGACCAGGAATTAAAGGTGGTTATTTTCCAGTACCACCAGTTGATAGTGAACAAGATATGAGAAGTGAATACCTAAAAGCTATGAAAAGTATGGGAATTAAGGTTGAAAAGCACCACCATGAAGTTGCGCCAAGTCAACATGAACTTGGAATGTACTTTGGAACACTTGTAGATCAAGCTGATAATTTACAACTTTATAAATACGCGGTGCAAATGGTATCACACTCTTTCGGTAAAACTGCTACTTTTATGCCTAAACCTGTCAAAGGAGATAATGGCTCTGGAATGCATGTTCACCAATCAATTTGGAAAGGAAACACAGCATTATTCTCAGGAGATAAATACGCCGGTCTATCTGATACAGCATTGCATTATATCGGTGGGATTTTAAAGCATGCAAAAGCTATTAACGCATTCTCAAATGCAACAACAAATAGTTATAAAAGACTTATACCTGGTTTTGAAGCACCTGTCCTTTTAGCTTATTCAGCTCGAAACAGATCTGCTTCTTGTAGAATTCCTATTACTTTAAGCAAAAAAGCTGCAAGATGTGAAATTAGATTTGGTGATGCAGCTGGAAATCCTTATTTAACATTTGCGTCAATGTTAATGGCTGGTTTAGATGGTATTAAAAATAAAATAGATCCAGGTAAATCATTTGATAAAGATCTTTATGCACTCTCAGAAAAAGAGGTTAAAAAAATCCCAACTGTATGTGGATCACTTAGAGAAGCAATGGAAAGTTTAGATAAAGATAGAGACTTTTTAAAACAAGGAAATGTATTTACAGATGATCAAATAGATGCCTACATTGCATTAAAATTTGAGGAAATACATAATTTTGAGCACACACCTCATCCTATTGAGTTTGAGATGTATTACAGTTGTTAATTAATTTATCTAGCTCTAGCAATTTTATTTTTTGCCAGAACCTCTTTTAACAATGTAGTCTTGCGTTCCGTTTGCTCCAGTTTCGACTGATTTGATAAGAGATCGTAAAAAACCTTTTCTTTTCTCTTTTCTATCTTCGTTACTTAGCAAGTTTCTAAATTCAAAGATATTCATTGCAAGTTGATATCATATCTATGCATTTTATGCAAACCAGATATGTTCAAAATGGGACTATACTTTAAATGATTCTCCGCACCCACATCGCTCTGTTTCATTTGGATTATTGAAAACAAATGTTGAGGAAAAATCCTCTTTTTTGTAATCCATTTCTGTTCCCAAAAGATACATAACAGCAGCAGAATCAATATAAACTCGGACACCTTTATCTTCTATAACTTCGTCATTAGGATTAACCTCTTTAGAATATTCCATTACATAAGCCATACCAGCACATCCACCTGATTTTACAGACACTCTAACGCCTATAGCGTTTTTTTCTGCATTAGACATTATTTCTTTTATTCTTGTTGCAGCACTATCACTTAATTTAATTATTTGATCCATTACAAATTTAGTTCCAATTTTGCTGCATCTGACATCATATCTTTTGACCAAGGCGGATCCCAGACTAACTCTAAATTAACGTCTTCAATCCCTTCAACTTGCATAGCTCCCTCTTTTACTTCTTTTGGTAAACTTTCAGCAACAGGACAATTTGGAGTAGTCAATGTCATTTTAATCTTTGCTTTTTTTTCATTAACTTGAACATCATAGATTAGACCAAGGTCATAAATATTTACTGGCAATTCAGGATCATAAATTTTTTTTATTTCATCAATTATTTTTTCTTTTAATTCCATAAAATTATTCTGTAGTAATTTCTTTTCCATCATTTTCCATAGCAGATACTAAAGTGTGCCAAGATAACGTAGCACATTTAACTCTCATTGGATACTGCTTTACTCCTGAAAGACACATTAACTTTGTTTTATCATCCTCTTCTAAAATATTGTTTTTTAATTTAGGATTTTCTTTTATCATTCCTAAAAAATCCTCAATTATTTCTTTTGCTTCATTATCGCTTTTGCCTTTAATTAAATCAGTCATGATTGAAGCTGAAGCCATTGATATTGCGCATCCACTCCCTTCGAAAGAAATCTCCTCTACTTTTCTTTGTTCGTTTAATTTCAAATACACATGTACATTATCTCCACATAATGGATTATTTCCTTTAGCATCCTTATTAAAATTTTCTGTTTTTCCTAAGTTTCTAGGATTTTTACCGTGCTCTAAAATTATTTCTTGATATAATTCTTTTAAATTCATCTTAAATCAAAAATTTTTTTACAATTATTAATTCCATCATTTAATTTGTCTAAATCATCTTTAGTATTATAAACACCTAAAGAAGCTCTTGCACTTGCGGGTATTCCTAACTTTTCATGAAGTATTTGACAACAATGATGTCCAGCTCTTATAGCAACTCCAGTTTCATCTAAAATAGTTGCAATATCATGTGGGTGAACTCCTTCAACAGTAAAAGATAGTACACCTCCTCTTTCTTTTGGATTTCCGATTAGTTTCACAGAATTATTTTTTTTTAAAATTTCTTGACCGTATTCTATAAGATCTTTTTCATGCTTAATTATGTTTTCAATTCCAATGCTTTCCAAAAATTTTATTGATTGATCAAAAGCTATTACTTGTGCTGTAGCCATTGTTCCAGCTTCATACTTATTTGGAAGTTCGCCATAAGAAATTCTATCTTTTTTAACTTCATTTATCATTCCTCCGCCCCCTTGATATGGTGGTAGTTGCTCTAACCATTTCCTTTTTCCATACAAAACTCCAAGTCCAGTTGGTCCATACATTTTATGACATGAAATTGCATAAAAATCACAATCTAAGTCCTGCATATCTAATTTTAAGTGTGGTCCTCCTTGACATCCATCTACAACTACAACGATGCCCTTTGAATGGGCTAATTGAGTTATCTCTTTAATTGGTAAAACTGCACCAGTAACATTTGATAAATGAGTTATTGCTATTACTTTAGTTTTATTCGTAATTTCTTTCTCTATATTTTCAATCGGTATGTCTCCATCTTCATTTACCTCTGCAAACTTTATTTTGATATTTTTAGATTTTCTTAAAAAATGCCATGGAACATAGTTTGAATGATGTTCTAATTCAGTAATTAAAATTTCATCATTTGGCTCTAAGATTGCTTGACCTAGAGTATTTGCAACTAAATTTAGAGCTTCAGTAGCACCTTTAGTAAATACGATTTCATTTTTATCTTTCGCATTTATATACTTTTGAACTGAAGACCTTGTGTTTTCATATAAATTAGTGGCTGCAACTGCCAAATAATGAATACTTCTACCTACATTTGAAAATTGTTTAGAGTAAAAATCATTGATTCTATCTAGAACAACCTTGGGTTTTTGAGATGAATTAGCACTGTCCAAATAAACCAAATCATTATTTTGAATTTTTTCATCAAAAATTGGAAATTCTTTTTTTATATTATTTATATTCATGCTTTTAATCCGATAATATTTTTAACTAAATTTTTAATTTCTGGATCTGTGATCTTTTCAACGACATCAAGTAAAAATCCATTAATTAAAAGTTTTTTAGACTGTTGATAGCTTAAACCTCGAGACATTAAATAAAAAATTGAATTTTCATTCAAACTTCCAGATGCTGATCCGTGAGAACATTTTACATCATCGGCATAAATTTCTAACTCCGGTTTTGCATTAAACTCCGATGTTTCATCTAGTAATATTGCTTTACTTAATTGATAACCGTCTGTTTTTTGAGCTATTGAGTTTACAAATATTCTTCCTTGGTATGCAGATTTTGAATTTTTTCCAAGTACACTTTTGATAAGTTGATAACTTTTAGTTTTCTCAACCAAATGATTAATGGTAGATCTAATTTCATGTTGTTGATTTTCCTTCAATGAAAAAATCCCATTTATAAAAGCCGATGAATATTCACCATTTAAGTTACAATTAACTTCATTTTTAAAATAGTCAGATCCAGCAGATAATATAAATGTTTCTGAAATACTATTATCGTCTTGTTCAATATTATTAAAAGAGTACTTTAAATTATTATTTCTAAACTTATCAAGTTTATAATTTTTTAGTATTGAGTTTTTTTTTAAATTAAAATTGTACAAAATATTCACAAAATTTTTGTTTGTACTATCGCTAAAATAATCAATTAGTCTTAGGGAACTATTTTCCTCTAATTCAAAATTTAAGCTTAAATTTATATTTTTTGACTTAATCTTATAATTAGTCAGGTGGTAGATAATTAAAGGTTTTTTTATAGAATAATTTTTCTTAAGTATGATTTTAAAAACTTTGTTAGTAAATGCATTATTTAAATCAATTAAAGAATTTTTATAGTCAAATGTGATATTTTTCCCAATTTCTTCATTTATTTCAATTTGATTTTGATCTTCATAATTAAAATCAATTTTTTCAATTCTACCATTTATAAAAATAATTTTGTTATGTTCTAAACCACTAACAAAAATAGACTGATCAATTTCATTAGGTAATGAATAGTCGTTAAAAAAAACTTAAATCTCCAATATTTTTTTTAATGATTTGACTAATATCTAAAAACTTCCAATCTTCTTGCTTTTTATTTGGAAAACCGTTGTTAATAAACTTCTTCAAAAAACTTTTTTTTAATTGAATTTCTTTTTCTGAAATTTTTAAAGTTTTAATTATTTTATCAAAATCTAATTGAAGTTGTTCATTCATCTAATTAAAACTTTCATAACCTTTTTTTTCTAGCTCTATTGCTAATTCTGGACCACCAGATCTAATTATTTTTCCATTCATTAAAACATGAACAAAATCAGGCTTTATATAATCTAGTAATCTTTGATAGTGTGTAATTATTAAAAAAGAATTACTCTTATTTCTTAAAGTATTAACTCCATCAGCTACTATTTTTAAAGCATCAATGTCTAAACCTGAGTCTGTTTCATCTAAAATTGATAATTTTGGAGCTAACATAGACATTTGTAAAATTTCATTTTTCTTTTTTTCTCCTCCAGAAAAACCAACATTTAATTGTCTATTAAGTTTTTCTTCATCAAATTTTAATTCTTTAGCTTTTTGTTTAACTAGCTTTAAAAATTCAATTGCATCTAATTCTTTTTCTCCACGTGCTTTTTTGATTGCGTTTAATGCTGTTTTTAAGAATATATTTGTGTTTACTCCTGGAATTTCTAAAGGATATTGAAAAGCTAAAAATATTCCTTTATGTGCTCTTTCCTCTGTCTCGAGATCAAATAAATTTTTATTCTCAAATAAGATTTCACCTGACACCTCGTACCCTTTTTTTCCTGACAGAATATTTGATAATGTGCTTTTTCCTGACCCATTTGGACCCATAATTGCGTGAACTTCACCTGGATTAATATTCAAAGAAAACCCCTTCAATATTGATTTATTTTCAACATTTGCATTTAAATTGCTAATTTTAAGCATTAACCAACACTCCCCTCTAAACTGATACCTACAAGTTTTTGGGCTTCAACTGCAAACTCCATTGGTAATTGTTGTAATACTTCCTTACAAAAAAACCATTAACAATTAGTCCTACAGCTTCCTCAGAATTAAGTCCTCTTTGTTGGCAATAATGTAATTGTTCTTCACTAATCTTAGATGTTGTAGCTTCATGTGCAATATTAGAGTCAAAATTTTTATTTTTTATATAAGGTACGGTATGTGCACCACATTTATTTCCCATTAATAAAGAATCACATTGTGTGTAATTACTAGAATTTTTAGCTTTCCTATTAATATCTAATCCCCTATAAGTCATATCAGAAAATCCAGCGCTTATACCTTTTGAAATAATTTTACTTTTAGTATTTTTTCCTAAATGAATCATTTTTGTTCCGGTGTCTGCTTTTTGATGATTGTTGGTAATTGCTATAGAGTAAAATTCACCAATTGAATTATCACCTTTTAATATACAGCTTGGATATTTCCAAGTTATAGCTGAGCCTGTTTCAACTTGAGTCCAAGAAATCTTAGAATTCTTTCCCTGACATAATCCTCTTTTAGTTACAAAATTATAAATTCCTCCTTTGCCATTTTCATCACCTGGGTACCAATTTTGCACAGTTGAATATTTTATTTCTGCATCGTCCAAAGCAATCAATTCTACATTCGCGGCGTGTAATTGATTTTCATCTCTCATTGGAGCTGTACATCCCTCTAGGTAACTCACATAACTTCCCTTATCAGCAATAATCAATGTTCTTTCAAATTGACCCGTCTCTGACGCATTAATTCTGAAATATGTCGATAGTTCCATAGGGCACTTAATGCCTTTGGGAATATAAACAAATGATCCATCTGTAAATACAGCAGAGTTTAATGTAGCAAAGAAATGATCTGTAACTGGTATTACTGTACCTAAATATTTTTTTACAAGGTCAGGATGTTTTTGAATTGCTTCTGACATTGAACAAAAAATTATACCATGTTTTGTTAATTCACCTTTAAAAGTAGTTGCTACTGAAACAGAGTCAAATACTGCATCAACAGCAATTCCATTTAATCTTGCTTGCTCTTGTAATGGAATTCCAAGTTTTTTATATGTTTCTAAAAGTTTAGGGTCAAGCTCATCTAAACTTTTAGGCTTATCTGTCATGCTTTTTGGTGCTGAATAATAATATAAATCTTGATAATCAATTTTAGGATACTTTGGCTTTTGCCAATTTGGCTCTTTTAAAAGTTTTAATCGCTTATAAGCTTTTAATCTAAACTCTAACATCCATCGTGGTTCCTTTTTAATATTAGAAATAAACTTTATCACATCCTCATTAAGGCCTTTTGGAGATTTTATATTTTCAATATCAGTAGTAAAGCCGTACTTATAATCTTTTAAATTTTCTATATCTTTTTCTCTTGTGTCCATCTTTAAATTCTTCTTTCAATATTTTCTTTAACAAGATCTTCTAAACTCTTTTTTTCAAAAAAATCATTAATGTGGTTTTCAAGCTCATCCCATAAATTATGAGTTAAACATTTTGTAGATCTGCCATTACAACTTTTTTTAGACTCTTTTTTGCACTGAACAGTTTTTACTTTTTCATCAACAGCATCAAAAATATTCGTAAGTTTAATTTCTTTAGCTTTTTTATTCAAAATGTAACCACCTTGTGTACCTCTAACACTTAGAACAATTTCTTTTTTTCTAAGTTTCGAAAAAATTTGTTCTAGGTAATCAAGAGAGATTCCTTGTCTTAGTGATATGTCTCTTAGAGAAACTGGGTTTATACTGTCAAACCTCGCCAGATCAACTAAAGCCATTACCGCGTATCTGCCTTTGGATGTTAGTTTCATAATTGTTAATTTTACTGGGTATATATAAACCCGACTAAAATAGTCAAGTATCATATTTAAAAAAAGACTAACATTTTGTCACCCACTTATGATAAACCTTTTTTTTTTTGAGAATGATAATCAGTAACAATTATGGATAATAAAATTTTAGAAATATTCATACCTGGGCCAGCAGGAAGACTTGAAGCAAAATATTTTAAGAGTAAAAAACCAACATCACCGATAGCTTTAGTTTTACAACCGCATCCTCAATATGGTGGGACTATGAACAACAAAGTGGTTGTTGAGACTTTTCAAACATTTGTAGAAAACGATTTTTCAGTTTGTAGAGTAAATTTTAGAGGGGTTGGAAAAAGTGATGGAGAATTTGATAATGGACAAGGCGAACTTGCTGATGCTGCTGCTGCACTTGATTGGTTAGAAAGGGAAAATTTTGACAACTCTCAATGTTGGGTATCTGGTTTTTCTTTCGGATCCTTAATTGCAATGCAGCTTTTAATGAGACGACCAGAAATAAACAGATTTATCGCTATCTCTCCTCAACCAAATGTATATGATTTTTCCTTTTTATCTCCTTGTCCAACTTCAGGATTAATGATCTATGGTAAAAAGGATGAGTTAGTACCAGTTGAATATATCAATGAATTAAATAAAAGATTAAGTTCCCAAAAAGGGATTAAAGTTGAATTTCAATCAGTTCAAGAAGCTAATCATTTTTTTTCAAAAAATGAAAACTCTTTAGTAAAGGAACTTAATAAATATATCAAAAAGGAAATTGCTCTTTATTAAAAATTTTCAGTTATAATACCTCCGGTTATTGATCTGTTACATCTTGTTGTGCTTGGAAAAGAAATAGGTAATCCTTCTACAGACCTAATAGCTAGAAAAGCAAAAGCCTGTGACTCAATATAATCACCATTAATTTCATATTTATCTATCGGATCAATAATTATCTTATCAAAATTATTTTTAATACATTCAAGTAAATATTTATTTTTTCTTCCACCTCCACAAACTAACCATCGATTATTAGAGGATTTATTTTTTCCAAGGATATAATTCATACCATCAGAAATAAGTTTGGCAGTAAAATCTGTAATGGTGGCAGCACCATTTTCTAAAGAAAGACCTTTTAAAAAATAAATATCAAAATCTTTAATATCCAAAGATTTATCATACAGAGAATTATTATTAAAATTTTCTAAGGCTTGATTCAAAATTAGTTTGTCAATCTTGCCAGATCTAGCTAAGGAGCCTAAATTATCATATTGATTTTTTGAATTTTTTCTAATCCATGCATCTATCAGGCAGTTACCTGGACCTATGTCACAGGCATAAATTTTTTCAGATTGCCACAAATTTTTCCAATCAACTGTTGATGTTATATTTGCAATCCCCCCAATATTTAAAATAAATATTGGAAACTCTAAATTAAATTTTTTATTTACTTTATTTGCTAAAGCGTTATGAAAAATCGGTGCAAGAGGCGCGCCTTGACCTCCATTTTTTAAATCGTTTTGTCTAAAATTGTATACTACCTTTTTTTTAGTTAATTGCGATAATAACTTTCCATCACCTAGCTGTTTAGAAATTTTTTTTTTAGAATCATGAAATATTGTTTGACCATGAAATCCTATTAAATCTATATTTGAATTAAATTTTTCTATAGTCTCATTTACTGCTTTAAAATGGAATAATGTTACCTCTCTTTCTATATCCTTAATCTGCTCAAAATATCTACCTAGATCCTCTAAATTTGAAATTTTATCCCTTATCTCTAACAATTTTTGAACCAATTCTTTATCATATTCAAAATATCTATCTAATTCTGTTGAATACTCTTTGTTACCATCAGATTTAATTATAGATACATCTATTCCATCTAAAGATGTGCCGCTCATAAGACCCATTGATGTATAAATTTTACCCATTCTTATTTTTTTTTATTAAATATTGTATATTGTAGAACTATAAGCTCATGAATAAATTTTTAAAAGAATTTAAAGATAGAGGCTATTTCTATCAATGTACAAATGAAAAAGATTTAACTGAATTATTAGATAAAAAAAAAATTAAAGCATATATTGGATTTGATTGTACTGCGCAAAGTCTTCACGTTGGAAGTCTTCTTCAAATTATGTGTTTAAGATTATTGCAACATCATGGGCATCAGCCAATAGTTTTATTAGGTGGTGGAACAACAAGAATTGGTGATCCATCAGGTAAAGATAAAACGAGAAAAATTTTATCAGAGAATGAAATAGAAAAAAATGCAAAAAATATAGAAAAGATTTTAAAGAATTATTTAGACACGTCAGATAAAAAAACAAGACCTATTTTTGTAAATAATTACAAATGGCTTAAAAATTTAAATTATATTTCTTTTTTAAGAAATATAGGAAAACATTTTACAATTAATAAGATGCTCACATTTGAAAGTGTTAAAAATAGACTAGATAGAGAACAATCGCTAAGTTATATGGAATTTAATTATATGATTTTACAAGCTTACGATTTTTTGGAATTAAATAAAAAAGAGAATTGTATTTTACAAATTGGAGGTTCAGATCAGTGGGGAAATATTGTTAATGGAGTTGAGTTGATAAAAAGATATTCTGATAATCAAGTTTTTGGGTTAACAACTCCTTTAATAACATTGGCCTCGGGTGCAAAAATGGGCAAAACTGCAGATGGTGCAATATGGTTAGATAAAAAATTATTATCTCCATACAACTATTGGCAATTTTGGAGAAATACAGATGATAAAGATGTTATTAAATTTTTAAAATTTTTTACTGATGAAAAAATAGAAAATATTCAAAATTTGAAAGATGTTAATGTAAATAATTTAAAAGTTTTATTAGCAAATAAAGCAACTGAGATGCTCCATGGTAAAAAGGAGGCGGAAAATTCAGAAAAAATCGCTAAAGAAACCTTTTCAGATAATTCTACAGGTTCAAATCTACCATCAATTAAGATAGATAAATCCTCGTTAAAAGATAAATTAAATGTCATAGATTTAGTTGTTATCTCAAAATTTGAAAGTTCTAAAAGTGAGATAAGAAGATTAATTAGTGGCAAAGCAATCAAAATTAACAATGAAATTATTATTAATGATAAAACAATTATTGACAAAAGTTTTTTTAATAAAAATTACCTTAAACTTTCAATTGGAAAAAAAAGACATATTAAAATCGAGTTAATTTAATTCTTTTTAATTTTTTCTAAAGTTCTTGTTATAAATCGAGGAGTTAAAGTTTTAATTGGATTTACTGTAGTTTCTAGTTTTTTTGGTGGTCCTTTAATTTTAAAACTTACACCAAAAACTCCTTCTCCAGTTTTTTTTCCTACAAGAATATTTCCAAGGATTGGTATTGAACCAATTACTTTGTTAATTGTTGTGGCTGGAACTAAGGTTCCTTTAAGACTTACTAATTTGTTTTTTTCAATATACCCTTCCATTAAAATTGAAATTGCTGGTCCTATAGCGTAAATTTCATCAATCGTCATAAGTTTATCTTTATTTTGAAAATTCATCTCAAACTCAGAAAACCCAATACCCTCTCCCGATAGTATGTCAGCTATACCCTGTAGGGAGGCTAAAGTTAAAATTTTAGTCAAAGCTGGGAGTTCTTTTAAATTAAAATCATAAATCTTTAATTTTGAATTTGTAATATCTTCAGATTTAACTGAATAAAAGTCTAATGATCCTTTCTCAAAACCTTTAATAAAATTAAACTTTTTAACAAAAGGCTTTGCTTGATCTGAGTAAAAAGTCGTGACTTTTTGATTGTTTTTATTAATTAAAGTAAAGTAGACTCTTTCATTATCATCAAAATTAGCATTCATTTTTACATTTATTATTTCATTATTAACTAAATTTAAATTACCTATAAGGCCATAGACGGCATATTCATCATGTAAATAAACTTCATCTAAATCTATTTGAAAAGAAAAGTTTTTTTCAAAAATATTATTATTTTTGGTATCTTCAAAAATTAAGTCTTCTATTAGTTTACTTGCATTGAAAATCTTACCAGAAATAATAAATTTTTCTCCATCTTGTTTGATTTGAAAATTATTTTTTTTATTTTGTGTGTCAGTATAATTAAATAATACAGACTTTAATCCTGAAATCTTGAGATCATTAGTTAATTCAAAATTTCTTAAAACAATTAAATCAGAATTATTTTCAAATCTAATATTTTCTAAATTTAAAGTTTTATTTTTATCGAATTTACCATCTAATTTTAAAATTACTGTAGAATTATCATCCGATTTATAATTTAAAAAATTAAGATTAATGGGATTTTTCATAAATTCTAAATTAGTATCAAATAGATATTCATCACCTTTTTTTTCAATTTTATAATAAGCCTTATCAAAATTTTTTTGGATTAAAAGTTTACCATTGCCCTCTAAAGAAAAATTATTCCCTTTAAAAGTTATCTCAGTTTGATGATCTTTAAGACTAATTTCCGATTTTAGGTTAGGAAAAATTTCTTTTAAGTTTATATCATAATTTATTAATAATTCGTCAATATCAAATGAAGATTTAATCTCATAATCTGAAACCTTGAATTTATTATTTATTTTAATCAAAAATTTATTTTCAGATGAAAACTTTAAATTTTTAAAGTTTAATTTTGAAAATGGATCCCAAGAATTTTTTAAAAACTCTTCTGATAAACTAACTTTATTACTATTTATTTTTCCTTTTATCTCAGTAAAATTATTTTTATTCTCAATTTCAACCTTTTCTGAAGTAAAATTTATATTTGAATATGACCATCTAATATCATTTAAATTTAACTTTTTATTTTCTGATTCAAAAATAAAATTAATCTTTTCAATTTTTTGTTTATTTAATATATTTAATGAACCATCTCTAACCAAACCGTTTATTTTAAAGTTGTCCTTTAATTTACCCTGATCGTCAAAATTTATAACAATATCTGCTATTAGATAACCTTTGTTTATAAAATTTTCTAATATAAAAAGTTCAGTTTTATTATTTTTATTTATAGACCTGTAAAATCTAATTACTTCTTTAAGCTTAATAGACTTTGTTGAGACAAATAAATTTGATAATTTGAATTTGTTAGTTAATAAATTTAATAAAGATATTTCAGACTTAATAAATTCTAAGTCAATTGATTTGTTGTTATATAAAATAATTGGGCCTAGTGTCTTTGTGTTTATCTTTAAGTTAAATAAGTCTAAAATAATTTTTACATCATTTAATTTAACGTCAAGTTCTGTGTCAATTTTTTTTAAATTTTCTTTAATCTGATTATTAAAACTTTTAGTTTCAAAACCAACTAAACTGAAATATCCAACAAAAATTAAAATTAAAAGAAATATTAATGCAAATAATTTTAAAATAAATTTCGTCATTAAATTTGATACAAAGATTTTTCTAAAAATTCGTCTATTTCACCATCTAGAATTTTTTTTGGGTTTGTGCTTTCAAAATTTGTTCTATTATCTTTCACTAATTGATAAGGTTGTAATACATATGATCTAATTTGGTGCCCCCATCCTATTTCAGACTTCGAAGATTGTAATGTCTCACTTTCTTCCTCTTTTTTTTTCATTTCATAATCATAAAGTCTTGCTCTGAGCATATTAAGACATGTTTCTTTATTCTTATGTTGAGATCTTTCGTTTTGACATTGTACAACAATTTTAGATGGCAAATGAGTTATTCTCACTGCGCTATCTGTTGTATTTACATGCTGTCCTCCTGCCCCGCTTGATCTATATGTATCAATTCTTAAATCTTTATCCAAAATCTCAACTTTAATGTTTTCGTCAACTACAGGATAAACCCAAACACTCGCAAAGCTTGTATGCCTTCTTGCACCTGAGTCAAAAGGAGAAATCCTGACTAATCTATGAATACCAGACTCTTTTTTTAACCAGCCAAAAGTGTAATCCCCTTCAATTTTGATTGTTGAGGATTTAATTCCAGCCTCTTCTCCTTTGTGCTCACTTATTAAATCATATTTAAATTTTTTACTTTCTGCCCATTTAAGATACATTTTTCTAAGCATACTGGCCCAATCTTGACTTTCAGTTCCACCGGCTCCTGCATGAATTTCAATATAACAATCAAGAATATCGGCATCATTAGATAAAAAACATTTTATCTCTGTTTTTTTTATGTCCTTTTTTAATTGTTTTATATTATCTGTTAATTCAATTAACATGTCGTTGTTACTTTCATCTGTTGCTAATTTATACAACTCTTTGAAATCTGCTAAGTTTTTTTCTGAATTTTTGTATGAATTTGTTAGATCCTCAAATAACTTTTTTTCTTTTAAGATTTTTTTGGATTTGGACTTATCTTGCCAGAAATTAGCTTCTAGCATTTTTTCATTTAAGGCTTTTAATTTTTTAAAAATACTTTTTTTTTCAAAGAAACTCCTTAACTCTTAAATTAATTCTTTGAACTTCTTCTAAATAATTTGCTAATGAGTTGTCCATTAATAAAATTTGAATATATTATTTGAGTCTTTCATTTTTATATTAGTATTTGAAACTTCATTATTAGCAATATCTTTTTTTTTAAAATTTTCGATAATAGTATTTTTTGTCGAAAATTTTACTCTTTGTCCTGTTTCTGGATCTACAACCATCATTATTATTCCATCTGGAACTTTAAATGGTCTTGATTCTGATTTTAATGTGGTTTTCTCAACAAAATTTCTAAAAATTGGTAATGCGGTTTTAGCACCAGTTTCATACTTACCCAAAGGTTCAGGATTATCTGAGCCAGCATAGACACCTATTACAAGATTAGAAGTAAACCCAATAAACCATGTATCTGTATTTTTATTTGTAGTTCCAGTTTTACCACCAATATTTAAATTTAAATCTTTTAGTTTTTTTCCAGTACCCCTTAATATAACACCCTCCAAAATCGAGGTCATTTGATATGCTGTCTGCGAAGAGAAAATTTGTTTATAACTATCAGTTATTTCTGGATAATTATCACTAGAGTAGGATATTTGATCACAATTTTTGCATTTTCTAATTTCATTATTCAATATTGTATTACCTTCACTGTCTTGAATTCTATCAATTAAAATAGGGCTCACTAATTTACCACCATTAACAAAAGCTGAATAAGCTGATGTTAATTTTATTAAAGTTGTCTCTGCTGATCCTAATGATATTGATAAAAGTTCATCAGGGTTATCATAAATCCCCAACTGTTCTGAAAAGTTTACTAACTTTTTCAATCCAAGGTTTTGAGCAATTCTAACTGTCATCAGATTTCTGGATTTTTCAAGACCTGTTCTCAGGGTTGATGGTCCATAAAATTTTTTTCCATAGTTTTCGGGCTTCCACTGCTTAAGATCTTCTCCTTGATCTAAAACTAATGGAGCATCTAATATTAAAGTTGATGGAGAGTAGTTATTTTCTAATGCTAAGGCATAAACAAAAGGTTTAAAAGCAGAGCCTGGTTGCCTTAATGCTTGAGTTGCTCTATTAAATTCACTATTTTTAAAACTAAAGCCTCCACTCATTGCTAATACTCTTCCAGTATAAGGATCCATCACAACTATCGCTCCATTTATTTTTGGTAATTGTTTTAAAGAAAAAAACCTTCCATCAATTTTTTTTACATAGATTACATCTCCAGTTTCAAAAATTTCGCTAAATTCTTTTTTAGTCCAAGTAATATCATTATATTTGATTATTCCTTTTTCATTATCTTCAGTCTCAATAGAGGTTGAAAATTTATCAATCTTTTTTACAATAGCTAACTTCCAGTTGATTGATTTTTCTAATTTGTAATTTAACAAGTCTTTTGACCAATTTTTTTTATATCTTTTTAGATTAGTTAAAGGACCTCGCCACCCTTTTCTTCTGTCATATGATAGAAGTCCTTCTCTCAAAGAATTAGTGGCAATCTTCTGTAATTTTAAGTCTATCGGAGTATTTATATTAAATCCTTGTTTGTAAACTTTGTCATAAGTTAGATCTTCTATAATTTTTTTTCTTACATCCTCTATAAAATATTGTGCATCCTCTAAAAAAACTTTCTCTTTTTTTCTTAAAAATATTCTTTTATTGATTAATTTTTCATAATCATGATTATCAATATATCCATTTTCTAATAAATTATTTAGAACTAAATCCCTTCTAAACTTTGCCAATTCAATATTTTTATAAGGGTTGTATCTGCTAGGTGCTTTGGGAAGAGCAGCTAACAATGCAGACTCTTCATAATTCAAATCTTTGATTGATTTGTCAAAATATTCCAAGCTTGCAGCAGCTACTCCGTAAGCTCCTCCACCTAAATATATTTGATTTAAATATAATTCTAAAATTCTTTCTTTTGTTAAGGCTCTTTCAATCCTAAAAGCTAGAATAGCCTCTTTAATTTTTCTGTTAATACTAACTTCATTTGTTAGTAAAAAATTTTTAGCCACTTGTTGAGTAATAGTAGAGGCCCCTTCTAACCTTCTTGATTTAATAATATTTGATATATTATTAATTATTGCTCTCAAAACTCCTTTGGCATCAACTCCCGGGTGTGTAAAAAAATTTTTGTCCTCTGCTGATAAGAAAGAATTTACAACGTTTAATGGTATAGATTCGTAAGGAACAAAAATTCTTTTTTCCCTAGAAAAATCTGCAACTAAAGTTCCGTCTCCAGAATAAACTTTACTTGAAACTGGAGGCTTATAATTTTTTAAAAATTTATAATCGGGAATTTTATTGGAAAAACTCCATAAAATACTTAGAATCAGTGCTCCTGAAAGTAGTATAAAACAACTAATTACCACAATTAAATTTTTAAAAAACTTACTCATTTTGTTTCCATTATATAAAGGAATTTGTTAAATATAAGGCTTTAAAACACAAAATTTTATGCAATTTAAATTAACAAAAAAATTATCTCAAATTTTATGGAAAAAAATTTATACATTGATGCATCGCATCCAAACGAAACTAGGGTTGTTCTTAAATCAGGTGATCATATTGAAGATTACGAATATGAAGGTTTAAAGAACAATTTAATTAAAAATAATATCTATTTAGGAAAAGTCAGTAGAATTGAACCTTCACTCCAAGCAGCCTTTGTAGACTTCGGGAGAGAAAGACATGGCTTTTTATCCTTTAATGATATTCAGTCAGATTATTACCAAATACCTCAAAGTGATTTAGAAAAAATTAAAATTGAAGAAGAAAAAATTAGAGAAGAGTTATCAAAAAAAGTAGAAGCAATTGATAATGAAAATTTAGCAGATGGTAAACTTGAAGCTAACGATCCAGTAGAACCACTCGAGAAAATTGAAGAAGTCAACAAAGACAGCTTAAAAGATGATCAAGAAAAAAACTTAGAAAATAGGGTTGAAATCAAACATAAGTTTAAAAGATATAAAATTCAAGAAGTAATAAAACCTAATCAAGTAATTCTAGTACAAGTAATAAAAGATGAGCGGGGTCAAAAAGGTGCTGCGCTTAGTACTTTTATCTCAATTGCAGGGAAGTATATAGTGCTAATGCCTAATACACCAAAAGGTGGGGGTATATCTAGAAAAATATTCAACCCCGCAGAAAGAAAAAAAATAAGAACTATATTGAATGAAATTGAAATTCCCAAAGAAATGGGGCTTATAGTTAGAACCGCTGGAAGTAACAAAACAAAAAATGATATTAATCACGATCTTGAAACTTTGAAAAGTACTTGGAACCAGATTAAAAATGTGGCCATAAACTCTATAGCGCCATCACTTATCCACCAAGAAAGTGAAATTATCAAAAGAACTTTAAGAGATATGTACGACGAAAATACAAAAAATATAATAGTCGAAGGAAATGAGGGTTACAAAAAAGCTCAATCATTCATGAAAATGTTAATTCCATCACATGTTAAAAAAGTAAAAAAGTATAGAGGTAAAATACCACTTTTTATAAACGAAAATATTGAACAAAAATTAAATCAAATATTTGAGTCAGAGATAAAATTAAACTCTGGTGGTTATCTCGTAATAAATCCCACTGAAGCTTTGATTTCAATTGACATCAATTCTGGAAGTTCTATCAAGCAAAAGAATATAGAAAGCACAGCGCTTGACACAAATCTTGAAGCAGCTGAAGAGATAGCTAGACAAATAAAAATTAGGGATCTATCTGGTTTGATCATAATTGATTTTATAGACATGCTTAATTATGGAAATAGAAAATTGGTGGAAAGAAAACTAAAAGAAAAATGTAGATTAGATAGAGCAAGAATTCAAATTGGTAGAATAAGTAATTTCGGGTTGCTAGAGATGTCAAGACAAAGATTGAGAGAAAGTGCGATTAAATGGAAAATCTCTTTAACTGATGAATCTTTTGCCCTAAAAATTTTGAAGATTGTAGAAATTAAAGCTGTTCTCAATAAAGCTAAATTTGTAGAATTAAAAGTTTGTGAAAAAATTTCAAATTTTTTAAAAGAAAATTTTATTGAAGATTTAACTTATTTTGAGAAAAAGAATAAAATTAAAATAGATATCATAAGCGAAAATACACTTATCATACCTGAATATATTATTGATTTAAAAAATAAATCGAAAAAGACTTTAGAATTAGTTGAGCACTATGAAAAATTAAAAAATCTTAATCAACAAAAAAAAAGTGGAAATATAATTGAATTCAAAGATAAAAAATTTAAAAAAAAATCATTTAAAAAGAAAAAATTTTTTAAAAAAGCTAAATAACACCTTTAATTGGTGAAGATGGTTTTCCCATTAAATTTTTTTCAATTCTACCTGAAAGATAAGACTGTCTTCCTGCTAGTACAGCATTTTTAAAAGCCAAAGCCATATTAAATGGTTTTTTTGCTTTAGCGATTGCAGTATTCACTAGTACACCATCACAGCCCAATTCCATTGCAATTGTTGCATCTGACGCTTGTCCTAAACCTGCATCTATTACTAAAGGTAATTTAGTTTGTGCTCTTATAATCTTAATATTTACAGTGTTTAAAATACCTAAGCCTGATCCTATCGGTGCTGCTAATGGCATAATTGCAGACGCACCCACATTCTCTAATCTCTTTGCCATCAAAGGATCATCGTTACAATAAACCATAACTTTAAAGCCCTCTTTTGCTAAAATCTCAGTAGATTTAAGTGTCTCGATCATTTCAGGAAATAGATTTCTTTTATCACCAAGAACCTCTAACTTAACCAATTTCCATCCTCCAATCTCTCTTGCAAGTCTTAATGTTCTGAGCGCTTCATCTGAGTTAAAACATCCTGCTGTATTAGGTAAATAAGTAATTTTTTTTGGATTAATGTAGTCCATGAGTAGGGGTTTTTTTGTATCGGAAATATTAACTCTTCTCACGGCGACAGTTACAATATCAGCTCCAGATAGTTTAACAGCTTTAGCACACTCATTCATATTCTTATACTTTCCAGTACCAATAATTAATCTGGATTTAAATTTTTTCTTAGCAATTATAAATTGATCTTTCATAATTTTTAGCCACCTCCAATAAAATGCACAATTTCAACTTTATCATTTTTTTTGAGTTTTATTTTATCCAGCTTTTTTTTATCTAAAATTTCTTGATTTAATTCTATGGCTACCTTTTTAATTGGTATCCTTAGATCATTTATTAGCTTACCAATTTTAGTGTCCTTGGTTATTTGCTTCTCTTTTCCATTTAATTTAATTTTTATTTTTTTTATTTTTTTCATCGTATATAAGAGTTAAATGAATAATAAAATTATTATTATTAATGGTCCAAATCTTAATCTATTAGGTGAAAGAGAACAATCTCAATATGGGACAATAACTTATACGGAATTAAAACAAAACTGTATAAATGAATCTAAAAAATTGGGCTTAATAGCAGAATTTGCTCAATCTAATATTGAAGGTGAAATAGTGAATACAATTCAGAATTCAATTAAAAAATTTGATGGCATAATTATAAATGCAGCAGCTTTTACCCACACTTCGATTGCAATTAGGGATGCCTTAAGTATATTTAAAAAACCAATTATAGAGCTTCATATCTCCAATATTTATAAAAGAGAGGAATTTAGACACAAGTCTCTTATTAGCGATATTGTAACAGGAGGAATTTTTGGTTTGGGTAGTGATGGTTATATTTTAGCCATAATTTCAATGCAAAAACTTTTAAATAATGAAAATAAATAAAAAAATTATTAAGGAATTGAGTGGTTATCTTGATGAATTTAATCTAACAGAACTAGAATATACTGATAAGGATACGAAAATAAAAGTCTCAAAAAATAATATTCAAATAAGCAATCAATCTCCATCGTCGAATACACACATAGATCAAATTTTAAAAGATAAGGAAAGTAACACTCAAGATAAACATGGGATTAAAATAACCTCACCAATTATAGGAACCGCTTATCATGCTCCTGAGCCTGGGGCAAAAAAATTTGTTGAGGTTGGAAAAAAGATAAAAAAAGGTGATACTGTTATGATTGTAGAGGCGATGAAAACAATGAATCATGTTCCTTCATCTACAGATGGAATTGTTAAAGAAGTCTGCGTTGAGGATGGTCAACCAGTTGAATTTGGGCAAACAATAGTCATCTTAGAATAATGTTTAAAAAAATCTTAATCGCTAACCGTGGTGAGATTGCGGTAAGAATAATCAGGGCTTGTAAAGAATGGGGAATTTCTACAGTAGCTGTTCATTCAGATGTAGACAGGCAAAGTATGCATGTAAAATTAGCAGATGAAAGTGTCTGTATAGGCTCTCATCAACCTGCAAATAGTTATTTAAACATTCCAGCCTTATTATCAGCTGTTGAGTTAACGAATGCAGAGGCGGTTCATCCAGGATATGGATTTTTATCTGAAAATGCAAATTTTGCTAAAATTTTAGAAGAAAATAAAATTAAATTTATTGGCGCATCCTCAAAACATATAGAAATGATGGGTGACAAAATTCAAGCAAAAAAAATAGCAAAAGAAAATGGGTTACCAATAATTGAGGGGTCTGAGGGTGGCATTAATGATATCACTGAAGCAAAAAAACTATGCAAAAAAGTTGGGTTTCCTGTTTTAATTAAAGCAGCTGGTGGCGGTGGTGGAAAGGGCATGAAGATTGTAAATAAAGAGGAAGAATTTGAAACTCTTTTTTCAACAGCAAAATCAGAGGCAAAAAAATATTTTGGTAACGATCAAGTTTACATAGAAAAATTTTTTCAAAACCCAAGACATATTGAGGTGCAAATTTTATCTGGAAAAAATGGTACAGTGCATTTGCATGAAAGAGATTGTTCAGTCCAAAGAAGACACCAAAAATTGATTGAGGAAACACCAAGTCCAGTTTTGAATGATGAGATAAGAAAAGATCTTTTTGAAAAGACAGTAAATATGGTGAGTAAAATAGGTTATGAAGGCGCAGGTACAGTTGAATTTATTTATGAAGATGGAAAGTTTTACTTTTTAGAAATGAACACAAGAGTTCAAGTTGAACATCCTGTAACAGAAATGGTTACAGGTATAGATATTATCAAAGAACAAATATGGATTGCATTCTCTGGTGAAACCGCGCTTAAACAAAGTGATATTAATCCTAGAGGCCATGCAATAGAATGTAGAATAAACGCAGAAGATCCAAGTAAAAATTTTCAACCCTCGCCAGGGACAATTGGGATGTGTCATCAGCCTTCTGGATTTAGAACAAGGGTAGACGGAGCAATATTTCAAGGACTTAAGGTAACCCCTTATTATGATAGTATGGTTTGTAAACTTATTTGTCATGGTAGAAATAGAATTGAGGCAATTCAGAGAATGAATCGATCTTTAGACGAATTTGTAATAGAGGGCATAAAGACGACAATACCACTTCATAAAAAGCTACTTACTCATAATAAATTTTTAAAATCTGATTTTAACGTTAGTTGGCTCGATAATGAAAAAATAATTTAGTCACACCCGGTTAACCAGATATCATAAACGGGATGGTCAAAAGGATTAATCGAAGGACTAGATGAGAACATCCAGCCATTAAAAACATATACCTCATCGTTTTTTTTATTACTTAGATCTCTCACTTGAACGTAGGCAATAATTTCTGGATCATCATCAAATTCAGAATGTTTGCATTTTATACTTTTGATTTGTAAATCAGAATACTTAAAATTTTCTCCATTAATAAGACTTACAGAAATATTTTTTGAACTAATTTTATCTAATATTTTAATTTTTGTATATCTTTTGATAATCTTATCTTTATCAAATGATATTGAGTTTTGAGTAAAATAAAAAAAAATTAATAAAAAATAAATCAGAAAATTAACTTTTCCAAGTTTTGTATTTTTTTTTTGAAATTTCATTATTATTTCTATTCGGGTAATAAGCTTTTTTTGTTCCAGTTAAATTAGGCTGATGGGGTTTTTGCCAATTATGTTTAACAGGTTCTTGGTTATTTTGTAAGTTGTTTGGAGTATGATGAATCCATGAGTACCATTCAACTGGAATTTTAGATGCATCAATTTCATCAGAATATATTACCCATCTTTTTCCTTTTTTATTTTCGTAGTATTTATTTCCAAAGTTATCTTTACCTATAAATTTTCCAGAAAAAATTGTTTGAATTCTTGTTCCAAAAGTATCTTGATTCCACCAGGTGAAAATTTTTTTAAAAAAAGTCAACATATAAAATTAATAATGTTCAATTCAAAATTGTATAAATTAAATTAGACTAAAATTTGATTTTGTATATAAATAATTTGATTCATTTTCAAAAAAAAATTAAAAAATTGAGGTCAAATGGCAAAATATTTAGTCGAAACTTATTATACTTGTACGTTTAAAGTTAATCATTATTTAGATGATATAAACGAAACTGAGCTTAAAAATCTTGAAAAGAGAGACGATGGAAAATTTGAGGTCTTAGATGTCAAGCTTGACAATAGAAAAACAAAAAATTTAGATCCAAAAAATAATAAAGTTATCGATAGTCAAGTCGAAATGTCTCAAAACAGTCAAAAGAACGAAAAGAATAATTTAGAAAATATCATTAAATCAAAAAAAACAATTTTAGAAAATAATGGCAAAAGATTTAGCATGCCAGATAGAAGGAAAGGATACATTCAGAAAGCTACAATTGGAGACCATAAAGTCTATTTACATACTGGGGAATATGAAGACGGTAAAATTGGAGAAATTTTCATAGATACAAGTAAAGAGGGAGAACTAGTTAAAGCATTGATGAATAATTTTGCTATAGCAGTCTCTTTAGGTCTTCAATATGGAGTTCCTTTAGATGAATTTATAAGTGCATTTGTAGGAACAAAGTTTGAGCCTTCTGGGAAAGTTCACGGTAATGATAGAATATTGACTGCCTCATCTATTCTAGATTATATTTTTAGAGAGTTAGCTATTTCTTATCAAAATCGTGAGGATCTTGCCCATACGCCTGCAATAGGATCCTCAGATAATTCTGTGCTAGATGAACAAAACTTAGATGAACAAAATAATTTCTTAAAAATTGTTAAAGATATAACAAGTAAGGGTTTTGTTAGAAATAATTATAAAAAGAATTTAGTAGATCTGTCTGATGTTAAAATTAATCTAAAAGGTAAAAAATAGATCATTTTTTTAACTTTAAAGACAAGTTTAGTTCATTCAGCTGATTATCGCTTACATTAGATGGAGCATTCATCATTAAATCTTGAGCATTTTGATTCATTGGAAACATTGTTACTTCCCTTATATTTTTTTCATTAGCTAAGAGCATAACAATTCTATCAATTCCTGGGGCTATGCCTCCATGAGGTGGTGCACCGTAACTTAATGCATTTATCATACCACTAAATTTTTCATTCACTTGTTCTCTATTATATCCTGCGATCGAAAAGAGTTTATACATTAATTCAGGTATATGATTTCTTATGGCTCCAGATGAAAGCTCTATACCATTACAGACGATATCGTATTGATATGCAAGAATATCTAATGGCTTTTCAAAATTTATTTGATTTAGATCGCCCTGGGGCATGGAAAATGGATTGTGACTGAATTTTATTTTATTGCTCGCTTCATCTTTTTCAAACATTGGATAATCAACTATCCAGCAAAAAGCAAAAGTATTTTTATCAATCAATTTTAAATCTTCTGCGAGTTTATTTCTGGCTAAAGAAGTAATCTTTTCTACTTCAGTTTTTTTTTCACATGCTAAAAAAATGCTATCGCCTATTTTTGCTTTAGTTTTTTTCATTATCTCTTCTAAAGCCTCTTTAGAAAAAAATTTTCCTATTGGACCTTTTGCTGAAACTCCTTCCTCAAATGTAAAATAGGCTAGTCCTGAAGCACCTTGTTCTTTAGCCCATTTATCAATACTGTCAAAAAAACTCCTTGGTTTATTTTTTGTGTTATGAGTAATAATACATCTTACTTTTGATCCAGATTTCACAAGTTTTTTAAATAAGTCAAAGGATACATCATCTCTAATAAAAATTTCAGTAATGTCATTAATGATTAATGGGTTTCTTAAATCAGGTTTATCACTTCCATATTTCAATAGAGCCTCAGAGTATGAAATTTTAGGAAATTTATCTTTTATAATTTTTTTGTTAGAAAATTTTTTAAAAGTGTTAAATAATAATTTCTCGACTACTTTGAAAACATCTTGTTGTTCAACAAATGACATCTCTAAGTCTAATTGATAAAACTCTCCAGGACTACGGTCAGCTCTAGCATCTTCATCTCTAAAGCACGGAGCAATTTGAAAATATTTATCAAAACCTGAGACCATTATTAATTGTTTAAATTGTTGTGGAGCTTGCGGGAGAGCATAAAATTTTCCTGGATTTAATCTACTCGGTACAAGAAAGTCTCTTGCACCCTCTGGACTTGACGAGGTTAGGATGGGCGTTTGAAATTCTAAAAAACCCATTTTATTCATTTCATTTCTTATAAATGAAATTACATTAGACCTAAGTAAAATATTTTCGTGAATTTTTTTTCTCCTTAAGTCTAAAAAACGATATTTTAATCTTATTTCCTCAGCATATTCTTGTTCACTAAAAACAGGCAATGGTAACTCTTTGCATTTGCCTAAAATTTCATAACTTTTAATCGAAACTTCTATTTCACCAGTATCAATTTCTTTATTAATCGTTTCAGATGACCTATCAATTACATTTCCATTAATCTTTATTACTGTTTCTAATTGAATTTTTTCAAGATCGTTAAATTGAGGATTTTTTTTATCAATTATACATTGAGTAATTCCATAATTGTCTCTTATATCTATAAAAAGTAAATTACCATGATCACGCTTTTTATTAATCCAGCCTGACAACAAAACATCATTACCTACGTCTTTTTTTCTTAAAGCGTTACAATTATGACTTCTATATTTATTCAATTAATCTCCTAGTGCCTCTTTAATGATCTTAAAATCAATAGATTTTTTTTTTTTTAAACTTAATTGATCAATTGTATATATGAAATCGGATATATTGCTATAAGATCTATCTATTCGTTTTATTATGTAATCAATTAATTTTTTATCAATATATATTTGTCGATCTGATAAATTTTTTAACACTAAAGCAAAAATTAAATCATCGTCAGGGCTTTCAATACTCGTAAGCATGAAATTTTTTGACCTTGACTTCAAATCAGGAAGTTTGAAGTTCATCTCAACAATTGAAACATCAGAAGTTACTATTAAACTTTTGTTTTCGGCTTCAACAATATTTATTAAACTATAAAACAATTGTTCGTTAATACTAGTTGTTATGTCTTCTATAATAATATTTTTATAAAACTTAATTTTTTTTAAAAATTCATTATTTAATTCATTTTGATTAATTTTAAGACCTTTATTCTTTTCTAAAAAAATATTAATAAGATGCGATTTACCACAAAATTTTTCACCAATAATATTAAGAAATTTTTCTTTTGTCATTGGCCAATTATTTATCAGATTAAAAACATGAACATTACTTTTTGAAACGTAAAAATCTAAATTTTTAAAATTTTGTTCATGGTTAAAACTCAAAATTAATTGATTAAGATTACTCATTTTAAAACCCAAATCTTATTTTTTATATCCAAATTATAACCCGATCTCTTCATTTCAGTAATAAATGCTTGAGGAGTTCCGTTGAAAACTATCTTATAATAAACATTAATTTTATCTAACTTAAATACATGAAAAGAGGATACTAAATTAAATTTTTTTATTTTTTTTTCAAAATCTTCAATTTTTTTTTCATCAAGAATATTAATTGCAATCGTCAAAGGTAATTTAATCGAGGTATTGATTTGATTTTCTCTTTTCCAATAATCTTCGTAAAGCAATTTTAATTCCTCGATAATGTTTGATACATCTTTGTTATTAAAGTTTTTAAAAACTTTATTATCCAAGACTATTTTATCAGACAACTTTATTTTAGATAAAACTCTTAAATCAGTGCTATTTTTATACATTAAAGCAATTATATATTCATCTAAAAAATATTTATTAACTATTGCTTTAAAATCATAGTCTTCTAAATATTCATATTTGGATTTTATTATTTGAATATCGTCTAAATCATCTGTTGGTAAAATATAGATCAATTGATTTTGATTGTCATTATTAACAAACCAATTTTGATGAAATTTATTTTCTGAAAATAAAATAATATTTTTTTTCTCCTCTTCAATTACTACCGGAATAAATAAAACCTTTTTTTTCTTTGGTTGAGATGGAAAAATATTTTTTTTTTCTAAAAAAGAAAATATTTTTATTTTGTTAAAAGACACATCTAAATTTACATAATAAATATTGTCAATAAACTTTTCTTCTTTAATTGAAAAATTATCTATCATTCTTTTAATATCAATCAGAGGTAAATTTTTTAATTCAAAATGATCTTTTGATTTTGTAATATTTAAAATTAACTTGCGATAAGCAATTATAAATCCTTCATCTAATACGTCTGTTCTCTGAAAATTCATATTGAATTGCTTTGAAATTTCAACATTTTTAATATCAAAGTTTTCTGCATAAGAAAAAGTTGTGGAAAAAAAAATTTTTAGTAAAGTCAATGTAAATATAATCGGATATACAGTTGATTTGATTAATAATATTTTACTTTTCATATATATGAATTTTAATGAATAAAAAAAATTTAACCTATAAAAAAAGCGGAGTAAATATTGCGGCTGCTGATAAATTCGTAAAATTCATATCATTATTAAATACAAAAGATAAAGGCAAAAAAAAGTTCACTAATATTGGTGGGTTTGGCTCGATTACAAATATTCCTAAAAATTTTAAGAAACCAAAGATAGTAGCTTGTACTGATGGCGTTGGAACTAAATTAGAAATAGCAAATTTACTCAACAAATTTGACACTATTGGTATTGACTTAGTTGCAATGAGCGTCAATGACCTTATTGTACAAGGTGCAAAACCTTTAATATTTTTAGATTATATATCTATTAATAAAATCACAACTTCGAAATTAAATTCAATTATTAAAGGTATCTACAAAGGTTGTAAAATTTCTAATTGTGAATTAGTAGGCGGTGAAACCGCTGAAATGCCAGGTACTTATGAAAAAAATAAATTTGATATTGCTGGGTTCGCAGTTGGATTGGTTGAGGGAAAAAAAATTTTAAAAAAAGATAAAATTAAAAAAAATGATTTAGTTTTAGCAATACCTTCTAGTGGACTTCATTCTAACGGCTATTCACTCGTAAGATATATATTAAAAAAAAAAAAAATTGACTTAAGAAGAAATAATAAATTAAAAAAAGATTTATTAAGACCAACAAAAATTTATGTTAATGAAATTCTTAAACTCAATGATAAGGGTTTAATTAATGGATGTGCGAATATAACGGGTGGTGGTCTAGCTGATAATTTAAAAAGAATTATTCCTAATAATCTAAGTGTTGAAATTGATCTCTACAAAATAGTAACTCCTAAAATTTTTAAGTGGATAAAAAAAAATAATGTCTCTAATAAAGAAATGCTTAAAACATTTAATTGTGGTGTTGGTTTTTGTATAATAATTAATCCAAGAAACCTAGAAAAAGTTCAAAAGTTTTTTACAAAAGAATATAAACCATATGTTATTGGTTCAGTTACAAAAGGACTTAATAAAATAAAGTTACATGGCAATATTAACTGGAAATAAAAAAATCAAAGCTGCAGTTTTTATTTCAGGAACAGGAAGTAATTTAAAAAATCTCATTCAATTTTCAAAAAAAAAAAAGTCACCATTCCTAGTTAAATTGATAATTTCTAACAATTTAAAATCAAAAGGTTTGAGATTTGCGAAAATATTTAAGATAGAAAAAAAAATTTTTAAATTTAAAAAAAAAAGTTTAGATGAAAAAAAAATACTTAAAATTTTGAAATTTAAAAGAATAGATTTAATCTGTCTAGCTGGATTTATGAAAATTTTATCAAAAAATTTTATAAAAAATTTTAAAGGCAAAATATTAAATATTCACCCATCACTTCTTCCCAATTATAAGGGTCTTAATACACATAAAAGAGTTTTATTAAATAAGGAGAAATATACTGGGTGTACAGTACATTTTGTTTCACCAAATCTAGATTCGGGAAAAATAATAATGCAAAAGAAAATAAAAATTAAAAAGGATGATACACCAAAAAAACTTGCTAAAAGGGTTTTAATTGAAGAACACAAACTTTATCCTAAAGCAATATTAAAAATATCTAAACTTTAAAAAAAAAGTCTATTTCTACCTTCGCATTATCAACACTATCAGAGCCATGAACAGAGTTTTTATCAATAGAAATACCATATTTTTTTCTAATAGTGCCATTTGCTGCATCTTTTGGATTAGTTGCACCCATTAACTCTCTATTATCTAAAACTGCATTTTCTTTTTCAAGCACCATAACCACAATCGGCCCAGATGATAGATAAGTACATAAATCATCATAGAATGGTTTAGTTTCATGAACTTTATAGAATTTCTCTGCTTCAGACTTTTCTATTTGAATTTTTTTTTCTTTTATTATTTGAAAACCCTTATTTTTAAAAATTTCTTTTATTTCATTATCCAAACTTCTTTCTACAGCATCTGGTTTTATTATTGATAATGTTTTCTCTAAATTACTCATAATAATCTTCAATAAGTTGATTTAACAGCCTTACTCCATAACCAGTTGCTCCACCTGAATTTAATGCACCTCCATATTTGGAGAATGCCATTCCAGCAATATCCAGATGAGCCCAAGGTGTTTTATTTAAGATAAATCTTTGTAAGAACTGAGCAGCTGTTGTGGATCCTGCTCCTCCAACATAATTTATATTTTGCATATCTGCATTTTTAGAATTAATCAATTTATCAAAGTTTTTACTTAAAGGCATTCTCCATAGTTTTTCTTGAACCTTATTACCTACATCAATTAATTCTTTCGATAATTTGTCATTATTAGAAAAAAGTCCTGCATACTCTGAACCTAAAGAAACTATAATCGCACCTGTTAAGGTTGCTAAATCAATCATGAATTTAGGTTTAAATTTTTTCTCAGTATAAGTGATGGCATCTGCTAAAACTAATCTGCCCTCTGCATCAGTATTTAATATTTCTATAGTTTTGCCACTATAGGATTTAACAATGTCACCAGGTCTTTGAGCATTTCCACTTACCATATTTTCCACAAGTCCAACAACTCCTACAGCATTAATTTTTGCTTTTCTTATAGCTAAACTTTTCATTAAACCTACTACCGCAGCCGAGCCTGCCATATCATAAGTCATATCTTCCATAAACTTTGCTGGCTTAAGAGAATAACCACCTGTATCAAAACATACTCCTTTACCAATAAAAGCTAATGGCTGGGAATTATTTTTTGCACCTTTCCATTCTATTGTAACGAGATATGATCCTCTTACACTTCCTTGACCAACTCCAAGCAAAGCATTCATCCCTAATTTTTTTAACTTTTGTTCATTGTAAATGTTTACCCTTAAACCATTCTTCTTAAGATATTTTAACCTTTTTGCATATTCATCTGGATGTAAGATATTTCCAGGTTCAGAAACTAAATCTCTCGCGAAAAAAGTTCCTTCTTCTAAAGCTTTAAATTTCAATTTTTGTTCAGCCTGAAATTTATTCTTATTTCCAATTACATTAAGTGTTATTAATCGTATTTCATTTTTTGATTTATATTTAGTAAATTCATAAGATTTTAATTTTAGTCCATGAAGAAAATAACCTATAAAATTTTTAAGTTTACCAGAAAAACTATCAGAATTTATAAAGTACTGACTATTTTTTCCATAGTTTACTATTTTATAAAATTCCGCTCCTAAAGTTTCTGCATCTGAAAAAGTAATATCTTTTTTGACTGAAACTAAAACAATTTTTTTTTTTGAGCTTAATTCAAAAATAAGTAGATTTTTTTTTAGATCACTTGTTTTTAATAAGTCATTAATATAAAAATACTCTGACTTTGAAATATATTTTTTAAGAGGATTTAAATTAAATTTATCATCCGTAAATAGAACTAGATTATGTGAGATTTTTTTAAAACTAATGTTTTTATAATTTATCTTTACTGTCATATTCAAAATTTCTTAAAGATTTATCTTTTTTTTGAAATAAATGATTTTTATCATAATTTTTTTTACAATCTATGCGTGATAATGTTATATAAGTGTTAATACTTTTAAATTCAATGAAAAAAACAATATTTAATAATCTCTTTAATGAAGTCATTCTTTTTTTCTTTATATGCTCATTAACACTCACGTTAATTGTATGGATTATTCAAGCTGTAAATTTTATAGATATTATTTCAGAAGATGGACATAGTATAACTACTTATTTTTCCTATGCTATTTTAAATATTCCAAAAATATACAGTAAGCTTTTATTGTTATCTTTTTTCCTTTCTATCTATTATATTTTAGGAGTTTATGAGGATAAAAATCAATTAATTATTTTCTGGATAAATGGAATAACAAAAGTTGAATTCTTAAATAAATTAATATTTCTCTCATTACTTTTTGCAATCTTTTCTTTAATATTATCTTATTTAGTTGTTCCTTTCACTCAAGATAAGGCCAGATCGTTTATAAGAGACTCAAATCTTGATTTTTTCCCTTCATTAATAAAACCCAAAAAATTTATTGATACAGTTGAAAATTTAACAATTTTCCTAGATGAAAAAAAAAATGATTCCATGAAAAAAATATTAATAAAAGACTCTAGTATTGCAGGTGGTTCTCAACTAATAATCTCTAAATCTGGAAAAATCATTGGTAATGAAAATACCAAATATCTAAGTCTTAATGATGGAATAATAATAAATTATGGTCAAAGTAAAAAATTAACCTCTTTTAACTTTGAACAATCAAATTTTAATTTGAGCAAATATAAAACGAAAACAACTATTACTCCTAAAATTCAGGAGACAAAAAGCGGCACAATTATAAAATGTTTAAGAAATCTTAAATCTGATGTAAATAGAAAAACTTTAATTGACAAATTAAATTGTGAAAAATCATTCATTAAAAATTTAACACAAGAAATTTATAAAAGAACTATTTTGCCGTTATATGTTCCAATATTATGTATAATTGCATCTTTAGTTGTACTTAAGTCGAGTAATAATGATAGATTTAAAAATTTTAAATTAAAAATATTTCTGAGTGGAATAATCATTATAATTTTCTCACAAATTTCAATTAATACAGTAAGTGTTAATACACTAACTGCTATTATTACTTTATGCGTGCCATTTATTTTATTATTCATTTCATATTTATTTTTTTTAAATAAAAACAAAAAATTTTAATCAAGATGGTTTTTAAGATATATCAAAAATACCTTATTAAAGAGTTTACACTTATAGTATGTAAAATCACTTTTATTTTTCTAATTTTAGGATTAATAATGGGATTACTGGAGGAAATAAATTTTTTTTCAGATTTTGACGTAAAATATTTCTATCCGATTTATTTAGTTATTTTAAATGTACCTTCATTAATATACGAAATTTTCCCTTTTATTTTTTTACTATCCTCACAATTTTTATTTTTAAAATTAATTGATAACGGTGAGCTTAATACTTTTAAAAATAATGGTTTAGATAATTTGAAAATTTTAAAATTAATTACTTCTGTTTCACTAGTAATTGGATTTTTTATTGTGGTGATATTTTATAATTTGTCAGCAATTATGAAATTTGAATACCTAAATATAAAAAAAAATTTTACAAAAGATAATAAATATCTAGCAACTATCACTGAGAATGGCTTATGGATTAAAGATGAAATTAATGAAAAAATAAATTTTATTAATGCTAAAAAATTTACAATTAATTCTTTGGGTGATGTAGATATAATTGAACTGAATAAAGATTTTGAATTTCAAAATAATATCAAAGCAGAAAATGTTGATATAAAAAAAAATAATTGGAATCTTTACGGTGTTAAAATTATTGATAAAAAGAATAGTATAAAAACAAAAGATACAATGAGTTTTTTATCTAATTTTAATTATGAGGAAATAAGCAAACTTTTTTCAAATCTTGCTTCACTTACAATATGGAATTTATTTGAATTGAAAAAAAACTATATTTCAATCAATTATTCCACCACAGAAATAGACTATCATCTACAAAGAATTATTGCCTATCCTTTTTTAATTACAATAATTACTGCATTATCTGCGATTTTGATGTTAAATTTAAATTTTCAAAAACCTAAACTTTTTTTCATCGTTATAGGGATCCTGCTTTCAGTTATAATATATTATATAAATTTCTTTTTTGGAACTTTGGGAAAAAATGAAAAGATCCCATTATTAGTCTCAATATGGACACCAATTATAACTTTGAGTATAATTTCTTTAATAGGAATAATAAGAATAAATGAAAAATAAACTTATATTTTTAATCTCAATTTTTTTTTTATACATTTTTGAAGTTAATACTTTTGCTGTTGAGGATTTTATATTCGAAAGTAAATCAATTGAAATTGAAAAGAATAATAACATAATTGCTAAAGATGGTGTAAAAGTTACCACATCCGATGGTCTAGAAATTTTCGCAGATAAATCTGAGTATAATAAAAATACTAAAATTTTAAGATTAGATGGAAGTGTCAAGATTTTTGATAAAATTCAAAATTTAGAGATTAATAGTGATAAAATTATTTATGATAAAACTTTAGAAAAAATAACTTCAAAAACCAATACAAAAATTATAATAGATAATTCCCATGTGATATCTGGTAATGATATTGTTTTTTTTAAATCTAAACTGAAAATACAATCTAATGAGCCATCAACAATTAATGATAAATTTAATAATCTAATCAAATTAAAGGGTTTCAATTACTCAGCCAAAACAAAAATACTGAGAACAAGTGAAATGGAATTAATTGACAAAGAATCAAATATTTATAAGTCTAATAATGCAATTATAGATTTGGAAAATGAAAAATTAGCTGCAAAAGATATTCAGATTTATTTTGCTGAGGGTGAATTAGGAGAAAATGCAAGATTAAAGGGAAGTTCATTAGTATCAGAAAATAATACCTCTATTATAAAAAATGGAATTTTTACATCTTGTAAAATTAGAGATGATTGCCCTCCCTGGAGCTTAAAATCTGAGGAAATAAAGCATGACAAAGTCAAAAAATCAATAAATTATAAGAATTCATGGTTACAATTTTATGATGTTCCAATTTTTTATTTTCCAAAATTTTTTCATCCTGATCCAACAGTCAAAAGGCAGTCTGGTTTTTTGCCGCCTACATTATTAACCTCATCTACAAGTGGAGGTTCAATTAATGTGCCGTATTACAAAGTAATTTCTGAAAATAAAGATACTACTTTTACACCGAGAGTTTATTTTAATAATGATTTTTTAATTCAAAATGAATATAGACAAGTTGAAAAAAATACAAATCATATATCTGATTTGAGTTTTAAAAAACTAGATAAATCCTCTAAATCACATTTTTTTTCTAACACAAAGCATATATTGCAAAATAATTTTGATTTTTCAGAGATTGAATTAAATTTGGAGAAAACATCTAGTGATACCTATCTCAAAGGAGAAAATATAATTAGTAAGACAAGAAATACAAACAATCAAAGTTTATTAAATTCTTATTTTAAATTTGACGCAAGTAGTGAGGGTTTAAATATATTCGCTGAGTTAGCTGCTTATGAAGATTTAACGAAGGAAAAAAATTCAGATAAATTTGAGTATATATTGCCAAATTTTACTATATCTAAGCTATTGAATAGCAATACAAATAGTAAAGGAAGACTTAATTATAAAATTTCTGGATCAAGTCAAAAAAAAAATACAAATGTTAGTGAATCTAAACTCATTAATGATTTAAATTATGAATCTGATTTCTTTTTCTCAAAATATGGGACAATTTCAAATTATGAACTTGAATTTAAAAATTCTTTGAAAAAAGGAGTAAACTCTAGTTCGTATAAAAACAATACTCAATCTGAAAATTTTTCTACAGTGTTGTTTAATTCCTCGATACCATTAAAAAAGAATTATACTAATTATATTGGAAATTTAAGTCCAAAGATTAAAGCTAGATATAGTCCTAACAAATCTGAAAATTTGTCCGATTTAGATAGAAAAATTAACATTACAAATGTTTTTTCAAAAAACAGACTGGGAATAAACGATTCTTTAGAGGGTGGCAAATCATTAACTATTGGTTTTGATTATGATTTAAAAACAAAGGAAAATAATGATTATTTGGGCTTTAGTTTGGGGCAAATATTTAAAGACGTTGAGGATAAAAAGCTTCCTTTGTCCTCAAAAATGCAAAATAAATCTTCTGATGTAGTTGGAAATTTTAACTTTCAACCTGATAACAAATTCAAAATAAATTATGACTTCTCATTAGATAATAATCTAGATACGATAAACTATAGTAAAATTGAAACTCAATTAAGTATTAATAATTTTGTCACTTCATTTGACTTTCTTGAAGAGAATGGTGATATAGGATCTGATAGTTACTTACTTACTGATGTAAGATATAACTTTAATGAAAAAAATTCGGTTTCATATAATACAAGAAGAAATCGAAAAATAGATCTAACAGAGTATTATAATTTAATCTATGAATATAAAAATGATTGCTTAGTAGCTGGAATTGAATACAATAAAGAATATTATCAAGATAGAGATTTGAAACCATCTGAACAAATCTTTTTTTCCTTAACTTTTACACAATTTACAACGATTTCTACCCCAAGTTTTTAGTTAAATGATAAAAGTTTTTACATGCACTTTAATAGTTTTTTTGCAGTTTATTATAAATGTTTATTCAAATGAAGTAAAAATTTTATACAAAGTTAACGACAGCATAATTACTAATTACGATATTTTTGAAGAGGTAAATTATTTAGTTTCTTTAAATACAAATTTAGAACAATTAAATAAAAAACAACTTTCTTCAAACGCAGAAAAATCTTTAATAAGAGAAATTATTAAAAAAGATGAAATTAGTAAATTTTATCAAATCAACTACGAAGAAGAGCTCAAATCTGAAAAAATTGAAATTATCATTGCAAATTTTAGTGAAAAAATGGGTTTTAAATCAAATCAAGAATTTCAAGATTATTTGAGGATAAAAAATATCAATATAAATGATCTGAAGAAAAAGTTTGTAATAGAAAGTTTTTGGAACCAACTAATATTTGATAAGTACAGAAATTTTGTAAAAATAGATAGAGATAAAATTGAAAAAAATTTAGAAAAATTAATAAAAGATAACTCTGAAATTTTAAGTTTTAACTTATCAGAAATAATTTTTTTAGAAAAAAATCGAAAAGAAATAGAAAAAAAATCCTTAGAAATAATAACTTCAATTAAAAATATTGGATTTAAAGATACTGCTGTGATCCACAGTATATCTGAAAGTTCAAAATTAGGTGGAGAAATAGGCTGGATTAACCAAAATCAAATATCAAAAAAAATTTTTCTTGCAATTAAAGATTTGGAAATAGGAGAGTTCTCAAAACCAATAATAGCCTCTAGTGGAATAATTTTTCTAAAAGTAAATGATAAAAAAAAGATTAGTGCTCAAATTGACAAAGAAAAAGAAATGAAAAGATTGTTTTCTTTTGAAAGAGATAGGATATTGAATGAGTATTCAATTATTTATTACAAAGAAATTGAAAATAAAGCATATGTTGAAAAATTTTAGACCTATATTAATAATTGCTGGAGATCCAAAAAGTGTCTTTTTAGAAATTTATTTTAAGTCTTTAAAAAAAAATAAATTTAAAAATCCCCTTATTTTAATTATTAATGAAAAAGTGCTATCAGAACAAATGAAGGCTCTAAAATATAACTTTAAAATAAATAGATTAGACATAAATCGTTTAAATTACAAAGACCTAAATAATAGAAAAATAAATATCATTCATGTTCCTTTTGAAAAAAAATTTATATCTGAATATATTTATCAATCATTTGAAAAAGCTTTGTTCTTAATAGGAAAAAATAACAATATCAATTTGATTAATGGTCCAATCAATAAGAAAAAAATTTTAAAACAACGTTTCCTAGGTATTACAGAATATTTAGATTTTAAAACTAAAAGTAGTGGCAAAACAGTAATGTTAATTTATAATAAAAATTTATCAGTAAGTCCTCTCACCACACATCTGCCCTTAAAAAAAGTTCATAGATATATTAATAAAAAAAAAATAATAAATCATGTGCAACAAATTTCAAAGTTTTACAAAAAAAAATTTAATTTTTTACCAAAAATCGGTATAACGGGCTTAAATCCTCATTGTGAAAGTAATTTTCATAAAAGTGAGGAAGAGAAAATTATAATACCAGCAATTAAATACTTATCAAAAAAAAGATTTAAAGTTTCTGGTCCCTATGCTGCAGACACTATTTTTTTGAGAGATAATTTTAAAAAATTTGATGTTATAATAGGAATGTACCATGACCAAGTTTTGGCACCTATTAAATCAATATTTGGTTTTAAAGCGATTAATATAACTTTAGGACTTCCTTTTATAAGGATCTCACCAGACCATGGTCCAAATTCAGAAATGTTTTTAAAAAATAAATCCAACCCTGATAGTCTCATTGAAGCAATTAAATTTTTAGACAAATAAGTGCTAATAAAACCAAAAAAAAGTTTAGGACAAAATTTTTTAATTGATAAGAATATTATAAAAAAGATTGTATCTATTTCAAAAATTTTAAATAAAGATGTATTGGAAATAGGTCCTGGAACAGGAAACTTAACAGAATACATTTTAAAGGAAAAACCTAATAAAATTATTTTAATTGAAAAAGATAAACTTTTATGTGACCAGCTACGATTAAAATTTCAAGATAAAGTTGTTATAAAAAATGAAGATATACTTAAAATAAACGAAAATCATATTTCTGAGAATAAATTGATAGTTTTTGGTAATTTGCCATATAATATTTCTACTAAAATAGTTTGTAATTGGATTCTAAAGTTAGAGAGAGATTTTTGGTTTTCAGAGTTGATATTGATGTTTCAAAAAGAGGTTGCTGACAGGATAATTTCCAAAATTAATAGCTCAAATTATGGGAGATTATCAATCTTTCTTAATTGGAAAATGAATATAAAGAAAGTTTTTGATGTTAGCCCAAATTGTTTTTACCCAAAACCAAAAATTCAGAGTACATTGGTTCATTTTACACCAAAAAATAATTATTTTGTGCTCAATGAAAGCAAAAATTTAGAAAAAATAACAAGAGTCTTTTTTAATCAAAAAAGAAAAAAAATCAAAAATCCTTTAAAACAATTATTTTCAAATTATCACGAGGTATCTAAAAAACTAAAGCTTGATTTGGATTTAAGACCTCAAAACTTATCTTTAAAAACGTACTGTAATATTGTTAAGGAATATGAAAAATTAATTAATTAATTTTTCAATATGTTTTCTAATATATTCCTTGTCATAATCTTTAGGTCCATTATTTATTTCAGCATCAATCAAACCAATAATTTTATTATAACAATTTTCTAAATTGTCGTTGATAATGACATAATCATAATTAATCCAATGAAGAACATCTCTATTAAATTCTTTCATTCTATTTTCAGCAATTAGTTTATCCTTCATATCTCTATTAGACAGTCTCTCAAAAAGTATTTTTTTACTTGGGGGTAATAAGAAAAATGTTATTAATTTGTAGTCTAATTTTTTATTTCTTATTTGATCTGCGCCTTGCCAATCAATATCAAAAATTACATTTTTTCCTTTTTGAAGGTTACTAATTACTGGAGATCTGCTAGTGCCATAAAGATGATTAAAAACTTTAGCATATTCTAAAAATTCTTCATTTTGAATAAGTCTCCTAAACTCAATATCATCGACAAAAAAATAATCTTTATTTTGTGTCTCGCTTTCTCTGGGTTTCCTGGTTGTATGAGAAACCGAAATTTTAAAATTTTTTCTTTTAGATAAAAGTTTTACAAGAGTTGTTTTACCTGCGCCTGATGGAGATGATAAAATCACCATAATCCCATCATTTTTTAATGGCATTAAATTTTATTAATTTTTTTTGCCTTCAATAAATTTAACAGCATCACCAACTGTTAATATTTTTTCAGCCTCACTATCAGAAATTTCTGAACCAAATTCTTCTTCGAAAGCCATTACTAATTCAACTGTATCCAAGCTATCTGCACCTAGATCGTCAATAAAACTAGAATCATCTGTAACTTTTGCTTCATCTATTCCTAAATGATCAGCAACTATTTTTTTAACCTTACTTGAAATATCGTCAGACATATTAATCCTTTGTATTTATATTTTGTTCTTAGATGAAATTGTTTTTTTGTCAACCTAAATACAGACCACCGTTAACATGAATTGTCTCGCCATTTATATAGTCTGATTTAGATGAGGCTAAAAAAATCACAGCATTTGCAATATCTTCTGCTTTTCCCAATCTACCAGACGGTATTTTTGATATAATTGATTCTTTAAATTTTTCATCAATTTTTTCAGTCATTGCAGTATCAATAAATCCTGGGGAAATGCAATTAACATTAATATTTTTTTTTGAGTATTCAATTGATAAACTCTTTGACATTGCAACGATACCTGCTTTTGAAGCAGTGTAATTAACCTGTCCTATATTTCCAGTGTGGCCAACCACTGAGGTAATATTTATAATTTTTCCAGTTTTATTTTTTAACATCTTTTTAATTGCAAATTTACTCATCAAAAAAGTTGATGTAAGATTCAAATCAATAACTTTACTCCAATCCACCAAATTCATTCTAATTGCCAAATTATCTCTAGTAATCCCTGCATTGTTAACCAAACAATTTAAATTGTTACCTAATAATTCACTCGCATCATTGATAAAATCTTCAATTTTATCATGTTCAGAAATATCGAAAGGCAATGTTTTTATTTTTTTAAATCTATTTTTTAGCCGATCCAATTTTTCTATTCTTGTACCAGTGGCTAAAATATTTGCGCCAGACTCGTAAAGATGCTCAACAATTGAACTACCTATCCCGCCAGAGGCACCTGTAACTATAATATTTTTATCTTTTAAATTTATCATAGAATATTTAAATTTTTTATATCTTCTTCACTATTAATTGATTTAACATTTACTTCTCTATTAATTCTTTTTATCAGTCCTGACAAAACTTTACCTGGCCCAATTTCAATAAAATTTTTTACTCCGTTGTTAATCATATTAATTACACTTTCTCTCCATCTAACCCTGTTTTCAATTTGTCTAATTAATAAACTTTTAATAATAGTAACATCTTCTACTTTATCAGCTGTTACATTAGACATCAAAATATTATAGCCTTTATTAAAATCAATTTTGTTTATTTCATCTTTCATAATTTTTGTGGCATTACTCATTAATTCACAATGAAATGGAGCACTTACTGGAAGTTTTATATTCTTTATATTCATAGATTTTAAAATTTCTGTTAAAATATCTAAATCTTTCAATTTTCCACTAACCACTATTTGACCCTCAGAATTGTCATTTGCAATTTGGAAATTACAATGTTCTTTGTTACTAGATATTATATCCTCAATTTTTTTAATATTAGTTCCTAAAATTGCAATCATTCCTCCAATACCTTTTGGTACTGCACTTTGCATTGCCTCTCCTCTTGTTTTTAAAATTTTCAAAGTTTCAGAGAATTTTATATAACCGGCACAGGATAATGCAGAATATTCTCCTAAGGAATGGCCTGCAAAAAAATTAGCTTTATTTAAGTCAATATCAAACTCTTGCTTTATAACATTAAAAATTGAGTAACTTATCAAAAAAATTGCCGGTTGTGTGTTAAATGTTAAATCTAAATCAGATTTTGGGCCTTCAAGTATTAGTTTAGATAGTGGAAAATTTAATGTTTCATCGGCCTCTTTAAAATAATTTTTTACCAAATCATATTTTTCATAAAAGGTTTTTCCCATTCCCACTTCTTGTGAGCCCTGTCCTGGAAAAACTACTGAAAACATTTAAAATTCTTTATTTTTAAGTTATTTAGCTATTGTAATTAAATTATTATAATAGTATATCCACATTTTTTATATAATAACAAATATGAATTTATACGAACATACAATTATTGCTAGACAAGATACTTCACCAAGTGAAATCAAACTATTGACAGAAAAATACTCAAAAATAGTTGAGAAAAATAAGGGTGAAATAGTTAAAACTGAGAACTGGGGATTAATAAATTTATCTTATTTAATTAAAAAAAATAAAAAAGGAAGCTATATACACTTCAAAATTAAAGGTGATGGTAAAATGATAGGTGAATTAGAAAAAAATGAGGCTATCGATAAAAAATTATTGAGATACTTAACAATAAGAGTAAAGAAATTTGATTTAGACACAAACTATTTTAATCCAAAAAAAGATGATATTGAGAAAAAAAAAGATAATTAAGATTAACTATGCCTAAAAGACAAAAGCAAAGTGGTAACAAAAAAGGAAAGCAAAGTAATTTTGCTAAGCTAAGTATTTTTCAACCTAATAAATATAAATTTAAGAAATCTTGCCCACTCTCAATTAAGGGTGCGCCAGAAATAAATTATAAAAATATAAAATTATTAAAAAAATACATGTCAGAGAATGGCAAGATCTTACCTTCTAGAATAACAAACGTATGCCAAAAAAAACAAAGAGAATTATCTCTATCTATTAAAAGGGCAAGAAATCTTGCACTGTTATAATGAAAGTGATTTTATTGGAAAATATTAAAAGAATCGGCTCTATAGGGCAAGTTATTGACGTTAAAAGAGGATTCGCGAGGAATTACTTAATAGCTAACAAAAAAGCTCTTTATGCATCAAAGCAAAATATTTCTGAAGTTGAAAAAATTAAGACCGAGCTTTCAAAAAAAGATAACGAAAAAAAACAACTTGCAAAGTCTCTTTTTGAAAAAATTAATAAAAAAAAATATACTGTAAAAAAATTAAGTACAGAAAACAATGAACTATATGGATCAGTAAAACCTACTGAAATCTCAAAGTTGATATTTCAAAATGATAAAGTTGATATTAAACCTTCAATGATACAACCGACGAAAGAGATTAAATCATTAGGTAAATTTAAAGTTAAAATTTATTTACACTCAGAAGTTGACGCTGAAATTTTGATAAACGTTGAGACTTCAGAGATAATCCAATAATTATACAATTTTTTCCCCAAGTTGTATTGTTAATATTTTTTAAATCAAAACTTTGCTATAAGTAACCATGGAAGGAAACCTCAGTATTGTAAAAAATAATTATAAAGAGCTTCCAAACAATATTGAGGCAGAGCAAGCAGTCATTGGTTCTATATTAGTTTCTAACGAGTTATTTGATGAAATTAATACCATTGTAACTAGTGTAAATTTTTATGACCCAATGCATCAAAGAATTTTTAATTCTATTGAAAGTTTAATCTATAAAGGATTATTGGCAAATCCTATTACTCTTAAAAATTACTTCAAAGATGATAAAGATGATTTTAATGTGGCAGAATATTTAGTTAAAATTACTAAGTTTTCAACTTCAGTAAGACAAGCAATAGAATATTCAAAAATAATTTACGATATGTTTGTAAGAAGAGAATTAATTAAAATTTCTGAACAAACAATCGATAGTGCAAAGTTAGCAGATCTTAATACAAGTGGGCAAACAATTATTGAAGATTCTGAGAAAGAATTATTTAAATTAGCTGAGAAAGATTCTTTTGGTTCAACATTTATTAAATTTGATAAAGCATTAAAAGATACGATTGATATGGCATCTGCTGCCTATAAAAATGACGAGGGAATTGTTGGGGTTCCCACTGGACTAAGAGATTTAGATGACCGTCTAGGTGGACTTCATAAATCAGACTTAATTATAATTGCTGGAAGACCAGGAATGGGTAAAACGGCTTTAGCAACTAACATTGCTTTCAATGCTGCCAAAAAACTACAAGAAAGTGGAAAAAAATCTTCAATTGCTTTTTTTTCTTTAGAAATGTCGTCTGAACAATTATCAACAAGAATATTAGCTGAACAATCAAGAATTAAATCAAACGATATAAGAAGAGGTAGAATTTCTGAAGAACAGTTTGGTAAGTTTATAGAAACTTCAAAAGATATTTCTGAACTTCCATTATATATAGATGAAACACCTGCGATAACTATCGCAGCAATGAGTAATAGAGCAAGAAGAATTAAAAGACTTGAAGGCCTTGATATGATTATTGTTGATTATATTCAACTTATGAGAGGAACCACAAATTACAAAGATGGTAGAGTGCAAGAGGTATCCGAAATTACCCAGGGTCTTAAAGCCATTGCTAAAGAATTATCCATACCTGTTGTAGCTCTTTCACAATTATCGAGACAAGTTGAACAAAGAGATAATAAAAAACCTCAACTTTCTGATTTAAGGGAATCAGGTTCAATAGAGCAAGATGCGGACGTAGTAATGTTTGTTTATAGAGAGGCATATTATTTAGAAAATAAAGAGCCTCAGCCGGCAACAGTTGAGCATGCAGAATGGCAAGCAAAAATGAATGAAGTATCTAATTTGGCAGAATTGATAATAGGTAAACAGAGACATGGTCCAACTGGAAATGTGTTTCTTGAGTTTGAGGCAATGTTTACTAAATTTAAAGATACTCAAAATACCTAAATTAAAATATAAAAGGCTTAATGTTTGCCCAATTTTATCAAAATATTATTTTGAGAAATCCTAAATCAGTATTCATTATATTATTATTAGCGATATTAAGCTTTGGTAACTTCTCAAAAGATTTTCGACTAGATGCCTCGTCAGAAACTTTATTGATCGAAGGCGATCCAGATTTAGAATATTTAAGAGAAATTACTGATAGATATGGATCAAAAGAATTTTTAGTTCTAACATATACACCTAATGAGGAAATGATATCTGATAATTCAATAAATAATTTATTGAGTTTAAAATATAAAATTCAAAGTTTAGATTGGGTTCACAGTGTTGTCACACTCTTAGACATACCACTTTTGAATAGTTCTGATGAGTCTCTACAGGAAAGATTAGAGAATTTTAAAACTCTCAAAGACGAGGGTGTTGATAGAAAAAGAGGTTTTGAAGAAATTCTAGATAGTCCTGTGTTTAGAAATTTTGTTATAAGCGAAGACGGTAAAACTAGCGGGATCATTGTAAATTTAAAAAAAAGCAAAGAACTAAAAGACATTAAAAATAAGACAAGAAAGGAAATAGAAGACTTTAAAGATGACATAAAAAAACAAAACCATAAAAATATAATTGAAATAAGAAATGTAATTAAAAGCTATGAAAATATTGGGAAAATCTTTTTGGGTGGAATTCCAATGATTGCTGATGACATGATGACATTTATAAAAAGTGACATTATAGTTTTTGGTTTGGGTGTTTTTATATTTATTGTTTTTACCTTATGGTTTGTATTTAGAAAATTAATTTGGATTATTGTTCCAATAAGTAGTTGTTTTTTTTCTGTCATTATAATGATGGGGATACTTGGATTGCTAAATTGGAAAGTCACAGTAATTTCATCAAACTTTATAGCTCTTATGTTAATTTTAACTATGGCAATGAATATTCATATGAGTACCCGTTTTTTACAGTTAAGAGAGAACTTTCCTAAGAAAAATATTTTTGAACTAATTTCATTAACTACAAAGAAGATGTTTTGGCCTATTTTATATACAGTCCTTACTACAATAATTGCATTTTTATCTTTAATATTTAGTGAAATAAAACCGATTATAGATTTTGGATGGATGATGACGTTTGGCTTAATAACTTCTTTCATAATTACTTTTACATTACTCCCTACACTAATTAATTTTGTTCCAGAGGGAAATATTTCTTTGGATAAATATAAAGAGTCAAAAATAACTAGTTTTTTCTCCAAAATTTCACAGAATAATCAAATAACAATTTTTATTATTACTGGAATAATAATAATTATAAGTTTAATCGGTATAAGCCGTCTAGAGGTTGAAAATAGTTTCATCAACTACTTCAATAAAAAAACTGAAATATACAAAGGAATGAAGCTAATAGATGAAAAGCTAGGTGGAACTACACCGCTAGAAGTAATTTTAAAATTTCCAAAGCAAGAAGAAGTAAAAAATGATGAAGATGATGAGTTTGAGGATTGGGAAGACAATAATGAAAATGACAAAGAGAAATATTGGTTTACTAAAGATAAAATAGATAAAATAGCTTCAGTGCACAATTATCTAGATAGTCTTCCACAGATAGGTAAAGTTTTATCTTTTTCCTCTATAATTGATGTTGCAACAATGCTTAACAATAATAAACCACTAGGAAGTTTAGAATTGGGCGTTCTGTATTCAAAGATACCTGATAATATAAAAACAGAAATTGTTGATCCGTACATCTCTATAAATGATAATGAAGCTCGAATTAGTCTAAGAATAATTGACTCACAAGAAAATTTACGAAGAAATGACTTATTAAAAAAAATTAATTACGACCTAAAAAATAAAATTGGATTAAAGGAAAATGAATTCAAACTTGCAGGTGTTTTGATCTTATTCAACAATTTACTTCAGAGTCTCTTTAAGTCCCAAATTCTAACTTTAGGTTTAGTCATGATTGGTATATTTGCAATGTTTTTAATTCTTTTTAGAAATATTAAATTATCTTTAATTGGGGTTGTGCCAAATTTTATAGCTGCATTTTTTATATTAGGTATAATCGGTCTGTTAGGAATCCCATTGGATATGATGACAATTACGATAGCTGCAATTACTATTGGTATTGCTGTAGACAATAGTATTCACTACATTTATAGATTTAAAGAGGAGTTTAATGTCTTAAGGGATTACAAATCGACTATCAAAACTTGTCATGCTACAGTTGGTAAAGCTATTTTGAACACTTCAATTACAATAGTTTTTGGTTTTTCAATATTAGTTTTATCTAAGTTTATTCCAACAATTTACTTTGGTATCTTTACAGGTCTTGCTATGTTGTTGGCGATGGTATCAGTTTTGACACTATTGCCATCATTAATACTTTTTATAAAACCTTTTGGAAAATAATTATTGATGATTGAAATTTTGAGGGAATTTTATAATTCCATATCAATTATAGACTTAACATACTTAATTTTAACAATTTTGTCTCTAGTCAAATGTTATAGGAAGGGATTTGTACTTAGTATTTTGGCAATGAGCAAATGGTTATTTGCATATATCATAACCCTAATTATTTTCCCAAAAGCAAAACCCTACGTAAAAGATATAATTGATAGTGAATATATTTTAGATATTGTTTTAGGCCTTCTTATTTTTGTAATTATAATATTTCTTGTATTGCTTATTAGTAAAGGGATAAGTAAAGCGATTAAGTATACAGGACTTGGAACATTAGACTCTATATTTGGATTCTTTTTTGGGTTTGTAAGATCATACATAATAGCTATTTGCCTTTTTTCAGCTATTCATATAGTCTATAATTACGATAAATGGCCGACTAATTTAAATAAATCATACATCTTTCCATATTTAGAAAAAGGTAGTAATTATTTAATAAAAGAATTTCCTAATGAAAAAAGTTATCAAGACTCAAAAGAAAAAATTGAAGAGCTTTAACTCAAAATTTAAGGAGGAGTGTGGTGTATTTGGTATAAGTAATGCTAAAGATGCTTCAGCTTTAACTGCGCTTGGTCTTCATGCTCTACAGCATCGTGGACAAGAAGGATGTGGTATAGTTAGCTTTGATGGTAAAAAATATTACTCAGAAAAAAGATTTGGTTTAGTTGGTGATAATTTTAATAAAGAAAAAGTACTAAATAATCTTAAAGGTGATTATGCAATTGGTCATAATCGATATAGTACTACTGGTAATAATACTCTTAGAAATATTCAACCTTTTTTTGCTGATACCAACGCTGGTGGTATCGGGGTTGCTCATAACGGAAATTTAACAAATTCAATTTATTTAAGAAATAAACTAGTTGAAGATGGCGCAATATTTTATACTACCTCAGATACTGAGACTATTGTTCAATTAATAGCTAAATCGAAAAGATCTAAAACAATTGATAAGGTTGTAGATGCAATATTTCAAATACAAGGTGGATACGCTTTAGTCATGTTAACACAAACTTCATTAATTGGAGTGAGAGACCCTTATGGAATTAGACCGCTAGTAATAGGTAAACTAGGAACTAGCTATGTCTTAGCATCAGAGACTTGTGCTTTAGATATTATTGGAGCAAAATTTATAAGAGAGGTAGAAAATGGTGAAATTGTTTTAATAGAAAATAATCAACTATCAAGTATCAAACCTTTTCCTCCAAAAAAAATTAGACCATGCGTATTTGAATATATTTATTTTGCAAGGCCAGATAGTCTCATAAATAAAAAAACTGCTTATGAACATAGAAAAAATTTAGGAAAAGAACTTGCTAAAGAAAATGATATTGATGCGGATATCGTTGTACCCGTGCCTGACTCTGGAAATGCAGCAGCTTTGGGATTTTCTCAAAAATTAAAAATTAATTTCGAACATGGATTAATAAGAAATCATTATGTTGGAAGAACTTTTATTGAGCCAAGTCAGAAAATTAGGAGCTTAGGTGTTAAACTCAAATTAAATGCTAATGAAACAACAATTAAAAATAAAAAAATAATTCTGGTAGACGACTCTTTAGTTCGAGGAACAACATCTCTTAAGATTGTTAAAATGCTTTATGATGCTGGGGCAAAAGAAGTCCATGTGAGAATAGCTTGCCCAGAAATTAAATACCCAGACTTTTATGGAGTTGATACACCAACTAAAAAAGAATTATTAGCTGCAAATAAATCAAATGATGAAATTTGCGAGTATATTGGGGCTAAATCTTTAAAGTTTTTATCTATAAATGGTTTATACAGAGCTATTGGCTTTGATAAGAGAAATGAAACTTATCCTCAATTAACTGATCATTACTTCACAGGTGACTACCCAATTAAGCCTGTTGATGAACTTGGTGATAGCAAGATTACTCAGTTATCTTTACTAAGCTCGGTATCAAACAACTAGATAATGAAAAAAGTTAGTTTTACAGAAATGAAAAAAGGAACCAAGGAAGACTACCTTTTTTTAGATAAACATGAAAAAGATTTTGCAAATAAGACTGCTGAAAGAATCTTAAAATTTATGTCTAATCTTACTGAAACTTTGGAAGGTTATCAAATTTCTAGATTGGAGCATTCTCTTCAAAGTGCGACTAGAGCTTATAAAAACAAAGAAAGTGAAGAGATGGTAGTTGCAACTTTATTACACGATATTGGAGATGAATTAGCACCAATGAATCATTCTGAGTATGCTGCTGCAATTTTAAAACCTTATGTTTCAGAAAAAACTCATTGGATAATAGAAAAACATGGTGAATTTCAAATGTACTATTATGCTCACCACTTAGGGGGTAACAGAAATAAGAGAGATAAATATAAAAATCATAAATATTACCAAGACACTATTAATTTTTGTGAAAAATACGATCAAAGTTCTTTTGACCCAAACTATAAATCACTTCCTTTAGAATTTTTTAGGCCCATGGTAAAAAAAATTTTTTCTAGAAAGCCATATTCTTTACTTTAAATCTATACATAAAGTATTATTAAGAAACAAATGATTACCTCTAAAGAACAAATAATCAAATATTTCAAATCTGGAATAAAAGATACTAAAAATTTCAAAATTGGAATTGAACATGAAAAATTTTTATTCAACAAAAACGATAATAAAAGAATTAATTATTTGAAAATTAAAGAGATGTTTAATGCTTTGATGGAATTTGGCTGGAAGCCAATTTCTGAAAGAGGCAATATAATTGGTTTAAATAAAAAAGGTAAAAATATTACACTTGAACCTGGAAACCAAATTGAATTGTCTGGAGATAAATTAAATAATATACATGAAGCGTGCGCAGAGTCTCAGGACTATCTATTTGAATTGAGGCAAGTAACAAAAAAACTAAACATAAATATTGTCAGTGCTGGTTTTGATCCAATTTCAAAACTTAATGAAATTCCGAATAATCCAAAAGAACGTTATAAACTAATGACTAAGAGTATGCCAGAAGGTGGTGAATTAAGCCTGGATATGATGTATCGAACTTGTGGAACACAAATTAACATTGATTATGAGTCTGAAAACGACTTTATTAAAAAGTTTAAGATTGTTAACTCGATTGTGCCCATCACTATTGCTTTATTTGCTAATTCTTCAATCGTAGAAAAAAAAAAAAGTAATTATTTGTCATATAGGTCTAAGGTATGGCAAAACACTGCTAGAGGTGGTCTGCCAAAAATTTTCTTTGAAGAATTAAATTTTGAGAAATATGCTGATTTTGTAATAAACTTTCCAATTTTATTTATTAAAGATAATGAAAAATATGTGTCTGGCAAAAAATATATCTTTAAAGATTTTATGAATGGTAGAATTAATGAAATCAAAAATAGAATACCGAATGAAAATGATTTATCTACACATTTAAGTACGATCTTCACAGAAAATAGATTAAAGAAATATATTGAAATGAGATCTATGGATACTTGTGGTTGGGATTGTTTATGCGCTGGTCCAGCATTTAATGTTGGAATGCTGTATGGTAATATTGATGAAACTTTTGAAGTTGTTTCTAAATGGGAAAAAAATAAAATAATTAATGCGTATCTAGAGGTACCAAAAAAAGGATTTAATACACAATTAATGGGTAAAGATCTTCTCTACTGGGCATCAAACTTATTGTGCATATCAAGAAAGGGATTGGAAAAAAGAGACAAACTAAATAAAAGCAAAAAAAATGAAGCTATTTTCTTAAATCATTTACAAACAATTATTGATAATAAAGTAACAAACGCAGATCATATGATTAATAAATTTTCTAAAAATGAAGATTTAAAAGAATTATATGATAAATAAAATTGTAGCTATTCAAGGAGATCATTTTTCTAAAATTAATCCTAGTACAGACACTAGTATTTTTTTAGCTCATGAAATTCAGAGTAAAAATTATAAAATCTTTTATTATGAGCCTGAAAATTTATCTGTCATAAATTCAAAGGTTGTTGCAGACGGTCATTTTGTCAAATTTAATTATCGTAAAAAAAAATTTTTCAAATTATTTAAGAAACACAAATTAAATCTTGTAAATTGCAAATTTATTTTAATTAGACAAGATCCTCCATTTAATCTCAAGTATATTTCAACAACTTATATTCTTGAAACTATTAAAGATAAGGTAAAAATTATAAACGACCCTAGTTCTATAAGAAATATTTCTGAAAAACTTTATGCTATCAAATACCTAAAATATATGCCACCAACCATTTTTTCTCAAAATATTGATGAAATCAAAAAATTTTTTAAAAAAAATGAAAAAGTGATTTTAAAACCAATTCATAGCTTTGGTGGAAATGACATTCATTTACTTAGCAAATTCGATCTTAAATTTATAAAAAAATTTATTAAAAAACATGAATACATAATTTGCCAAAAATATTTACCAAAAATAAATAAAGGAGATAAAAGAGTTTTTTTAATAAATGGTAAAGTTATGGGCGCTATATCAAGAGTTCCAAAAAAAGGATCATTCTTAAGTAATATGAGTAAAGGAGCAAAACCAATAAATACTCAGTTAACAAATATTGAAAAAAAAATATCTAAACTGGTTGCCAAAAATTTAAGAAAAGAAAATATTTTTTTTGCTGGAATTGATTTTATTGATCAAAAATTAAATGGAGATATTAACGTCACCTCACCTACTGGATTAAAAACATTTTATGATTTATCAAATATTAATTTGGCTAAAACCTTTTGGAAAGAACTTAAAGCTTGAAAAATTTAACTGATCAACAGAAAGGTTCGTTACTTGCATTCGTAGCAGTAATGTTTATTACACCGGACTCATTATTTATCAGACTCTCCAGTATAGATACTTGGGGGCTTGTTTTTTATAGAGGAATTATACCTTTTTTTACAGTTTTTTTTGGGATGCTTTTAATTTATAGATTAAATTTTTTCAAAATTCTTATGACGAGTGGTATCCATGGCATAATCTATGTTATCACTTTTAGTATAACAAATATTACTTTCGTTGTTTCAATTGAAAATACAAACGTAGCAAATACTCTTGTAATGATTGCAACTGCGCCTATGTTATCAGCTATTTTAGGTTCAATTTTTCTAAAAGAACCTCCAGATAAAAAAACACTCATATCAATTATCATTACTTTTCTGTCAGTAATTTATATTTTTTTTGACTCTCTTAAATTGGGAAATTTTTATGGAGATATTTTAGGTTTCATTACTGCTATCGGATTAGCAGTAGGTGCAGTAACTATACGCTCAGCAAAATCGAAAAATTTAGTGCCAGCAGCAGTTGTTGGAAAATTACTTGTAGCAACTTTTGCTTTATTATTTGTTGAAAATTTTGCACTTATAAATCAAGACATGATTATTGTGCCTTTGATGTGCATTCTTTGTGTAGCTATACCTTTTGTCCTAGTAACCATAGCTCCAAGGTTCATACCTGCTGCCGAAGTTAATTTATTTTTTTTACTAGAAACTATAATAGGTCCAATATGGGTTTGGCTGATAATTAAAGAACAACCAAGTGTTGAAACTTTGTTCGGTGGAGTTGTTATAATAATTACTATTGCTATTCATTCATTTTTGAAGCTTAGAAATACTTAAGCTTGTCACAATTAAGACTTGATTTAATAATACATCGCGAATAACTACACCAAATTTATGAATAAAGTTTTAAAAAACTCTTGGGCACTTTTTCTTGGAATGGGTTTTATAATGATGGCTTATGGTTTTCAAGGATCTCTTCTTGGAGTTAGAGCAGTTCAAGAGGAGTTCAGTTTAACCTCAACCGGTTTCATGATGTCAGGATACTTTGTAGGTTATTTTATGGGTGCCGCAACGATTCCAAGTATCATCTCAAAAGTAGGTCACATAAGAGTTTTTGCAGCTTTTGCCTCGTTAGCCTCTTTAGTTATTCTTGTCCACTCAGTTCTTGTAAATCCATTTATCTGGTTTTTGTTAAGAGTCTTAACAGGAATAAGTATGGTATGTATTTATACTGTTGCGGAGAGCTGGTTAAACGATAGATCAAGTAATAAAAATAGAGGAAGTGTGCTTTCAATATATATGGTTATACTTTATGGATCGATTGGCATTGGTATGTTTTTGCTCAATTTTAATAGCCCTAAAAACTTTCAACCATTTATTTTAATTTCTGTAATAACATCTGCTGCTTTATTGCCAATATTGTTAACAAAACAAAAACCCCCTACTTTTAAAAAAATTAAAGCAATGTCTTTGAAGAATCTATATGAAGCATCCCCTTTTGGAATAGTAAGTTCTTTTTTTTATGGAACAATTCAATCTGCTGTTTTTACTCTTCTAGCAGTGTATGCAACTTCGATGAATTTCACCATATTAGAAATATCAATAGTTACATTTCTATTAGCAATTTCTGGTGCAATTGCACAATTTCCTATAGGTAAAGTTTCAGACTTATACGACAGAAGAAAAGTTATCATTATGAGTACCTTTGGTGCTGCTATATTTGCAATAATATCCATAATTGTTTCTAGGCAAATGTACCTACCGGGTGGATTAGCAACTAGCAAAACTTGGTTTTATATTTCGTTTATCATTTTTTCATTTTGTAGTTTGCCAATGTTTTCATTAATTTTAGCACATACAAATGATTATATTTCTAAAGATAAATTTGTAGCTGCCGGAGCTGGTCTACAATTTGTTTTTGGTTTAGGTGCAATAAGTGGCCCTTTTTTGTGTTCTATATTTATGGATATAGTTGGTCCAAATGGTTTTTTTATTTTTTTATTTTTCTTTCACGCGATAATTGGAGTATTTGGAATTTATAGAATGAAAATAAGACCGACTGCAGAAAATCCAGACTCTCAGTTTTTCGCAATGCCTCAGACAATTACACCTGCTGGAATAGAGCTTAATCCAAACACAGAACACATTGAAGAGCCTTATTCCGATAAAGTAAAAGAAATATTGGAGAGAAAAGGTGTTGAGTATAAAAAAAGAGATAAAAATACCGAAAAAAGTTAGACAATAACTATTTTAGTCATTCAAATAACACTTTCAGGTTGTATCTACTGTAAACAAGTTTGACTGTTAAATCAAAATTTATATTGAAAAATATTTTATATTTAGTGAAATAAACTTTAAAAAAAATGCCTCGAAAAAAAATTAAAATAAAAAAAACTTCCAAAAACAATGGTCTTGGAAAAATTGCAAGTCTAACTACAAAATCAATTGGTAAAGCATTCGCAAATTATAAAAAAAATAAAGAGCTTCAAAAAATTAAGTTAATCAAGTTACAGAAATTAGAAGAAAAAAATGACATTTTAAAAGAAAAAAAAGATCTTAAAAATTGGGAAGAAAAACTTATTAAAGAAAATAATAAAATTAAAATGAATGAGGAGGATCTTAAAATAAGAGAAAAAAAGATAAACTCTTTAGATGAAAAACAAAAAATAGAGGCAGAAAGATTGGTAAAAAAAGATGAGCACTTAATTCAAGTTGCTAAGCAATTAACAATTAGAGAAAAAGAATTAGATATTCGTCAAGAAGAACAAAATAGGAAAGATATAGATCTCAAAGCAAGAGAGGAAGAGCAAAGACAAAAAGAACTTAAAGAGCAGAGAAAAAAAGCAAAAGAGTTAAAAATTTTAAAAATGGAAGAGGACAGAAAAAAAGAGCTTGAGTACATAAAAATAAAAGAATGGGAAGAAAAATTTGATAGAGAAAAGAAGTTAAAAGAACAAAGGGAAATTTTGAGAGATCAAAGATTAAGAGAAATTGAATTAGAAAAAATGAGAAAATTTGATGAATTAGAAAATCAAAAGAATTCGATTGATTACGGATTAAAAAATCGATCAATTAATACTGAAAAAATTAAGCAAAAAGAACTTACTAGAGCGTTAGATAATTTCGATATTGATAAAACGAAAAAAAATTAAGTATATCAATACTTAGAGCTTAAATTGGCCAAATTTCTAATAGTTAAAATTTTTAAAAATTATCAAAGTTATTGTTTAGGAAAATAATCTTTAAGCTCTCCTTCTCTAAATACATCTGCGGTGCAACAGTGGAGGCCTCCTCCAAAAGCATAAGCGTCTCTCAGGTCAACAGGGATTACTTCCATTCCTAACTTATCAAGTTGTTCTGCTTGATATTTTTCACTTTTTTCAACACATACCGTTTTAGGATCTAAAACTAAAACATTCATAGAGAGCCAAACAGATGAATAACATAATGGTGGTGGTTCATTATGAGCTGGTTGAGCAGCATCAATGATTTGCCAACCATTATTTTCAAATAACGTTCTTTGTTCTTTGGGTAATCGTCTTTGAGGATTATTAATTATAATTCCCTCTTTAATTGGAGCAAAAGTTGCATCGATATGAATTGGGTAAGGATCACCAGGAAAATTTACAGTATGTATTCTGTGATTTGTGAAATGTCTTTTTAACCATTCAATTCCTTTCAAATTCGTAGTAAAGCCATGTTGTACAACTAAGTCTTTACCAAAACGCAAAATGTCAGCTGCATCAAAAAGAGGCTCTTCCTCTGTAGTAACAAAATATTTCTTTTCAGTCCAATCTAACCTTTTTTGAACGCCTATTTTATCAGACAAATAATCCTTTCTATAGTCAGCATCTGTTAGCCTTGGTTTAGGTGCACTTTCGTGTTTCATATTGCTATCCTGATTGAAATATCTTTGAATCAAAGGTCTATAATTTAAATATTCAAACCATCTACATCTATAGCTCATGGTGGCCTCCAACATCTCATTTCCTACAGTCAAAATTATATCTCTAGCAGGCATACATCCAAACATACTTTTAACTTCCCAGTCAGGAGTGGATATTTTTTGATTATGATTTATCGGAATTGGTCTATCAACTTTTATATCTCTTTTTTCCAAAATTGATGCAAAGTTATCTAATAATTCATTGGCTTTAGCTACAGTTTCTTTTGTACGAGGTCCATATTCACCCTTCATGTCAGAGTCTTCAGGCACCTTTGCATCTAATGCTGGTTCTGGAGCTGGTATACAGCATCCATCTGCTCTACCAACTATTACATGCTTAAGTGGATCCCATTCATTCCAACTATTGACAATTTTTTTTTCTTTAATCATTAAAACTACTTCTTAGTTCAATGCTATAAATCTTCTATTAGTTCTCATGACCAAACTGTAATAAGTGATAGATATAAAAAGAAAAAATCCACCAATTATTGTATTTGTAGATGGAATTTCATTTATACCAAAAACTGGTAACCACACCCAAAAAATTCCTCCAATAACTTCGGTTAAAGATAATAATGTTAATTCAGCTGCTGGGATAGCTCTAGAGCCAATAGAATATAAAATCAATCCGAAGCAAACTAATACTCCATGTAATGAAAATAAAGTACCGTTGTAGCTTGTAGAAAAAAACAATTGATCCTTACTCAAGATAAATATTGAGGCAATAACAAAACAGAAAAGTCCAGAAACAGCAACAGTAGTAAATTTAGGTGTCTCTTTTCTCCATCGTAAAGTAACGGAAAATATTGAAAAACCTATTGATGATGTCATCCCAAATACAAACCCCAATAAAGATGCCTTTCCAGTATTACCTAATGCAATAATTATTATTCCAACAGTTGCAAGAATTATAGCAATCCAAACATTCACGCTTATTCTTTCTCTCAAAAAAAGGAAGCCCAATAAAGCTGTAAAAAAAGGCATTGCAGCGAGACATAATAGTGTTATAGCAACAGAAGTATTAGTAATTGAGTAGATAAAACTAATCATCGCAATACCTAGCCCTACTCCACCTATAATACCTGATACACCAATTTTCAGGTAATTTTTGTAAAACGCTATTCCCTCTTCAAAAAACAAGTAAAGATTTAAAATTATAAAGATTGTTAGCCCTCTTCCAAAAATATACTGCCAAGGCACTAATTCTGGTTGATCCATGTATCTAACAACTAGTGGGCCAAATGACCAAAGAATTCCTGCAAATAAAACAACTGGTACTGCTAGTTTATCATTTTTTATTTCTATCATATGACAATATTTAATTCTTATTAGTTCCAACTACAACAAAATTAAATTTTTTGTATAAAATAATTTAGGAAATTTAAGTATCTTATTATAAGATCTTATTCAAATTACATATAATTTATGTCTTAAAAATTAATGGATTTAGAAATATTACAGATTGCTTCAAAAAATAATAACCAAAAATTTCTTGAAAATCATACTCATAATTCAAGATTAAAAAATTCATTATGTGGTGATGAAATGCAAATTAAAGTAATAATAAAAAAAGATAAAATAGTTGATTTTGGTTATCAAGGAAAGTGCTGTATTTATTGCCAAGCATCTGCAAGTCTTTTATCAAAAATTTCAATAAATAAAAATAAGCTTAAAGTTGATGAAATATGCGATGATGCAAGATCTTACTTTGAGGGTGATTTTGAAATAATGAATAGAAAATGGAAAGATTTAGGTAAATTATTTAAGAAAAAAAATCTATCACGAAAAGAATGTATCTTGCTACCTTTTAAAACCCTTAAAAAAATTGTATCTGATTAATTTATGGATAATGTTAAACAATCTTTTTTTGCGGGTTTTTTTTCAATTATCACTATAGGTATATTAACTCTTCTAACTTATAAAACGGAGTTTGGTGTTTTTTTGATTGCATCTTTCGGATCATCAATGGTTTTATTATATGGTTATCCCGAAAGCCCCTTTGCTCAACCAAAAAATATTTTTTTTGGACACCTGCTTACAGCTATAGTTGGTTTATTTTTTTTATACCTGGTTCCGCTACCTCTATACTTAATCATACCTTTTGCAGTGGGTTTTGGTGTAGGTTTAATGATATTATTAAATGTAACCCACCCACCTGCTGGAGGGAACCCAATCATAGTCATTATGGGAAGTGTTTCGATTGATTATCTTTTCAATCCAATCATAACTGGCTCAATAATAATTCTAATTTTTGGTATAGTAATCAATCGATTTATCTTAAAAAAAAGATATCCAAGGTTAAAATAATTTAATTGATAGAAACTTAGAAATAATGTTAGATTAGAACTTTAATAAATACATTTTAAGATACAGGAGATTAAATGAAAATATTGTGTATATTATACGATGATCCTAAAGGGGGGATGCCAAAATCCTACGCTTTATCAGAACTACCAAAAATAGAGAAGTATCCAGATGGAATGACACTTCCTTCGCCTAAAGGAAGAGATTACACACCAGGTCAATTACTTGGATGTGTATCAGGTGAACTTGGTTTAAGAAAGTTTTTAGAAAGTAATGGACATGAATTTGTTGTTACAAATAGTAAAGATGGAGAAGGTTGTGAAGCAGATAAACATATAGTTGATGCAGACATAGTTATTTCTCAGCCATTTTTTCCTTATTATTTAACAAAAGAGAGAATTGCCAAAGCCAAAAATTTAAAAATGGCAATAACAGCAGGTATAGGATCAGATCATGTTGATTTACAAGCCGCAATGGATAACAAAATTGACGTTGTTGAAGTAACTTACTGTAACTCGAGATCTGTTGCTGAACACATTGTTATGATGATTGTTTCAATGGTAAGAGATTACCACAATCAACATAGAATTGTTAATGACGGTGGATGGAATATTGCTGATGCCGTTCAAAGGTCATATGATGTTGAAGGTATGCACATTGGTACTGTAGCAGCTGGAAGAATCGGATTAGATGCTTTAAGAAAAATGAAACCATTTGATACACATTTGCACTATTTTGATAGACACAGATTGCCTGAAAGTGTTGAGAAAGAACTTAACTTAACATTTCATGAAACTGTGGAGTCTATGGTCAAAGTCTGTGATGTAGTAACAATTAATTGTCCACTTCATCCAGAAACTGAAAACTTATTTGATGATGCTATGATAAGTAAAATGAAAAAAGGTGCTTACATAGTAAACACTGCTAGAGGTAAAATTTGTAATCGTGATGCAATCGCAAAAGCTCTAAAGAGTGGTCAATTGAGTGGTTATGCAGGAGATGTTTGGTTTCCTCAACCAGCACCAAATGATCATGTATGGAGAAGCATGCCCAATCATGGTATGACACCTCACACTTCTGGTACATCTTTAACAGCGCAATCAAGATATGCAGATGGTGTTAGGGAAATATTAGAATGTTTCTTCGATGGTAAAGAAATTAGAAATCAATATCTTATTGTAAAGGATGGTCAGCTTGCAGGTATGGGAGCTCACTCTTACAGTAAAGGTTCTGCAACTGGTGGTTCAGAAGAAGCAGCTAAATATAAGAAAAAATAAATTCTATTCACATTATTAAAGGTAAGCTACATCACGTAGCTACCTTTAATAACATAGACTTGGCATAAATTTTTTGTATATGATAATTTATGCGATTATTAATTTTTTTAATCATTAACTTTTTTTTTATTTTTTCCTCTTTAGCCGATGAAAAAGAAAAAGCCTACTTCGCGGGTGGTTGTTTTTGGTGTGTTGAAGAGTCTTTTGAAAAACTTAATGGTGTAGAAGAGGTTTTTTCTGGTTATTCAGGTGGTACAACTGAAAATCCTACTTATAAAGAAGTAACTTACGGTAATACTGGGCATTTTGAAGTTGTTGAAATTATTTACGACAAGGAAATTATTTCATATGAAGAATTGCTAGATAACTTTTGGATAAATATAGATCCTTTTGATGCCTACGGACAATTTTGTGATAAAGGATATAGCTACAGGTCAGTTGCTTTTTATCAAAATAATAGTGAAAAGAATTTGATTGAGAAAAGTATACTTAAACTTGAAAAAAAATTTAATAAAAAAGTTGTCACTTATGTTAGAAAATTTGATAAGTTTTTTATGGCAGAAACTCGTCATCAAAATTATTATAAAGAGTATTTATTAAATTATGTAGCTTATAAAAAGGCATGTAGAAGAGAAGAGATTTTAAAAAGAATTTGGAGTAAATAGTTTTTTATGAAAAATGGTTTAAATTGGAATTTTGATAATTCTTACTCTAGACTACCAGACTCATTTAAAGAAACAATTGATCCAGTAAAAGTAAAAAAACCTGAATTAGTTTTATTTAATAAAGATTTAGCAAAGAACATAGACTTAGATTTTTCAAATATCAAAAATGAGGAATTATCAGCATTATTTTCTGGAAATTTATTGCCCAAAAATAGCAACTCAATTGCTCAAGCTTATGCTGGACATCAATTTGGTCATTTCACAATGCTTGGCGATGGAAGAGCAGTTTTAATTGGGGAACATCTATCTAAAAATAAAAAAAGGTATGATATTCAATTTAAAGGTTCGGGTAAAACTGCTTTTTCAAGAAACGGTGATGGTAGGGCAGCTTTAGGTCCAATGTTAAGAGAATACATTATTAGTGAGTCGATGCATCACTTAAATATACCAACTACAAGGAGTTTAGCGGTTGTAAAGACCGGTGAAAGCGTAATGAGAGATACTGAATTAATAGGTGCTATCCTCACAAGAGTGGCATCAAGCCATATTAGAGTAGGTACTTTTCAATATATTGCTGCGAGGAAAAATGAGGATGAACTTAAAATGCTTTTAGAGCACGTTATTAAAAGGCATTATCCAAATATTGATGGAGCTGATAATAAATCAATAGAACTTCTTAAAATCGTTTTAGAAAAACAAGTTGATTTAGTTGTACACTGGATGAGAGTTGGTTTTATTCATGGGGTGATGAATACTGACAATATGAGTATTTCGGGTGAGACAATAGATTATGGACCATGTGCTTTCATGGATGTTTATGATCCTAAGACTGTTTTTAGTTCAATTGATAGAACTGGTAGATACGCATACTGCAACCAGCCTGTTATCACAAAATGGAACCTAGCAAGGTTTGCCGAATGTCTTATAACTTTAATTGATAAAGATCAAAATAATGCAATTAAAATAGCTACAGAAATCATAAATTCATTTGAAAAAAAATATGAGGAAAAATGGCTTAATATGATGAGAGATAAGCTCGGATTATTCGGAGATGAAAAAAATGACCAATCTTTAATTTTAGATCTACTAACTTGGATGCATGAAGTCAAAGCTGATTACACCAATACTTTTTGTCATTTAATGGGTGAAAAAATTGAATTGAAAAAATATTATGAAGACAAAAGATTTCTAAATTGGATGGAAAGATGGAAAAATAGACTGAAGTTACATAACAATTCACCCGAAAAATACTTACAATTAATGAGAAGTGTCAACCCACTAGTGATACCACGTAATCATAAAGTTGAGGAGGTGCTTGATTCAGCCAACCAGAATGATTTTCGGCCAATAACAAAATTAATAGAGATATTAGCTAAACCTTATCTTCAAAACCAAAAAATAATTGAATATCAATTACCTTCTAATCAAAAAGAAAAATATCAAACTTTTTGTGGAACTTAATCAAAGGACATAAGGCTCATGTCTTGCTTTTTTTCCTAAAACCCTTTCAACTGCCATATTTGAAATATCAATTGATTGATACGAACCAGTCGTAATTAATTCTGTTAATGCTCTACCAATTCCGGGTGCTTGCATTAAGCCTCTTCCTGTAAATCCAGTGGCTAAATAAACATTATCAAATTTTGGATGTTTCCCAACTACAGCATTATTGTCCAATCTGTTACAATCATAATATCCAGCCCACCCACCAGTTAATTTAAGTTCTTCAAATGCTGGCACTCTTTTAGCAAGAGCAGGCCATACTAACTCTTCAAAATCATTCCAAGCAGGTTCTAAATCCTTAGCATCAAATACAGATTTAGGTGATCCTGCTAAATACTCATTACCCTCTGGCCTCCAGTAAACTCCTGTTGTTAAATCTCCTGTCAATGGCATTTCAGGAATATGTTTTGGGCACTTAACCCTAAAGACAGTGTGTTTTTGAGGCTCTACCGGAATATCTTCTAATAATTCTTTAGTCCAACATCCTGCAGCAGAGATAATTGTTTTGGCTTTAATTTCTGAGATAGATTTTACCTCTCCTTTTATAAAATTTGCACCCAACTCGATTGCTTTACTTTTCAAAGCACTATGAAACATAAATGGATCTATCCACCCTTCACTTTGATTATCTGTAAAGGTGGCTGTTTCAATACCATCGCTATTAATATATGGGAAAAACTTCATTAGTTCTGAACCTTTTATGTTTTTAGTTCCAGCCTCACAAGCTTTATGATTTTCAAGTGCTTTGTATTGTTCCTCTGCATGCTCAGGTCCAAACATCAATAAATATCCGTTTGTTACCATGCTTGCAGTAGGTTTAGGATTTTTTTTTGTTTTTAATAATTCTGAAATTTGAAAAATAAACTCTCTAGCAAACTTTCCAAGTAAAATATTTTCCGTTTGATAGAACTGTCTTCTAAAACCACCTAAAGATAAAGGGAAAGAAGCAGATTTATAGGACGGATCTCTTTCAATTACTTTTACTTTTCTTCCTTCTTTTGACAAAAAATAAGCAGCTGATGTACCTATTATTCCACCGCCAATTATAACAACATCATCCATTTTAATTTAATAGAAACAAATTAAAGTTAAGAAATAAAGCATAGCTACACCAAAGTAAATATGGAATCATGAGATAATAGCTCACTAAATTGACACGTTTAAACCTCAAAATTAGAGCAATTATAAAAAAAATTAAGATCACCAAAACAATCATTGCTAAAAAAATTTGATGGAGACCAAAAAAAACGATACTCCAAGTTGTATTTACAATGATATGAAGAAAATAAATGTAAACAGTATTCGTGTCTTTATTTTTACAATGCCAGAATATCCATATAGCAAAGGTCATCATTAAATATAAACTTGTCCAAACAGGTGCAAAAACCCAGTCTGGAGGATTATAATTTGATTTAATTATCTGAGAATACCAGGGCTCTTTATAATTAATTGTAGTAAATGCACCTATAAATGATGCCGAAAAGGTGATTATTAGAAAAAACATGAATGATAAAAATTTATTTTTTAACATTTAAGTATTATACATTTTAAATAATGAATAAAAAAACAATTTGGATAACTGGTGGGAGCACAGGTATTGGAAAAGCGTTAGCAATAAAATTTGCTAATGAGGGTTGGAATGTTGCTATATCTGCACGAAGAGAAAGTCTTCTTAAAGAAATTGCAGAGAATCACCAAAATATACGCTCGTTTCCATTAGATGTCACAGACAAATCAAAATGTCATGAAGTATTTAAAGATATTATTAATAAGTATGAAAATATTGATATTTGTTTTTTTTCAACTGGAACATGGGATCCAAAAAAAGAAAAGGATATCGATGTAGATCAAATTGAAAATGTGTTTAAAGTGAATTTTTTTGGAACTTTAAATAGTATTAAAAGTGTAGAAAAATATTTTAAAGATAAAAAAAATGGTACAATAAGTATAGTTTCATCCATTGCTGGATATAGAGGTTTACCAAATTCAACAGGTTATGGACCATCAAAATCAGCATTAAACAATCTTGCTGAAAGTTTATATTTTGATTTTGGTAGATCAAATGTACGTATTTGTTTAGTTTCGCCAGGATTTATTAAAACACCCATGACAGATAAAAATGATTTTAAAATGCCTTTTTTAAAAACAACCGAATATGCAGCAGAAAAAATCTATGATGGCCTAGTAAATAAAAAAGTTTTTGAAATTCATTTTCCTAAATCTTTAACTATTTTACTTAAAATATTTAGTTTTTTACCAAGTAAAGTTTATTTTGGTTTAGTAGGAAGAATGACCAAATATCAAAAGAAAAATTAATCTTTTACAAACACCACTGTCAATTCAGCAACCTTAAAACCAAATTTAGTCATAGTGGCTCTATTTATAGCTACACGATCATCTTGTTTAAAAATCCAATCATCAAAAGTGATTTTAATTTCTTTTCCTTTCACTGGAACTAATAAAACATATTCAAATTTAAATGCGGGTCCGTATGAAAATCCTTTTGCTTTTCCTACAACATCACCTGCGGTACCTTCGTAATTATTTTCATCAATTTTTGTTATCTGCCATTGTCTTGTTTGAATTTCACCATCATCCCAATTGAATTTTTCATCCAGGATTAATTTTTTTCCATCCCATTTTCCATCCAAATCAGCAGAAAATTGTCTTGTTACTTTACCAGATCTATTTTGAAGCACACCCCACGCTTTAACGTTACCAGACAAGTAATTTTCAATAATTAATCTTGGCTCTTTATTTTTAAAATCTTCTGGTTTCATTGCACTATTTTTTGAACAGCTTGTAGTTAAGATTAAAGGAATTATCAATAAAATTGATTTGATTAATTTAGAGAATTTCATAAATCACCTCTTATTTATTTGTTTTGTAAAGAAAATTGAATTAAGTCAATATTTTTAGATTTAAATCCTGCTTCACAATAGCATAAGTAAAATTCCCACATTCTTTTGAAAGTTATGTCAAATCCCTGTTTTTTTATTAAGTCCCATTTATTGATAAATTCATCTCTCCACATAGATAGAGTGTTTGAATAATGGTCTGCATAGGATTCATAAGATTTAATTGTTAAATCATTTTGAGATATATATTTATCAATACTGTTTTTATTTGGAAGAAACCCACCTGGAAAAATATACTTCTGTATAAAATCCTGCTTATTTTTATATCTTTGAAAAAGCGAGTCATCTATTGTGATAGCTTGAATAGCTGCTGTTCCACCACTTGATAAATTATTTTTTAAAGTTGTAAAATAATTTGCTAAATAATTTTGTCCGACCGCTTCAATCATTTCAATTGAGGTGATCGAATTATATTTGTAATTTATGTCTCTATAATCTTTAATCTCAACGTTGACTTTCTCATTTAAACCACATTTATGAATTCTTTGTTTGGCATATTCATATTGTTTTTTTGAGATAGTAATACAATCTAATTTCACATCGTATTTCTTACCAAAATATTCAGCAAAACCACCCCATCCACAACCAATCTCTAAAACTCTATCACCATTTTTAGGCTGAATTAAATCAATTAATTTTTGATATTTGTTGTTTTGTGCATCTGACAAATTTTCTGATTTTTTATCAAAAATTGCACTTGAGTAAGTTAATGTTTTATCAAGCCATAAAGAAAAAAATTCATTACCTAAATCATAGTGTTTTGCAATGTTTAGTTTACTTCTATATTTCGTGTTTTTTATAAAAATATTTCTAAAAAAGTTGATTAAAGGTAAATCTAATAATCCAGAGAATTTATGAATTTCATTTATATTCCTTGCGGTAATTTCTATAAGGTCTGATAAATTTTCAGTTTCAAATTCATCACGCATATAAGATTCTGCAAATCCAATACTGCCATTTTTTATCAAGTTAAAAGTGAAGTTAGACTTTTTTATTATAATTTTTGATCTTAAAGGTGATTCTGGATTGCCAAATTTAAAAATTTTACCATCATGATTTTTTAATTCTAAAAAACCATATTTTAAATTTTTTAGTTTATTAAATACAATCTTATCTGATAGATTTGTTATATTCATTAGCTTTCAAAAGTAATATTATTTCTTATTTTTAATTTTCTCTTTAGGTATTTAATTCCTTTAGTCCACAATTTAAACGCTTCAAAATGTATCGCAGAAATAATTTTAAAGGTCATTAATGGATGTTTAACGTAGGATTTTAGTAGCTCTTTTGAGTTGAAATCTACTCTTCTGCCATCTTGAGATGCATATAGTATTTTGCCCTCAGTATCATATTGATTTATAATAATTGAAATATTTTCCTTAGGCTTTAAATTTTTGAAATAGTAATTACAATTCATTTCTACAAATGGTGACACATGAAATTTTTTAGAACAATCATGTTGAATAAATTTATCATTTTCTTTAACTTTAAATATGTAAGTATGTTGCTCATCAAATGTGTTTTTTACCTCATAAAATATAGATATTAATTTCTCATTATTGTCGTAAATATAAAAAACACTTAAAGGATTAAAAACATATCCTAATATTCTTGGATAGCACAGAAGTCTAATCTTAATATCTTCAAATTGAATATTATTTAAACTTAAATTTTTTTTAACCCATTCAATTAATGACGAACCGTCTCTATCGCCATGATCTTTTTCAAAAAAACTAATAAGATTAAACTTATTATACGAAAAAAAATTGATTTTTTTGTCTAGACTTTCTAATTCGGATAAATCTATTAATAATGAAAATACTCTATATTTAAAGTAATGATTTTTTGGTTTAAATCTCTTATGAATTACTGTGCTATTATAAATTGAGCTATTCATTTAAATTCTTGAGCATTTCAATAGAGGACTTTATTCCATCTTCATGAAAACCATAGCCAAAATAACTTCCACAAAACAATAGATTTTCTTTATTTTGAATATTTTTTAAATTTTTTTGATTGTCTAGGGCTTTTTGGTCATAATAAGGGTGAGTAAATTCAATTTTTTTATAAATTTTTTCATTTGGAATTTCTTTTAGAGGATTTAGTGTGAGAAAAATATTCTTTTCACAATTAATTTTTTGCAAAAGATTTAACCAATAAGTTAATGAACTTTTGTTTAAATTTTTGGGATCAACGTAAGTATTCCATGATGACCAAACTTTTTTATTTTTTGGCATTATACTCTCATCGCAATGCAAAACTGCGAGATTTTTTTTATAATCAAAATTAGATAAAGTTTTTATTTCTTCCTCAGTGGGATTTTTGATTAGGGATATTGCTTCATCTGCGTGAGTAGCTAAAATAACTTTATCATAATCAAAAAATTCATTAGCTCCTCCATAATAAACTTGAACTCCCGATGAAACTCTTTGAATTGAATTTATCTTGTAATTTTTAAAATACTCACCACTTATTTTAGATAATACTCTATTCACATATGTTTTGCTTCTATGAGCTACAGTATACCATTGGGGTCTGTTACGTAGTTTGAATAACCCATGGTTTTGGAAAAATTTTAAAAAAAAATTCATAGGCATTTTTCCAGCTTCATACGGGGGCATTGACCAAATAGCAGACACCATTGGAATAATGTGATAATTGATGAAACTTTTTGACCATCTATTTTTTTTTAAAAATTCGTCTAAGGTCAATATTTGATCAATATTTGAAATTTTATCACATAATTTATAAAATTTTAATATTTCTAAAAACATTTGTATAAATTCAATATTCAAAAAATTTGATTTATTTGCAAAAATTCCTTTAAGACCTTTGCCACAATATTCAAAATTAGTACCCTCAACAGAGACGGAAAATGACATATCACTTTTTTCTATTTCAATATCAATTTCTTTAAAAAAATTTATTAAATTTGGATATGTAAGATGATTAAAAACTATAAAGCCTATATCGACAGGAATTCTTTTTTTATTTACGACAACATCGATAGTATAAGAATGTCCTCCAAAGCGATCCTCCTTCTCAAAAAGATCAACATGGTGTTTTTTTGATAGAAAATAACTCGCACTTAATCCTGAAATACCAGAACCAATAACAGCGATTTTCATTAATTAAGCTGCGTCTTCTTTGAACTCATCCATACTTGGGCATGTACAAAAAATATTTTTATCACCATAGACATTATCGACCCTTGCTACTGGTGGCCAAAATTTATTTGTTCGTAAAAATTTAGCTGGATAGGCTGCTTCTTCTCGAGAATATTTGTGTTTCCAGTCGTTTGATGCAAGTTCAGTGTCAGTATGAGGAGCATTTTTAATTGGGTTATCAACTTTATCAAATTTACCAGATTTAATATGATCTATTTCTTCTTTTATCTTTATCAGGGTATCACAAAATCTATCGAGTTCAGATAAACTTTCACTTTCAGTAGGTTCTATCATCATTGTTCCAGCTACTGGCCATGACATTGTTGGTGCATGGAAACCAAAGTCAATGAGTCTTTTAGCAATATCCTCTTCAGTTACACCTGTTTCTGATTTAATCTTTCTAATATCAATAATGCATTCATGTGCAACATTACCTTTTGATCCTTTATACAGAATTGGAAAGTGATTTTTAAGTCTATTAGCAATATAATTCGCATTTAAAATAGCAACTTTTGTTGCAAGTTTTAATCCTTCGGAACCCATCATTTTAATATACATCCAAGAAATTGATAAAATACTTGAGCTACCCCAAGGAGCTGCTGAAACTGCTCCAATTCCAGTTGCTGGTCCGCAATCTTTTATAACTGGATGATTAGGCAGATAGGCTTGCAAGTGTTTTCTACATGCAATAGGTCCCATACCAGGTCCACCCCCACCATGTGGAATACAAAATGTTTTATGTAAGTTTATGTGACAAACATCAGGACCAAAATTTCCTGGTTTTGCAATTCCAACTAAGGCATTTAAGTTTGCTCCATCCATATAAACCTGACCTCCATGTTTATGAATTAGGTCACATATATCGGTGATCTTCTCTTCAAAAACTCCATGAGTAGATGGATAAGTTACCATTAATGCTCCAAGATTTTCAGAATGCAGCTCTGTTTTTTTCTTTAAATCCTCAAAGTCAACATTTCCTTCTTTATCACAATTAACTACTACAACTTTCATTCCAACCATTTGAGCACTTGCAGGATTGGTTCCATGAGCAGAGCTAGGTATTAAACATATATTTCTATTTTTATCGCCTCTATCTATATGATATTTTCTAATTACCATTAATCCTGCGTATTCACCTTGAGCACCAGCATTTGGCTGAAGTGAAATACCTGAAAATCCTGTAATTGATCTTAGCCAATTTTTGAGATCAGTGAATAATGATCTGTATCCTTCCATTTGCTCGACAGGCACAAATGGATGTGGCTCAGCTAATTCTCTCCAAGAGATAGGTATCATTTCTGCAGTGGCATTTAATTTCATAGTGCATGAGCCAAGGGCAATCATAGTTCTGTTAAGAGCTATATCTTTATCCTCTAACTTTTTGAGATATCTTAGCATTTCTGTTTCTGAATGATATGAATTAAAAACAGGATGTTCTAAAAACTTTGAAGTTCTTAATAGATTTTCAGGTAAATTAGGTAAACTTACTGTGGGATCCTCTTTTTTTATTGATTCTGCTGCATTAAAGATTTTCAATAATTGATTCGCTCTATAAACATTTTTTTTTTCGTCGAAAGAAACAGCAAGCATTTCTGAATTTACTTTTCTAATATTAACTTTTTGAGTCAAAGCATTTTTAAAAATTTGATCAGTTTTCTCTTTAGTAATAATTGTTACAGTGTCAAAAAAATAATCTGAATAAATTTCGTAGCCAGACTGTTTTATTTTATCAGCAAAATTTTTTGCTAACTGAGATACTCTCTCAGAAATATTCTTAATTTCGTCTGGACCATGATAAATACAATATGCTGCTGACACAATTGCTAATAAAGCTTGAGCAGTACAAATATTACTTGTAGCTTTGTCTCTTCTAATATGCTGCTCTCTAGTTTGCAGTGACAATCTATAAGCTTTATTTCCATGTCTATCTACAGAAACACCAACTATTCTTCCTGGCATAGATCTTTTATATTCATCTTTTGTTGCAAAAAAGGCTGCATGCGGTCCACCGTAACCCATTGGTATACCAAATCTTTGGGAGCTTCCTACTGCAATATCAGCTCCAAGCTCTCTTGGTGTTTTTAGTTTAGCAAGCGCAAGAAGATCACATGCTAAAATTGCTTTACCGTTTTTTTTATGAATTTTACTAATTGCTTCACTAGGATCTTTAATATCGCCTAAGGTCCCAGGGTATTGTAAAATTCCGCAAACAATATCTTCCTTTAATTGCTCTATAACTTTATCCTCGTTTCCAACAAGAACTTTTAAACCCATTGGCTCTGCCCTTGTTTGAATAACATCAATTGTTTGTGGATGACAATTTTCTGAAACAAAGACTAAATTACTATCACTTTTATTTAGTCTATGACTTAAACCCATAGCCTCTGCAGCTGCTGTGCCTTCATCAAGTAGAGACGCATTTGCAATATCCATTCCAGTAAAATCAACTATCATTTGTTGAAAGTTTAATAGCATTTCCAATCTACCTTGAGCTACTTCTGGCTGATAAGGTGTGTAGGATGTATACCATCCTGGATTTTCTAATATATTTCTTAATATTACATATGGCGTATATGTTCCGTAATAACCCATACCTAGAAAATTTGAGTAAATTTGGTTTTTTTTTGAAATTGCTTTTAATTTTCTTAATGCCTCATATTCTGAATTCGATTCACCAATATTTAGTTTACCTTTAAATTGGATTTTTTCAGGAACAGTATTGTCTATTAAATGATCTAGTGATTTATAATCCAATTTTTTAATCATCTTTAATTGTTCTTCCTCAGAAGAGCCAATATGTCTTTTTAAAAAATCTTTTTGCGAATTATGTAACATTATCAAGCGTTCTCCTTTGCAAACTTATCGTAATCTTCTTTGTTCATTAAAGACTCAATCTCCGACACATCTTTAATCTTTAGTTTAAAAAACCACGCACTATTTTCTGGATCTTGATTTATCTTTGAGGGATCATCTACAATAGCTTGATTAGTATCAACCACTTCGCCACTTACTGGTGTATATACGTCACTAGCAGCCTTTGTCGACTCAACAACACCTGCTGTTCCATCTTTTTCTACACTAGAACCTTTTTCCGGAAGCTCTGCAAATACAATATCACCCAGCATTTCTGATGCATGCTTTGTTATGCCGATTGTAGCAACATCGCCATCTAATTTTATCCATTCATGTTCTTTAGAATATTTAACTTCACTCATTAATTTGCTCCTTTTACATAACTTTTTTTATAAAACGGTAAACTACAAATACTTGCCGCATATTTTTTACCTCTTACCTCTAAAAATACTTTAGTATTTTTTTTTGAAAATTCATTTTCTACATAGCCCATCGCTACAGGTCCATTAACACTTGGGCCGAATGTTCCACTGGTAATTTCGCCAATATGAACATCTGACTGATTAAATATTTTTGTTTTTTCTCTAGCAATTATTCTTCCCTCAGGTTTTATTCCAACTCTAATTTTTGTAACACCATTGTTCAATTGTTTAATAATAATGTCTGAGCCAATAAAGTCTCCTTTGGATATTCTCTCTTTTGAAATTGCCCATTTTAAATTTGCTTCTACTGGTGTTTTATCTTTATCAAGATCATGACCGTACAAACATAAGCCAGCTTCTAACCTTAAAGTATCTCTTGCTCCTAAACCCACAAGTTTAGAACCTTTGTCAATCAATTCTCTGGTCAATTTATCTACAAAATTATTTGGGATTGAAATCTCAAAACCATCCTCACCTGTATATCCAGATCGTGTAATATATACTTTCTGATTATCAAATAAGAACCAATTACCAGACATAAAATTTAAATCTTTTACCTTACTAATAACTTCATTTAGGATTTGTGATGATTTAGGCCCCTGAATTGCTATTAAAGATCTATTTTCATCTAAAACCATTTTATATTTTTCGTTTAACAAGCCTTTTAAAATTTTGTAATCATCATTTTTACATGCCGCATTAAGAATTATTAAAAAACCCTCACTAATTTTTGTAATTATTAAATCATCTTGTATCCCAGCATCTTTATTCATTAAAAAGCTGTACTTAGAATGATTTAGTTTCAAATTTTTCAAATCTAATGGAAAAATTTTTTCTAAATCTTTAATTAGTTCATCACCACCGTAAATAAATAATTGGCCCATATGTGAAACATCAAAAATGCCAGAGTGATTTCTTGTGAATTTATGCTCCTCTACAATACCTTCAGAATACTGAATTGGCATATGATAACCTGCAAATTCTACGAACTTTGCATTACAATCTTGATGTAATTTATAAAGCGATGTTTTTTTTGTGTCCATATTAACTCATTATACCCATCTGTATATTTGCCTGAGAGTTTTGCTCCTTCGGCGAGAATTAAATCTCTTTCCAGAGTTAATATATTACGGTCCTTTTTGCCTGAGAGATTCCTGGGTGGTTGCTCCTTCGGCGCTACAATAAATTGTAGTCTCTCCCGTAAGTCAATAGTCCTATAAGTGACTTAAAATGTCAATTGGAAACGATCGCCTTTGGTTTTTTTAAAAGCGTATAAAACTGAAGTAATACTGCAAAAAGTATTATTGCCCCTCCTATCAACCCGTATAATGAAGGAATTTCGCTTACAAAAAGAAAAGCCCAAATAGGACCAAGAACAGATTCAGATAACATGATTATTCCAACCATTGCGGAAGGGGTTGTTCTTGCTCCAATAGTTATAAATATAAAACCAAAACCTATTTGAAAAAATCCAGCTAAAAATCCTAAAAAAATATCATGAGCTGAAATCACTATAGTAGGTGAAAGTAATAAACCAATAAAACATGAGCTTATACCTGCAATGAATTGTGCTGGCACCATATCAACAGATGGAAATTTCCTAACAATCATTATCAGAACTGCAAAGGTAATTGGCATTGTGAAAGCTGCTAAATTTCCAGATAACTCTCCTGGAGATAATGAATTTCCAACCATCAACAGTACTCCACACATTGCTAAAATAATTGAGATTAACGTAATTAAGTTAATTTTTTCTTTTAAGAAAAAGAAACCAAATACAGCTAAAAATAAAATTTGAAGTGATATTATAAAATTTGTATTTGCAACTGTAGTGTTATACATGGCAAAAACATAACCACAAAAGCCGATAGATAATATTAATCCTCCTATAAAACCTAGTAATCCAGAATCATAAAACGATTTTAAAACTTTTCTTTTATAAACAATTATCAAAAAGGTTAAAACAGTCAGAGAAAAAAATAATGATCTCCAAAATAATATCTGCCATAATGTTGCTCCTTCAAAGGATTTTACTATTAGTCCACCAAAGCTTAAACTAAGAGCGCCAAAAAATATCAATAATGGGCCAGGTAAACTTTTTAAAATAATCATTAAATTTTTGAAATTAAATTTTGAGTTTCTAGGTCATACAACTTAAAAAGTGTTTCTGCACTATTTAAATCAACCTCTTGAAATTTGACTCTTGAACCAGGAGTTAATTGGACTAATTTATCATAATCAGCACTTATAACTACACCAATTTTAGGATAACCCCCTATGGTACCATGATCTGAAAGCATGATGATTGGAAAACCATCAGCTGTCACTTGTATCACGCCCTTAATTAAACCTTCAGATCTAATATTAGTTTCGATGATATTTTCAATTTTTTTCCCTTCTAATCTCATTCCCATACGATCGGATAGTTTGGAAACTTTAAATTCATTTTTAAAAAAAGTTTTCTTACCCTCATCAGAAAAATAATTAAAATTTGTTCCTTTGATTACTCTAATATTTTCTATTTTTGTATTAACATAATTCAATTTCGTATTCACAAAGTTTTGATTTATTTCTTTAATATTAATTTTTTGATTATTAGAGAGCTTTTTACCATTGTTAGATCCTATATTTGCTTTAGTATTTGTTGAACAGCTAGACCATTGAAATTTTAAATCAAACGTACCGCTTATTGCTAGATATCCATATACAGATTTATTAGTTGATATAATATCTAACTCGTCATTATTTTTTAAAATAAAAGATTGGTAACATTTTCCATCAATTAAATTATCACCTTTTTTAATTTTAAAACTCACATCACCAGTGATAGCAATATTTATTGGGTTCCCATGATATTTCAAATGAGGACCTTGATAAGCAAATTCTATCACTGGATGATTATGATTGTTGCCTGTTAATTTGTTCGCTAGTAAATAATTTCTATTATCCATAGCTCCACTGAATGGGATTCCTATATGATAGAGGTGGTTTCTTCCAAGGTCTTGGAACGTTGAATTAATGCCTGCTCTTATAATTTCAAAATAATTTTTATTCATGATAATTTTGATATTTCTCTTTAGTAATTCTTTTGAATGTAACTAAATCACCTGGATTGATTAAATTAGGTTCTTTTTCTTTAGAATTATCGAAAATGTTTAACGGAGTATTACCAATTATATTCCAACCCCCAGGGCTTTCAAATGTATATATATTTGCAAATTGCTCCGTTAAACCAATTGAACCTTTTGGGACCTTGACTCTAGGAGTATCAAGACGTTTTGCTCTAAGATTTTCCTGTAAATCACCAAGAAAAGGCATTCCTGCAATAAAACCTGTCATATAGCAAAAAAATTCCTTTTCAAAAAAATTGTCATAAATTTTTTCTTTTTTTATATTAAGTATTTCTTCTAATCTTTTTATATCTAAGGAAAATTCTTTTTCGCAACAAACAGGAATCTGAAACCTTTTATTTTGAATATTATCGCTTTTGGTAATTTCAATGTTATCAATAATCTTCCTAAGTTTATTAAAATTAATTTTTTTAAGATCAAAAGAAATAATTAATTTATTATATGACGGGGTAATATTATTAACCCCTAAAATATTTTTTTCTTTTATAGTTTTAAAATATTTTATTACTTGAATATTGGTCTCTTTATTAACCTCTTTTCCAAAATCACAATATAAAGCTGCGTCACCAAGATTTGATATATTTTTTATCATGCCATGTTATACTGAAGAATAGTGAGTATTGAAATTAATATAAATTGTGATTTAGGCGAAAAATCTAAACATCATTCTAACAAGCATGATCCTGAATTACTCAAAATAGTCAATTCGGCAAACATAGCATGTGGTTATCATGCGGGTGATAAGGATACTATGAACAGGGTTGTAGAAATATCAAAAAAAAATGGTGTTAGTATTGGAGCGCATCCATCTTTTAATGATCCTGAAAACTTTGGAAGAGAACGAATAAATTTATCTCCTTCTGAGATAGAAAAATTAATAATTGATCAATATGAAATTCTTCAAACTATTTCATCTAAACATGGTGAAAATGTTACTCATATGAAACCTCATGGTGCTTTGAATAATATGGCTTGTGAAGATATCAATTTAGCAACTATATTAGCAAAAGTAATCAAAAGCATAAATCCAGAATTAATTTATTTAGTACCAACTGGATCTAAAATGGAACAAGCTGCTAAAAAATTAGATATGAAAATTGCCTGTGAAATATTTGCGGATCGAAATTATGAAGATGATGGTAATCTAGTTTCAAGAAAAAAACCCAATGCTTTAATTACTGATCCTGAATTAGCAAAAAAACACGTATTAAGTATGGTAAAAAATCAGGCACTTAATTGTCACAGTGGGAAACAAATACCTTGTGAAATTGACTCGGTTTGCATACATGGGGATAATTTAAGTTCATTAAATACTGCAAAAGCTGTTAAGGAAAACTTGTTGAATAATGGGTTAAAACTTATAGCTTTAAATAAAATGGAGAAATTTAAAAATGATTAAAAAAATTCTTATTACATCAATCACATACCTATTATTAATGGTTAATTTAAATGCCGCAGGTTCAGATGGCGAGGGTGGATCTAGTGCAACTGTAAAAACAAATTATGATAAGGCTGTTTCACACATCAAAATAGCTAAGAAACACGAAAAAAAAGGTAAATTAGAAAAAGCAAAAGAGAGATACTTAAAAGCACAAAAGCTTTTAATAAAATCAAATGCTAAAAAACCTAACAAAGCTGATACTTTAAATTATTTAGGCTTTACGACAAGAAAACTAGGTGATTTTGAAATGGGTGAAAAGTATTATCTTCAAGGCTTAGCTATTAATCCAAACCATAAAGGGATAAATGAATATCTTGGTGAGCTATATGTTGCCACTAACAGGCATAATCTCGCTGTTGAAAGATTAGAAGTTTTAAAAGGTTGTAATTGTGAAGAGTATGAGCAGCTGAAAGCTGTAATTGCTGGTAAAAAATCTAAATATTAATTTATATTTTTAATCATTTGCTCAGGCATCCATAGAGCAATCTCAGGGAAGATCACGACTAAAATTACAGCCAAAACCATTAATAGAAATAATGGGAATGCACTTTTGGCAATATATCCCATATCTTTATTTGCCATTCCTTGAAGTACAAATAAATTAAAACCTACTGGTGGAGTAATTTGTGCCATTTCAACTACAATAACCAAAAAAATACCAAACCAAATCATGTCAAACCCAGCCTGACGGATCATGGGTTCTATTATAGCCATAGTTAATACCACGGCTGAAATCCCATCTAAAAACATGCCTAGGATTATATAAAAAAGCATTAAAACAAAAATTAGAACATAAGGTGATAATTCCATATTTTGAATCCAAAGTGCTAAATTTCTGGGTAAACCTGTAAAACCCATTGCTAAAGATAAAAATGTTGAACCTGCTAAAATAAATGCAATCATACAGGATGTTTTCGTTGCACCCAACAAAGAAGATTTAAAAGTTTCAACAGTCAGACTTTTTTGAAAATAAGATAAAATTAATGCTCCTAAAACACCTAACGATGCAGCTTCCGTCGCAGTTGCTATACCAGTATATATAGAACCAATAACAGCTAATATCAAAATTATTACAGGCAAAAGTTGTTTAGATCTTTTAATCTTATCAATAAATGAATATTCCTCTAAAATTTTTGGCATGGTCTTCTTATTAATTAATGACCATATAATTACATAAGACATAAATATTAATGCAATCATTATTCCTGGAATAATTCCTGCAATAAATAATTTAGCTATAGACTCTTGAACAGTAACACCATAAATAATTAAGATAATTGAGGGGGGAATTAGTAAACCAAGAGTTCCTGAACCTGCTAAACTACCAAGTAAAATTTTTTCGGGATATTTTCTTTTTCTTAATTCTGGGATTGACATTTTTCCGACAGTCGCGACAGTTGCTGCAGAAGAACCTGATATTGCAGCAAATAAAGCACATCCAACTATATTCACATGAATCAAGCCTCCTGGTAATTTTTGCATCCATGGTGAAAGTCCTTTAAATAAATTTTCAGATAGTTTTGTCCTAAATAAAATTTCACCCATCCATACAAATAAAGGTAAGGCTGTAAGTGTCCAAGAGGATGAGGTTCCCCAAATTGTTGTAGCCATAGCATCACCTACAGGTCTTGAAGTAAATAACATCATTCCAATTGCTGAAACACCTATCATACTTAGAGCTACCCAAATGCCAGAACCTAAAAAAAATAATAAAACACTAATAAAGAATATTGTTAAGAGTATTTCGGTCATTTTGTTTTTTTGTTAATTAAAACGAAATGATGTAAAACACTTATGAAAAATATTATTGACCCAATTGCAACGCTCAATTGAGGTATCCATATAAGTATTTCATCTGCACCTTCACTTCTCTCTTGAAATTTGTATGAAATAATTAGCATTTTAACAAAATAAAATGCTAAATAGCCAGAGAAAAAACTAGCTACACCTAAACACCAAATTTCAACAATTTTTTTTTTTAGTCCTGATAATTTTTCTAAGAAAAGAGTAATTCGAATATGGCCATCCTCAACGAATGTATAAGCTAAAGCAAAAAAAGATGCTGAGGCCATACAATAGCCGGAGTACTCTGCTAGGCCTCTTATATAAAAGCCAAATATTCTAGAACATATACCAATAAATATAAAAACTGCTACTAAGATTAAAAAGATTGCAGCAACATAACCAGAAAATTTATAAAGTTTATTTAAATTCTTATTTAATGATTTTAACATAAAAGTTTAAGGCCACTAAAGCAATATAAGTGGCCTTAATTTTTAAATTGAAATTATTTATAGCTTGCTAAAACAGCAGCTCCTCTTGATCCAGCTTTTTGAGACCACTCATTAGCCATAGTCTCACCTACTTTTTCAAAATGAGCTTTCAGAGGTGCATTAACTTTTCCAACTATCATACCTGCATCAGCTAGGGCTTTTTTATCACCAACATTTCCTTGTTTAGATAACTGCCAACCTTTTCTTTCAGCTAAAGCTGCTTGTTTCATAACCAAATCTTTAGTGGCTTGATCTAATTTATTCCATGCATCTTTATTTACGATAACCATATTTTTTGGAAACCAGGCTGCAATATCATAAAAATATTTTACACCATTCTCCCAGATCTTAGAATTTTTTCCAGTGGTTGGTGATGTGATCATGCTTTCAACTGCTCCTGTTGAAAATGCCTGGCTAATTTCAGCAGCCTCAATTTTTGTTGGAGCCATTCCAGTTAATTCAGCTATTCTAATAGTTGCAGAATTATAGGCTCTAAACTTTAGACCTTTTAGATCTGCTATCGAATTGATCTCTTTTTTACTGTACAAACCTTGTGCTGGCCATGGTACAGCATAAAGGAATACTAAGCCTTTTTTGTCTAATCCTTTAATTATTTCTGCTTTCGAAGCTTTATATAATTTCATAGCATCAGAGTATGAGGTTGCTAAGAAAGGTTGAGAGTCTACTTCTAAAAGAGGATCCTCTTTCCCTAAAGCTGACATAAATCTTTCACCAATCTGTGCCTGACCAGTTCTCACAGCTCTAAAGATTTCTCCACCTTTGAATAAAGAGCCTCCAGGGTGAGTTACAATTGTTAGTTTGCCTCCACTTTTTTCAGTAACATTTTTTGCAAATTCAGTTGCATTAGCAGAATGAAAATTTCCAGCTCCATATGCAAGAGCCATGTCCCATTTTTCTGAGAATGCATGATTTATTGACAAAATAGATGAAACTAAAATAATAGATAAGTATTTTAAAAATTTCATTTAACCTCCATTTTTTTTAAGAGCATTTCATTATGTATTAAAATAATTATCAATAAAAAAATTATACTACTTTTGATTGAATAATTAACAATATTTTATACAATGTTATTACTTTGTTAGAAGAAGCACTCATATTAGTTCAGATTATTTTTATTGATATAATCTTGGCAGCGGATAATGCGATCATTATTGGTTTGATTGCTGCAAATTTTGCTCCAAAACACAGAAGGCAAATAATTTTGTGGGGAGTTGCAGGAGCTTTAATTTTTAAAATTGTTTTTGCTTTGTTTGCTACCTACTTATTTGAATTTTATTTTATAAAGATTTTAGGAGGTTTATTACTTATTTGGATCGTAAATGATCTTAGAAAAGACCTATTTGAAATTAAAAAGATAAAATCTCCAACAAAAAAATCCAAAGAACCTTCCTATATTCAAAGTGTTTATAAAGTTTTGTTTGCAGATATTACAATTAGTTTTGATAATGTTATTGGTGTTGTAGGAGCTGCAAAAGGTAATTTTGGCTTTATGATTTTTGGATTAGTATTATCAGTAATTCTTACTGGAGCAATGGCTACTTATTTAGCAAACTATATTCAAAGGCATTTATGGATTGCATATATTGGTTTAGGATTTATTCTATTAGTTGCAATACAATTAGTTATAGGTGGACTTGTTGACTTAGAAATACTTTCGATAAATGATCAATTTAAAAAATACTTTTAATAAGAATATTTTTTTGTTGGATATTTCTTTGATCTCACCTCTGAAGCAAATTTTCTTATTCCTGCTTTAATATATTTTTTTACATTTACAAATCTTTTAACAAATTTAATTTTTGTTTGATTTAAACCAATTAAATCATCAGTAACTAACACTTGACCATCACAATAAACAGACGAACCAATACCAATTGTTGGAATTTTCAAACTTTTTGTTATTTGTTTTGCTATTGATGACTTTATACACTCTAAAACTATTGCGAACACACCAGTTTTTTGAAGTAAGACAGCATCATTCATAAGTTGATTAATCTCTTTAGGTGTTTTTCCTTTAGATTTAAATTTACCTTTTGCAGATTGAGGTAACAATCCAAGATGGCCCATTACTGGTATCTTATTTTTAATTAAAAACTTAACCTGATTGATAATTTTTTTCCCTCCCTCTAGTTTAACAGCATCACACTTTGTCGTTTTAATAATTTTTTTAGCATTCTTTAAGGCTAAATTTTTATTTGTATAAGTATTAAATGGCATATCAACTACCATTAAGCTTTTTTTAATCCCAGTCCTTACACTTTTAGAATGATTTATCATTTCTGTCAGTGTAACTTTTCTAGTGGTTGGATAATTGTATAGTACTGACCCAAGCGAGTCTCCAACCAAAACAATATCAACATAATTATCTAATTCCTCAGCCATATTTTTTGAATAAGCTGTCAGGCAAACAATTTTAGATTTATTTTTTTTATCAATTATTTTTTTAATCTTGTTCATTCAAGTTCAATAGTGCTCGGTGGTTTTGATGTAACATCATAAACTACTCTATTTATACCTTTTATGCTATTTACAATTTTATTGGAAATTTTTTGAATAAATTTTTTTTTAAAATCAAAAAAATCAGCTGTCATTCCGTCCTCTGACGTAATAGCTCTTAATAAACATAAATATTCGTAAGTTCTATTATCACCCATTACTCCTACTGTTTTTACTGGGAGTAAAGCTGCATAAGCTTGCCAAATTTTATTGTATAAATTGTGATCTTTCAGAGCTTGTATAAAATAGTTATCAGCTTCTTTTAATATCCTAATTTTCTCTTTAGTAATAATTCCTGGCATTCTGATTGCTAAGCCTGGGCCTGGAAAAGGATGTCTTGAGATAATTTCGTTACTAAGGTTTAATTCTAATCCTAATTTTCTTACTTCGTCTTTAAATAAGAATTTAAGAGGTTCTATAAGTTTTAATTTCATTTTTTTTGGCAAACCACCTACATTATGATGAGATTTAATTTTAGATGTCTGGCTGCCAGTTACTGATTTGCTCTCGATGAGATCTGGGTAAAGCGTTCCTTGAGCCAAAAACTTTACTTTTTTTATTTTTTTTGCGTATCTCTCAAAAATCTTAATAAATAAATTTCCAATTATTTTTCGCTTTTTCTCTGGGTCTGAAACGTTATGGAGTTTTCTTAAAAATTCTTTTTCTGCATTAACGTAGATAAGGTTTATTTTAAGTTTTTTTTTAAAAGTTTTTACTACTTGTATTTCCTCATTTTTTCTCAAAAGCCCAGTATTAACAAATAAGCAAAATAATTTCTTACCAATTGCTTTATTTAGTAATTGAGCAACAACACTACTATCAACACCACCAGATAAAGCACATATAACTTTATTTTTTCCTGCTATTTTTTTTACTTCTTTTATTAATTTAATCTTTTGATCTTTAGGAGACCAATTTTTTTTAATCTTGCAGATCAGAAATACAAAATTTTTTATTAACTTTTTTCCATTTTCCGTATGTGTAACTTCTGGATGAAATTGTACACCATAAAAATTTTTTTTTTTGTTTTCAATAATTGCAAATTTAGAATTATTGCTTGAAGCTATAACTTTGAAATTTTTAGGTAATTTTGAAACCTGATCAGCATGACTCATCCACACTCTGTTTTTATTTTGTTTATCAAAAAAATTTCGAGTTAGAACACTTTTATTTTTTTTTTTAATATCAACTAAACCAAACTCTCTGTGTTTGGATTGTTTTACCCTTCCTCCACTCAGCTTTGAAAGTATTTGATGGCCAAAACATATGCCCAAAATTGGTATTTGATTTTCAATAATTTTTTGGTCGAAAGTGTATCTGTTGATTTGATAAACATTTAAAGGACCGCCTGACAAAATTATTCCTTTAATTGATTCGTTAATATCTTTGTTTTTAATTTTTTTATGACTTATTATTTCTGAAAAAACTCCCAACTCTCTAATTCTTCTAGCTATTAATTGAGTAAATTGTGAACCAAAATCTATTATCAAAATCTTGTTCAAATTTTTATCAAGACTCATTATTTTTAGGTTCTATATTTGCAAGTGTCTCTTGAATATCTTTATTTTCACCACATAATTTTTTACAAACTTTAGAGAAAGTTTTAGATAAATCTTTTACCTTTGAGTAATTAGATCTTTTCAAAGCAATTTTAATAGACATTAAAAGAGCTTCCTCATTGCCAGGTTCTATAAGTAAAGTCGCGTCCAAATTTTTTTCTTCTTTATCTTGATCTTCTTGTTGGTTATAAATTTTTGCCAAATAAAGATAAGAATTAGAGTCTTTTGGATTAAATACAATTCCCCTTTCAAACATAAATCGAGCATCCTCATATTTTTTATCTTTGTATAATTCTAATCCTTTATTAAAAAAATTTTCCTCTGCATAGGAAAGGCTAAAAATATTTAGTAAAAAATAAAACAGTAAAATTAATTTAGAAATTTTTTTCATTAGTACTTTCTATCACTTTTAATAATATCGACATTATGGACCATGCTTTCATAAAATCCAGCTTTTGTAATTTTTACAAATTGTGGTTTGCTTCTTAAATATTTTATTTGTTTAGACCCAAGATAACCCATAGAGGATCTTAAACCACCAACTAATTTAAAAATAATTTTATCAACTTTACCCTTATATTTTGCTAACCCCTCAACGCCCTCAGGTACATACTTAGATTGATCCTTTTGTTTTGATTGAAAATATCTATCAGCTGATCCTTTGTTCATTGCCCCAACAGAACCCATTCCCCTAAAGCTTTTATATAATTTTCCATTTTTTTTTATAAGTTTACCTGGAGTTTGATCTGTTCCTGCAAATAATGAACCTATCATCACTGCATCTGCCCCTGCTGCAAAAGCTTTAGCAAGATCTCCAGAGTACTTTATTCCTCCATCAGAAATAATTTTTACATTCTTGTTTTTGGTACCTCTTCTTACATTTAAAATTGCGCTTAATTGAGGAACTCCTATACCCGCTACTAATCTTGTTGTACAAATTGAGCCTGGACCAATACCAACTTTAATTACATCAACTCCTGCTTTAAGAAGAAATTTTGCTGCCTCTGGTGTAGCTATATTCCCAGCACATAAAGCTGTTTTCTTATTTTTTTTCTTTTTTATGAAACTTATTATTTCAAAAACTTTTTTAGTATGACCATGAGCTGTATCGACAACAATCATATCTAAATTTTCTTTTAAAAGTGCTTCAGCTCTTTTAGCTTCTCTAGGACCTGCACCAACAGCGGCACCGACTAACAATCTCAATTTTTTAACTTTTTTAACTTCACTAACTTGTTTCTTTATGTCTAAATTTCTGTGAATTATTCCTAAACCACCAGCTTTTGCTATTGCAATAGCCATTTTACTTTCTGTTATTGTATCCATTGCTGAAGATAAAAGTGGAATTTTTAGTTTTAAAAACTTACTTAGCTTGATACTGGTATCAACTTCGGATGGTAATACTTCTGAGTACTTAGGAACTAAAGTAACATCGTCAAAGGTAAGAGCTTCTTTTATAGGAACCATAATCATTTATATACGATTCCTTTTAAAATAAAAGTATCTATCTAAGATTTTTACAAATTATAAAACTTTCCTTTGAATCTTTTCGACTCGACTTAGGTTTAAAAATCTTCACTTCTTTGAAAATCTTTTTTCCAAGTGCGACAATTTCATTAAAAGAATTTCCCATAAATATTTTAGAAACAAAAATGCCCTTCCTAGACAGAAAATCTTTAGCAAATATCATTGCTTCTTTGCACAATTCACCAGTTTGAATTGCATCTAAATTTTTTATTCCAGTTGTATTAACTGCCATATCAGACAAAACAACATTAATTTCATTTTTAAAGTATTTTTTAATCTTAGATTGAGTCTTGAAATCAGTAAAATCGCCCTCTATTTGAATAGAGTTTTGTATATTCTCCATTTTTTTTAGATCAATTGAAATCAAAGTTCCATTTTTTACAACTTTAGAAACATACTGGGACCAGCTTCCAGGAGCTGCACCAATATCTAAAACTGACATTTCATTTTGAAATATTTTAAACTTTTCATTAATTTCAATTAATTTATAGGCTGATCTTGCTCTGTATCCGTCAACTTTAGATTGACGTACATATATATCTCGTTTTTGTTTATTGATCCAATTTTTTGAAATTTTATTTTTCTTCAATTAATTATATCTTAGACTTTTTAAGATTTTTTTATTGTGTAAATTTTCTATTTCAATTTTTATACTTTTGTCTTGCCTCATATCTTTACCATCTTTCCAAATTCCAGCAGCTAGATGAATTATGCCAATTTTATAATTAGGTAAATAAGGCTCTACAAAGGTTTTTTGTTCATCATCATATTTTGGAAGTAGATTGCTTGTAATCCAGTTACAGCTCAATGGTAAAAATTCAGTGTCTAAATTATCAATGTAGACTGACATATTAATAGCTAAACCCTCTGATCCAAAAATATTTCCAGATTTTAATGTCTTGGTTAAATTATTTTGCCAGGATATCCATCCTTTAGAATTTTTTTCAAGAGAGAAAACACCAATATTGATATGAGGTGCAAAGGCTAATTTTCTTGAGTCTTTATAGTTAATTCCTGATTTAACAGCATGTTTAAAGTTTTGTGATTTAATTACAGCTAATTTTCCAAGCAGCCAATTCACTCTTGAAGTAACTTTATACCCAGGACCTATCGTTTGAGTAATTCCTAACTTTCCATTCTCGCACGCCTTAAAATATAATTCTATACATTTCCAGTCATTAACCCAAGCGTCACAATCTATCCAAAGGTATTTTTCATAATCAGGAAAATATTTTGGTAAAAATGCTCTTGATACCTGACTTTTTAGCCACTCTTTGCCATTGATTTTATGTTTAGGGACTTTTATGTCCCATTCAGCGCTTTTAATTTCATCCACTGTTTTATTTAATTTTTCTTTTTGTTCATTAGTTAAACCTGCATCTAAAATACAAATAGCAACATTATCACTACCCTTGAACCTTTTAATTGATGCTATTAATTCTTCTAATAAAGGAAAATAATTAGAATCAGCTAATGAAACAATTACATTTTTTTTCATTAAAGTACGTCTTCAAGGTCATCTTCGTCCTGAATTTTGTCCTTTTCATGTTTTTTTTTAATTTTTTGATAATGAAAATAGCTTACTGGTAACAAAATTAAATAAACTAAAGTGCTAATTGCTATTACGTTAAAAGTATAGATCAGCAATAGTCCAAAAAATAAAACAATCCCAAATAATAAAAATATTGTAGTTCTTCGTGGTATAACTATCTTTTTAAAAGAGTAACTTGGAAATTTACTTATTAGTAAAAAAGATGTTACAACAAAAAATATTGGAACAATTAAATCATAGTTTAATTTTATAAAATTAAATCCACTTAAGCTTACAATCAGTGGAGTCAAAACTAAAATTCCACCTGCTGGTGATGGAACTCCTTCAAAAAAATTATCCCTCCAAGAGGGTTCTTGATTTGAATTAACATTAAATCTTGCTAGCCTCAATGCTACGCAAATTACAAATACTAAACAAAGTAACCAGCCAAAACGACCTAATGAATTTAATTTCCAAAAATACATTATAAAAGCTGGAGCAACACCAAAACTAATCATATCTGTAAGTGAGTCTAGTTCTTTACCAACTTTTGATGTACCTTTAATCAACCTAGCAATCCTTCCATCAAGACCATCAATTAAAGCGGCAAAAATAATTGCTATTATAGCGAATTCAAATCTTCCATCTAAAGCAAATCTAATTGATGTTAAACCTATGCAAACACCAATCAAGGTAAGCATATTTGGCAAAATCATTCTGGCTTTTTTTTTATCTGCCACTAATTTCAAATTATTTTTTGGTTGTTCCATGTTATTTCTTAGCTAATAACGTTTCACCTGAAATAGCTCTTTGACCAACTTTTACTAATGGTTCATAATTTTCATAATATACGTCAGCTCTACTTCCAAATCTTATCATCCCAACTCTTTCCCCTTGTTTAAGTTCTTGATCTTTAGTCGCCTCACAAACAATTCTTCGAGCTACTAAACCAGCAATTTGGACTAAAATAATATCATTATTTTGATTGTCTTTAATTTTATAAAAATTTCTCTCATTATCTTCGCTAGCTTTGTCTAAAGAAGCATTAAAAAATTTTCCGGGTTTATATAAGATTTCTTCAATTTTTCCAGCACAAGGAGTTCTATTTACATGACAATCAAACACATTCATAAAGATACTTATTTTTCTAAATCTTTTATTTTCTAAGTTAAGCTCCTTTGGTCCATCTACCTCTTCAACTAAAATAACCTCTCCATCAGCTGGGCTAACCAGGTAATTATCATCATTAATGGTAATTCTTTCAGGATCTCTAAAAAAATAATAAACCCAAACTGTTAATAGAAGACCGAGTAAAGCTAAAAAATCACTAAAAATATAAAAGACTATTGTAATTATTCCAGAGATAACTAAAAACTTATAGCCTTCAACGTGAATTTTCGGAAATATCTTGCTAAACATATTCTTCTATTTGATAATTTTTCATTAATATGTATATAAAATCGCGAAATTCAATTAATAAGATATATATAAATAAGTGAGTAAAATTAACATTAAAAACCCTGTTGTTGAGTTAGATGGGGATGAGATGACTAGAATTATCTGGGAATTTATTAAAAATAAATTAATTCTCCCATATCTAAATCTTGGTATAGAATATTACGACCTTGGTATGAAAAGCAGAGATAATACCAACGATCAAATTACAATAGACTCAGCAAACGCGATAAAAAAAATTGGGGTAGGCATAAAATGTGCAACCATAACACCTGATGAGGCAAGGGTGAAAGAGTTTGATTTAAAAAAAATGTGGAGATCTCCAAATGGTACTATCAGAAATATTATTGGTGGAACTGTTTTTAGAGAGCCAATAATTTGTTCAAATATTCCAAAATTAGTTCCATCATGGACTGACCCTGTTATAATTGGAAGACATGCTTTTGGTGATCAGTACCGTGCCACTGACTTTAAAGTTCCTGGAAAAGGAAAAATGGAAGTAAAATGGACTTCAGAGGATGGTAAAGATGAAATTAAATATGAAGTATTTAATTTTACTGGGCCTGGAGTTGCGTTATCAATGTATAATTTAGATAAATCAATAGAAGACTTTGCAAGATCTTGTTTTAGTTACGGGCTGATAAAAAAATGGCCTGTTTATATGTCTACAAAAAATACTATTTTAAAAAAATATGACGGAAGATTTAAAGATATATTTCAAGAAGTTTTTGATAAAGAATATAAAAAAGATTTTGAGAAACACAATTTAACCTACGAACATAGACTAATTGACGATATGGTAGCGTGTGCAATGAAATGGAGTGGAAAATATATTTGGGCTTGTAAAAATTATGATGGTGACGTTCAATCTGACACTATGGCCCAAGGCTATGGATCTTTAGGATTAATGACAAGTACATTGTTGACACCAGACGGGAAAATTATGGAAGCTGAGGCTGCACATGGGACTGTGACTAGACATTATCGTTTACACCAACAAGGAAAGGAAACTTCAACAAATCCGATCGCTTCGATATTTGCTTGGACTAGAGGTTTGGCTCATAGAGGTAAATTAGACAGAAATAATGAGTTAATAAAATTTGCGAATACTCTTGAACAAGTTTGTATTAATTGCGTTGAAAGTGGATCAATGACTAAAGACCTTGCAATATTAGTTGGTCCATCAAGTAAATATCTCACAACCAATCAATTTTTGGATGCAATTGATAATAATCTTAAGAAGAAATTAAATTAAAGATTTAATTTTTTCAAAAGCCTCATCAATTTTGTTTTGGTCTTGTCCACCTGTTTGAGCAAAATCTTTTCTTCCACCACCACCTTTTCCACCAATGATCTCAGAACCTAATTTTACAAATTTTACCGCATCATATTTGTCAGTCAATTCATTAGTTATACCAACCCCTAAACCAACTTTACCATCACTACTTGCGAATATAACTACAATACCTTCACCTAACTCTTTTTTACCACTATCAACTAATTTTCTTAAATCTTTTGGTGGCAAATCTTTAACTTTTTGAAATCTAACCTTAATTTTATTGATTTCTTGATCTTTTATAATATTTTTTGTTTTATCTTTAAGAACTGAACTAACATTTAATTGTTCAAGCTGTCTGGTAAGATTCTTTATAAGTTCTTTAAGATCTTCATTTTCAATATTTGGTTTGCCTCCAAGCTTTATTATTTGAGCTGATAATTTTTTTATAGTCTCTTCATCTTTCTGAATTGATAATGATGAGATTTTTTCTTTATTTTTAATATATTCATCTAGTTGACTGTCTCTTAAAGCTTCTACCCTTCTTACTCCCGCAGCTATAGATGATTGACTTACTGTCTTAAATTTTCCAATATCTCCAGTATTTTTGACATGAGTACCTCCACATAATTCTGTTGAAAAATAAGCCTCTTTTTCTTTACCCATTGAAACTACACGAACTTCTTCACCATACTTTTCACCAAAAAAAGCTAGGGCACCTTTTTCAATAGCGGCTTTTGGTGTCATAATTCTTGTTGTTACCTCAGAACTATTTGAAACATATTCATTAACTAACTTATCAATAGTCTCTAACTCCTCATTGGTAATTGGTTTCATATGACTAAAGTCAAATCTTAGTCTATCAGGTGCAACTAATGATCCTTTTTGCATAACATGTTTGCCTAAGGTTCTTCTTAGTGACTCGTGAAGCAAGTGAGTAGCAGAATGGTAAGCTTTTAAGTTATCTCTTCTCTCTATGTCTATTTTCATTTCCACTACATCATTAATTTTTATTTCTCCAGTTTTCAAAGATCCGTAATGAACAAATAAGTCTCCAAGTTTTTTTTGTGTATCATCTACTTCAAAAACAGAATTACCAGAAACAATTGTACCTTTATCTCCAAGTTGTCCTCCTGATTCTCCATAAAACGGGGTTTGATTTGTAATGATCATTCCCTCTTGCCCAGATGATAAAGATTTTATTTCTTTGTTATCTTTAATTAAGTTTAATACAACACCCTCAGATTGATTAGACTCGTAACCTAAAAATTCTGTCGGACCAGTTTTGTCTTTAATTGAAAACCAAATTGCCTCTTCAGAACTATCTCCAGAACCTTTCCAGTTCTTTTTTGCAAGTTCTTTACTTTTTTTCATTAACTCATCAAATTTCTGATGATCAACTTTTAAGGACTTATTCTTTAAAATATCTTCAGTAAGATCTAATGGAAAACCATAAGTGTCATATAGTTTAAACGCAACATCACCAGGTAAAACTTTATCGATTTTTGTAATTTCATCATTTAAAATTTTGATACCTCTATCAAGTAAAACTAAAAATTTTTCTTCTTCCATCCTTAAGGTTTCTTTAATTAACGATTGAGATCTTTCAAGCTCCGGGTAATTTCCTGACATTTCTTTTTTTAATGAGTCAAAAATTTTATAAAATATTGGATCTTTAGATCCTAACAAATGAGAATGTCTCATTCCTCTTCTCATAATTCTCCTAAGAACATATCCACGACCCTCATTGGAAGGTAAAACACCTTCTGCCAAAAGAAATGAACTTGCTCTTAAGTGATCAGCAATTACTCTAAAACTCGATATATTTTTATCCTCTTGTTTAACTTTTGTTACCTCAGATATCGAACTTATTAATTTTTTAAAATGATCAGTTTGATAATTATCATGTGTACCTTGTAAAAGAGCTGCGATTCTCTCAAGTCCCATTCCTGTATCGACAGATGGTTTTGGTAAATCTATTCTTTTTTCTTTTGAAACTTGCTCATACTGCATAAAAACTAAATTCCAAATTTCAATAAAACGGTCTCCATCTTGATCTTTGGTTCCTGGTAATCCACCTTTTAAATGATCACCATGATCGTAAAATATTTCTGAACATGGACCGCAGGGACCAGTTTCACCCATTGACCAAAAGTTATCTGATGTTGAAATTCTTATAATTCTATCATCACTAAAACCCGCTATTTTTTTCCAAAAATTAAAAGCCTCATCATCTTTATGAAAAACAGTTACATAAAGTCTGTTTTTATCTAAACCAAAATCTTTAGTGATTAAATTCCATGCGAGCTCAATTCCCCTTTCTTTAAAATAGTCCCCAAAAGAAAAGTTTCCCAACATTTCAAAGAATGTATGATGTCTTGGAGTGTAACCAACGTTTTCTAAGTCATTATGTTTACCACCCGCTCTAACACATTTTTGAGAGGTGGTTGCTCTTTGATAATCTCTTTTCTCTAAACCGGTAAATACGTTCTTGAACTGAACCATTCCAGAATTGGCAAACATCAATGTGGGATCGTTATTTGGAACTAAATTACTAGAATCAACAATCTTATGATCATTTTTCTCGAAGTATCTAAGAAAGGTGCTTCTTATTTCATTTAATGATTTGTCCGCCATATTTTTAAAATACAGCTTTTTTGTTCTATGTCTAGATAACGAAAAGGGGGAAAGGCGCTTGTAGCAAGCGCCTTTATAATTTAAAGATGACCTTTAATTCTAGTTCTTTTTTGAAGGAGCAGTCTCTTTTGCAGCCTCTTCTTTCTCGGCTACTTTCTTCTCCTTTTCAATTTTTTCTGGACTTAATGGATTTCCTTCAATTTTCTTTGAAATCACACCAGCTTTTTCTCTAATTGCCATTTCTATTTCTGCAGCAACTTTAGGGTTTTGTGCGAGATAAGTTTTTGCATTTTCTCTACCTTGTCCGATTTTCTCACCTTTATAAGCATACCAAGCTCCTGATTTTTCTATGATATCAGCTTTAGCACCTAGATCGACTAACTCACCCATTTTGCTAATACCTCTTCCATACATCAAATCAAACTCGACAACTTTAAATGGTGGCGCAACTTTATTCTTAACTACTTTTACTCTTGTAGTATTTCCGATAATTTCATCTTTATCTTTGATGGCACCAATTCTTCTAATGTCCATTCTTACAGATGAATAAAACTTAAGTGCATTTCCTCCTGATGTTGTTTCAGGACTTCCAAACATAACTCCAATTTTCATTCTAATTTGGTTAATGAAAATCATCATTGTGTTTGTATTAGAGATTGAACCAGTTAATTTTCTTAAAGCTTGACTCATTAATCTTGATTGAAGACCAACATGGTGATCACCCATCTCACCTTCAATTTCAGCTTTTGGAGTTAAAGCTGCAACAGAATCAATTACGATAACTGAAATAGAGCCTGATTTTACTAGTGTATCAGCAATTTCTAAAGCTTGTTCACCAGCATCTGGTTGTGAAATTAAAAGCTCCTCAGTATTAACACCTAATTTTTTTGCATAAACTGGATCTAAAGCATGCTCTGCATCAACGAATGCACAAATTCCGCCCGCTTTTTGAGCTTCAGCAACTACTTGTAATGCTAATGTTGTTTTTCCTGAAGACTCTGGTCCATAAACTTCAATAATTCTTCCTTTTGGTAATCCACCTATTCCTAAAGCTAGATCTAAACTCAAAGAACCTGTAGATATTGACTCAATATCCATAGCTCTTTTTTCACCAAGCTTCATAACTGAACCTTTTCCAAAGTTGTCTGTTATTTGACTTATTGCAGCATCTAATGCTTTGTTTTTTTCTTTAATATCCATTTCTTGATCTTTAGTAGATTTAACTACCTTTAGGTTATTTTTCGTCATTTTTAGCCCTTTTTTTTAATTTTTTTTACACTCGAATCATAAAATAAATGTACACATTTTGTTCTCATTGGCAAGATCTATTTTAAATCTTGCAAAAAAGGTCAATACTTATTGGATTTTTAGATAATCACTTGTCAATAAACCGACTGATCTTAAAAGATTAAACTGTGAAAGAATATAATTTCTTTCAGAATCAGCTAATGAAATCTGAGCATTTAATAGTAACGAATTAGACTGAATGACCTCTAATGTTGTTCTATCAGAACCACTATTATATTCAGCAACAATACCCTCGTTTGCTATTTCAGCAGCATCTACCTGAGCTCGAACTGAATTTAGTAAACTTTGATTTGATTGATATGATGACCAAGCGCTAGCAACATCTGTTTGATTTTTTTTGATAGAGTTATCTAATAATAATCTTTTTTGTAATTCAGCACTTTTATTTTTATTTAGATTTGCATAATTTTTTCCCCCAGAAAAGAAAGGCCAAGTTACAGTTGCTTTTAACACATCTTTTTCCTTTTCATCAACTGTCGAACTTGAGTCTTCCGATTTTGATCTGTCAAAAGATAATTTAGCTGTTGGAGCTAAATCGGATCTAGCACTAATCGTATCTTTTTTTGATTGCTGATAATCAAGTTTTGCGATGATTAAATCAGGATTATTTTTTTTTGAAATACTAATTGCATCATTCAATTGATTTGGTAAATTTAAATCAAAAATTGAACTTTTATCTAAACTTTCAATATCATTTAATTCTCCAATTATATTTTCATAATTTAATCTACTAGTTAAGAGTTCATTCTCTGCTTGGATTAATTTAGCTTGAGCTCCTGCCAATGATGACTCTGACTGAGCGACATCAGATAAGGATATATTTCCTCTTTCTAGTCTTATTCTGTCAGTCTCGACTTGTCTTTCTAACAAATTTACATTTGATGAATTAATAACAAATTTTTCTTTAGAGGAAATTAGTCCTGTGTAGGCCTCTACAGCTTTATATAAGATATCTTGTTCTTTTTTCTTAAGTTTTGCTTTAGCTAAATCAATTCCAATTTTACTTTTTGATAATTCAGCACCCCTTCCAAAATCAATAAGAGTTTGTGTTACTTTAATAGATTTTGTTTCAGGGTCGACATCAGTAATAGTAGCATTTGAACCATCTCTATTAGTAAGTTTTTCTGTGTCCTCCTCACTTTTACTGCCCTCTAAAGTAATTGATGGAAGATAGGAGCTTATCGAAATTTTGTACTCTTCCTCGGAAATATTGATACTTTCTCTTTCTGCATTTAATTCTGGATTATTTTCATAAGCTCTTTTCAAAGCAGAATTAAAACTTTCTGCGAGAGCAGGACTACAAGAAAAAGCAAAGATCAAAATAAATTTTAAAAAAAATTTCATTATTTTTTATATACAGCAGATTTAATTTGATGGTTACTATTTAAATTGAATATTACTGATGCATATTTAGGCATATTTCTAAACATATTTTGAGTAATTCTTTGATAAGTTTGCATAAAATTTAATATATCTCCTCTACTCATTATTTTTGATTTTACTTTGCTTTGAACCCAAAGTTTCCTCTCTTGTTTTAATCTCCATTTTTGTAACAAACTAAAATTTTTTGCTTTTAGATAAACTAAGCAATTTAATTGTGAATATAAATTTTTATATTTTGATTTTAATTGGTTGTTAACATATTTTCTCCAAATCTGTTTTTGGTCTTTTGCCTTTTCCAATGAATTAATTGTTTTCTTTAAAGTATTATTTTTTTCTGATTTTGCACCAACACACCATCCCTCAAAAATAATTACATCTGGTCTCTTTTTTAAATCGTACCATTTCTTTTTATTATACCTGTCGTCAATAGCTTTATTAAATGTTGGTAATTTTAATCTATTGAATTTCTTATTTTTTGATTTTCTGAAAAAATTCAGCATCATATTAATGTCATGTGTTCCTGGTACACCTCTAGTTAAAAGCATAGGATGAACTCTTTTTGATAAATTTATTCGCTCTTTTCTTGTTTTATAGAAGTCATCTATTGAAATTCTAAAAACATTTAATTTAAAGTATTTTGTTAATATAATTTTGATTAAAGAACTAATTGTAGTTTTACCAGTTCCTTGACCTCCTGCTAATCCTACAAAATACGGTTTTTTTTTATCAGCTTTTTTACTGATCCAAAAACATAAAGGAATTAAGAAAGATTTAATCATTCTCTCTTTATTTTTAAATTTATCGGCTTTTGTCTCTTGGGACTTAATGAACTTTAGACAATCTTTTTTTACCTTACCAAAGCATAAACTAAATTGTTGCATGAAAATTATTTTTTATCTAAAGGATGATTTTGACCATCGTTTACTGGCACATCTTTCATATCAAAAGTATTTATTTCATCAATACACCCAACATTAAATCCTGTCATAGCTGGATTGATTCTTGGATTATGATGAGTATAAATTCCACAATCAGAACAGAAGTAATGCTTAGCAACTTTTGAATGGAACTGATAGAGTTTTAATTTATCTTCGCCTTTAATAATTTTGAAATCTTCATTTTTTACCATCGACATAATTGCTCCTTTTCTTTTGCAAATCGAACAATTACATTTTATTAACTTAGCTAAGTCTCCCTCTAAATTTATTTCAGCTTCTATAGCACCACAATGACAAGATAGTTTTTTCACTACTCTCCCCATTTTCCATGAAACTCATAAACTACCGCTGGTTTATCACCTACTACCCAACCATCATGACCCGGTTCTATTGAATACGCATCACCAGCTTTATAAGTTAATTCAGTTCCATCATCATGCTTTGCGCAGACTGCTCCTGAAACAATTACACCAAGATGTTTTGCTTTACAGCTATCTGTGCCAACTGTTGGCTTAATGTCTTGTGACCATTTCCAGCCTGGTTGTAAAACTAATCTTATAACTCTTTGGTCTCCTACTTTCACAATATCTATCTTGGCATTTTTAAAATTCGTGTTGCTTTCGTCTGGGTTATCAAAAGTTTTGACTTCAATTGAACTCATTATTTTTCTCCTTTTATAATTAAATCAGAATTTAAAACTATCCTTGGTTGAAGTTATCCACAAGTATACAAAATATAGTTTTGATGTTCATGTTTTGATTCACTTTTGATTCAATTACGGACTCAAAATACAACCTCTTGCGTGCATTGTATAAATGGGCTATAAATTAGAACAAAACAAGAACATGAAACTAACTATTCCCTATTATTTACATAAAGCTGGCGCTGGTTTTCCTTCACCTGCTACTGATTATATCGAAGAAGACATCGATCTGAACATGCATTTAATCAAAAATGTTCCAGCTACTTTCATTATCAGAGTTCAGGGTAAATCCATGGTTGATGTTGGTATTAATGATGGAGACTTATTGGTTGTCGATAAAAGTTTAAAACCAAAAAATTTTTCAACGGTTATTGCAAATGTTCATGATGAACTTGTGGTTAAAACTTTAGTTCAAGAGAGAGATAAAAAATTTCTATCGTCTGGATCTAAAAATTTTTCAGACAGAATCTTAATTAATGAAGAAGAAGATATTTTTATTTGGGGAGTTGTGACTTATGTCATCCATTCAACGTACTAAAAAAATAGGCTTAGTTGATTGTAATTCTTTCTATGTTTCATGTGAAAGATTATTTAATCCAAAAATAAGAAAAAAACCTGTGGTTGTTTTGTCCAATAATGATGGTTGTATCATTTCTAGATCCAATGAAGCAAAAGCATTGGGGATCAAAATGGGTGAGCCTTATTTTAAAGCAAAAGATATCATTATTAAAAATAAAGTTGAAGTTTTTTCGTCAAATTACTCTTTATATGGAGATTTATCTAGAAGAGTAATGAGAACTCTAAAAAGATTTAATACTGAAATAGAGGTGTATTCAATTGATGAGGCATTTATAGATTTATCTAATTTTCCAGACTCGGAGGTCGAAAAAGTTGGAAGAGAAATTAGAGAAACAGTTTTACAATGGACTGGTATTCCAACTAGTATTGGTATCGCTAAAACTAAAACTTTAAGTAAAGTTGCAAATCATATTGCAAAGAAAAAACAATCAGGAGTAACAAGTTTAATCGGTATTGAGAATTTAGATCCTATTTTAGAAAAAGTTGAAATCAATGATGTTTGGGGCGTTGGTAGACAGCTTACAAAATTTTATCAAAAAAACGGCATCTATAATGCCAAACAACTTAAAAGTAAATCTAATACCTGGATCAAAAAATGTTCTAATGTTTTAAGCTCAAGAACTGCAATGGAGCTTAGAGGAGTTCCATGTATTGATTTAGAGACCACACAAACAAAAAGAAAAAGCTGTGTAGTTTCAAGATCATTTGGTAAAAGAATAGAAAGTTTTCAAGAACTAAAAGAAGCAGTTGCTAATTATTGTTTAAATGCTTCTGAAAAAATTAGATCAGAGTCTTTAGTTGCAAAAGCAATTACAGTTTTTGTTAGGACTAGCCCATTTCAAAGAAATTACGGTTATTATTCAAATGCTAAAACAATTGATTTTCCTATTGCAACAAACAATAGTATTGAAACTGTTAAAACTGCAATTGCAATATTAGAAAATATTTTTAAAAACGGCTGTCGTTATCAAAAAGCAGGTGTCATGCTTACAGGATTACGTAATGATGACGGAAGAAAAAATTTATTCTCATCAGAAAAAGATGAAAAAATAAAAAGTTTAATGCAATCAATTGATAATACTAATTATAAATATGGTAGATCCACTTTAAGCCTTGCAAGTGCTGGCGTTCACAAAAAATGGAATATGAGAAGACAATATTCATCTAAAATAGATACAGCTGATTTTTATTGTTTACCAACAATTAAGGTTAGATAGTTTGGAATTAAAGGATTTTAAAAATTAACCAGTATTTTTCATTGCAGCAGAAATTCCAGCTATAGAGGTCAATAAAGCATCATTTAAGAAATCTTTATCTTTTTTATTTTTACACTTCTTAAGCTTTTTAATAACTATTGGCTGAATAATATTTAAAACCTCCGAGTAAATACTTCTAATAATAATGGATGTCCTAAATTGTCTTCTAGAAGCAATTATTTCTCTCGGTGTAATTTTCTTATTCAGCTTTTTAATTGCATCAAATTGAAACCTTAGTTTTTTTCCAACTCTCTTTAAGCTTGAGTCAGCTAAATACTCCTCATAAATCTTAGATATTTCAGGATCAGCTTTTGAAATTACCATGTCTAAAATATCAAGCATTGAATTGAAAAATGGCCAATTTCTCTCCATATCAAACAATGTCCTTCTAAATTGACTTATGTATGAATATCTTAGAGCCTCAGCACTTCCCAACCATGCTGGGAGCATAAGTCGAATTTGAGTCCATGCAAAAACCCAGGGGATTGCTCTTAAACTTTTGATATTGTCGTTGTTTTTTCTTTTTGAAGGTCGTGAACCAATAGATAATTTACCAAGTGCTTTGTGAGGAGTAACTGTTCTAAAATATTTAATAAAATCAGAATTTTGATTAATATTTTCTCTGTAAGAGTTTTTTGATATATCTGACATTTTTTCGATTAATGATCTCCAATTCTTTTTTGGAATTGGGGGAGGATTTAAAGTAGCCTCTGTAACAGCGCCTATATAGCTACATAGATTATATTTAGCTAAAGGCTCATACCCATATTTTTGCTGAATCACCTCACCTTGATCAGTGATTCTAATTTTTCCATTAACAGAATTTGGAGGTTGAGATCTTAATGTTGCTTGAATTGGACCACCCCCTCTTCCAGGAGAGCCTCCTCTTCCATGGAAAAAAGTGATATTAATCTTAAATTTTTTTCCTAAATTAATAATTTGTTCTTGTGCTTTATACTGATGCCAACTTGCACAAATTTTACCAGCATCTTTACTAGAGTCGGAATAACCAATCATTACTTCTTGATCATTTTTTATAATTTTTCTATACCATGATTGCGAAAACAATCTCTCCATCACTTTCTTAGCATTAATTAAGTCATCTAGAGTTTCGAATAGTGGAACAACTCTTAGCTTATTCTTAATATTTGCTTCCTTTTGTAAAAATAACACTGATAATAAATCAGAGGCAGATGTTGTCATGGATATTACATATGCACCTAAGCATTCACTGGGCTCATTTGCTAAAATTTTAAAAGTGGACCAAACTTCATTATTTTCTCTATTTCTAAATTTGAAATTTCTAATTTCATTTTTTTTTGAAAAAATCATTTTTTTTAAAAACGATATCTTTTGGTTTTCGCTTAATTTTGAATAATCTTTATTAAATCTTTTTTTTGCAAATTCCTTGATGAGTTGACTATGCCGAGATGACTCCTGTCTAATATCCAATCTTGCTAGATTTATTCCAAAACATTTTGCTCTTCTCATTAAATCTAACAATTCGCCACTTGCAATATTTTCATTTTGATTCTGCTCTAAAGATTCTCTTACCACTCTTAATGGTTTTAATATTTCTTCTCGAGAAGTTAATAGTTTTTTATGATTTAATGGTTTTTTATGCACTAAGTGTTGTTCAATTGATCTGTGAGTTATCCTCATTTTATCTCGTAAAGGTCTTAAAAAAACTCGATATGGCTCAAATGATTTACCGACTTTTTTTTGGATTTTTTTTGAGCATTTTTCCATGGAATAAGATCTTATAATTTTGGTAAGAGCCTTCTCATATAATTTTGCCGCTTCCCATCTGGATAATAAAATTACTTGTTTTGTAACATTTGCTGTAACATTTGGATTACCATCTCGATCTCCACCCATCCATGATCCAAATTCAATTGGGTTAAAATTTTTAGGTAATCCTTTTTTCATATTCTGAACAAATATTGAATTTAACCTTCTATAAACCTTTGGAATTGTATCCCATAAACTATCCTCAATAATTGCAAGACCCCATCTTGCTTCATCAAATGGGGAAGGCTTAAATCTTTTCAAATCGTCTGTATTCCAAATAATAGTTAATTCATCTAAAAGTTTTTTTTCTAAAATTTTTAACTTTGATGGAAAATGTTTTAAAAGATCCCTTTGTTCAAGAATTTCAATTATATTATGGTATTTTTGAATTAGGGTTCTTCTTTTTACCTCAGTAGGATGTGCTGTTAAAACAATTCCTATTCTTAAATTTTTGGCAGTATTGTAAATTTTTGTTTCTGAAAGTTTTTTGTTTTTGAAAAGATCTTCAAAAATTTCCTCTATAAACAAATTATTACTTGATATTTTCTTCTTGCTATTTTCATATTCGTCCAGTTTTCTAGAAGTATCAATTTGATCGGCCAAATTAATAAAATTCATAAAATGTGTAAATGCTCTTGTTAATTTAAAAGAGTTTTTCGGGCTCAAGTTTTTAACTGCTTTTATAACTTTTTGATTAGTTTGCCTTGAATTTGGATTAACTTTATTAGCTTTTGATAACTTCCTTACTTTTTCAACTAATTCAAAAAATTTTTGACCCTCTTGTTCTTTAATCACTTTTCCTAATATATTTCCCAAATATTTTACATTCTCTCTAAAAAATTTAGTAGGAATACGCTCGTAATAAAGATCTCTTTTTTTCATTGGATAATATCGATATTTTTAATTAATTTTAACGAATTTTTAAAATCATCCATATTTTCTCTTAGTGAGAGATTTGAAATTAAATAAACAGCAACTAGCAAAAATATGATTGGTATTGCAGTTATTATGGAGGCATTACTCTTAATTAATAAGATATAAAGAATAATAAATAATGCTGATCGAATTAAAAAAGTTTTCCGAAAGACACTAATTATTGAAAGAGAATGTTTGATCAAATTGTAAAAACTCATTTTTGATGGACCGAAATATCTTTTTCCTCTTATCGAGGGTATCGTTAATAAATCTTTTTCTATTTTCTTTAATGATCCTGAAAAGCTGTTCCATGTAGCTTTTTCATTTATCATTTTCCCGACAATTAATTTAGGTAAACATGTAAAATTACCAAATTTAATTAATTGACCAGTAAAAACAAAAGTAAATAACTTGTGTAGGAAGTAACAAACTTTAAATTTCAAGTTTTCTGACCTCTTAATTCTTTCACCAACTATAGGTTTATTATTTGAATTTTTAATTTTGTTTAAAAAATCTTTTATTTCCTCTGGTCTATCTTCACCATCTCCGTCCATAGGTATAATGTAATCAAAATTATTCTTTTCAAATAAATATTTTAAGCCTGTTGCAATACATCTTGCGTGTCCTTGGTTTTTGCTCATATTTAAAATTTTTATTGATTGAATATTTCCAAATTTTTTTTCTTCGGTGGAACGATCATGGTTAGAAGCATCATTAACAATTAAAATTGAAATTTGAAATTTTTCGCTGATTTGAAGTTGATCAATTTCTTCTATCAATTTAAATACGGACTGCCAATCATTATATACAGGTATCAAAATTTTAATTTTCATTTAACTAATCTTATATTCTAATATCTTCCCAAACAAACTTCCTCTAAACAAATAAATTGTGAAGATTTGTTTAATTTTTCATTATCGGTTGGCCCTTCCCATTTCGGTCGTGATTTTAAATGATATGAGAGATTACCAGCTTTCCACTCATCTCCAGTGACAAACTCAATTTCTTTATCAAAATCTTGATCCCATAAAAATTGAACTTTATTAGCAATATCTTTCCCTGGATAATCAGTTCTCTTGTCAATTTGAGAAACTGAAATATAGGAATAAATAATTGGTGATAAGAAAAATAAAAATAAAAAACTATATATAAATACTTTGATCCTTTTTATATCAATTTGAGATCGCAACATATATACGAACAATACTCCAAAAAATAAATAAAAAGGTGTCATCCACATCGTTCTTATTTTTGATCCTGTTATAAAGGCAGTAATTAAAATTAAAAAAATAGGTAAAATATTTATTGAATATAAAAAAATTAATTTTTTATTTTTCAGGTTTATTCTAAGCTTAATTTTTTTTGTCAAAACCCAGATTAAAAAGAAAAATGGAATGAGTATGCCAATTTGTTTTATCAAAAAAATGATTGGGTTTTTTATATGATCAATCAAATTAGTTTCTTCAATACCCGTTCTCTTTAAACCATACGCAATTGTTGCAAATTCATTGTTATAAAGCCATATTATATGTGGCACTAATAGTACAAGAAATACCTCTATGGTTATCAAATATTTAAAGTCAAACTTTTTTATTTTTTTGATGAAAATTAAATAAATGAATAATAAATCAATAGATATTAATAAATAAATAAATAAGTATTTGGATAAAAAACCAATAGCCGCAAACAATCCAACTAAAAAACAGTCAATAAATTCAATTTCTTTTGATTTATAAATTTTCCATGAATAGTAAACAACTAAAGACCAAAATGGTAATTGGCAAATATTTACGTTAAATTCTGGTGTAGTAAAATTATAGAAATATATCGACTCTAATAATAATACAGAAATTAAACTTAATTTAATATCTTCTAAAATTTCATAAGCAAATTTAAAAACAAAATAAAAAGCTATTAATACAAATGCTTGACTTAGTAAATAAAACACCCAATCTTGGGCACCAAATATTTGATATAATAATTCTGTAAAAAAAGCACTCATTGGCGGATGCTTATCAAATCCCCAATCTAAATTACTTCCCCAAGCAAGAGCTTCGATTGTATCTAGAGGTAAATTCTTGTTCGTTAAGGAAGGGACTAAAGTCCAAATTATTAAATGAGATAAAGCAAAAATAAAAAAAATATTATTAATATTTCTATTTAAAACATTCATTAATAAATATTTACAATAATTAAGCTTACTTGACACCCCTAATTTGCTGAATATACTCCTTCGAATTTATAATATAGAAATGTCCAAAACTGCCAAAAGAAAAAAAATAAAAAAAATAAAAAAAATAAAGCCAAAAATTGATAAAAAAACTAAAACTAAAGTAAATACTAAACCAAAAGAGATTAATAAAGGTCCAATTAAAATTTCTAAAACTTATATTCCTAGAGAAAATGAAAAATATATGTGCGAAAAACATAAAGTTTTTTTTAGGATTAAGCTACAAGAGTGGAGAAAAGAACTTGTAAGAGCTAACAATGAAGCTTTGTACAACGGAAGTATGGATGATAATAGCATATCCGCAGATATTGTTGATCAAGCAAGCTCTTACACAGACAAAAATGTTGAAATGAAAGCAATCAATAGACAAATAAAATTAATTTCTGAAATTGATAAAGCCTTAATAAGAATTAAGGATAATACTTATGGTTTTTGTTTGGATACAGCTGAGCCTATTGGATTAAAAAGGCTTTTAGCAAGACCGGTAGCAAAATACACAATAGCCGCACAAGAAAAACATGAGAAAAATGAGAAAGTTCACGCCGATGACTAAAAAAAATAAAAAAAAAATTCATAACCCAATTACATATAATTTTACTAAAAAGTATATTTACTTTTATTATGCTTTTTTTTGGATACTTCTATTGTTATTTGTATTTACACGATGAATAAAAATATTATCTTTATCATTATTATAGTTCTAGCAATAGAACTATCAGGTCACGGTATTATTGTATCATTAATGAGATTATTAAATTCCTAGAGTAAGACTATTAAGCTTTTGGTGGTGACTCATTTTTGTTCATAAATGAAAACCCTTTTATAACAGCATCTCGTTTAGAGATTTCATTATACCATCTAGTAAGATTTTTATAATTTTTAAGACCAATATCATGCCATTCGTGTCTTGCTATCCAAGGGAATGTACCAATATCTGCAATTGTATAATTATCACCTGATAAATATTTTGATTTAGATAATCTCTCATCCAGCTCTTCGTATATTCGTTTAGAAATTTTAAAATACCTTTCCTCACCAAATTTACTTTTTCCAGGATTGTAATGATGGAATTGATGATGTTGGCCTAACATTGGACCAAAATAACCCATTTGAGCCATAAGCCATTGGTTAATTTCTAATCTTTCTTCAGAATTATAAAATTTTCCACTTAACTCGGCTAAATAAATCAAGATTGCTCCAGATTCAAAGACGGTTTTTTTATTTTTATGATCAATAATCACTGGAATTTTGCTTAAAGGACTTATTTTTTTAAACTCATCCTTAAATTGCTCGCCATTATTAATATCAACTTTGATTACTTTGTAGTCAAATCCAATTTCCTCAAGCATAATACTAATTTTTTTTCCGTTTGGTGTATTAGCTGAGTAAAGATCTATCACTCTTTTTTTCCAAGTCTTTTCAATAAGGTTTTTGAAGTTGTAGAGAATTCAAACCTGTATTTTTCATTAGGTCTTGCTAATTTAAAACATGCTCTTGCTGCTAAAGCACCTTCATGAAATCCAGACAAAATTAGTTTTAATTTACCAGGGTAACTACAAATATCACCCACTGCATAAATCCCTTTTTGATTAGTCTCAAATTTTTCTGTATCAACTTCTATAGTTTTTTTATCTAAATTAAGTCCCCAATTAGCGATAGGTCCGAGCTGCATGATTAAACCAAAAAAACCCAATGCATAGTCGGCTTTTATATTCTTTTTTTCATCATCATCATTTTTTATACCTATACTTTCTAATTTGCCATTGCCTTTGACTGATGTCATTTGATATTTTGTAAAAAGATTTATTTTACCTTCATTTACTAGCGCATGCACTTTATTAACCGTAGCTTGTGCTCCTCTAAATTCTTCTCTTCTATGTATCAAATTTACTTTAGAATTTTTTGATAATTCAACTGCCCAATCCAATGCACTATCTCCTCCACCAAAAATTGCTACTGTTTTCCCCTCAAAAATTTTTTTATCTTTTACTGAATAAAATACTGATTTATTTTCAAATTTCTCACACTCCTTTACAGGAAATTTTCTTGGTTCGAAAGAACCAACTCCTCCTGCTATAATTACATTAGGAGTTGAAAATATTTTTCTATTGTTTGTCTTTACAATCCAGTTAACATCATCCTTTTTTACTTCCTCTACTCTTTCACTTAAATGAAATTTAATATCAAAAGGTTTTAGCTGATTTATTAAATTTTTTGTTAGCTCTTTTCCCGTGCATTCAGGCACAGCGGGAATATCATAAATTGGTTTGTCTGGATAAAGCTCTATGCATTGACCACCTATTTTATCTAGATTATCAACTATCTCACAATCAAGACCTATTAATTTTAATTGATGCGCTGTGAATAAACCTACTGGTCCTGCGCCTATAATGATTGCATCTGTTTTAATCATTTTAACCTTGTTTAGATGGAATATTAACTTTTAAACCATCCAATTCGTCTGAAATAACTATCTGGCAACTTAATCTACTATTTTTTTTTGGTTCGTATGCCATATCTAACATATCTTCCTCACCATCTTCTTTCTTTGGGAGTTTATCAAACCAATCTTCTGTGACATAAACATGGCAAGTTGCACATGCCATTCCTCCACCACAATCTGCGTCAATTCCAGGAATATTATTTTGAACAGCTCCCTCCATAACAGTTAAACCATTATCGACATCTATTGTGTGATTTTCATTTTCTGATGTTATGTATGTTATCTTTGGCATAAAAAAATATTTATAAAGATAAAAAAAAATAGGGCAAGTATGCAAAACATACTCGCCCTATAAATTTAATCTAAAAAGCTATTATCTAGCTCTTGATCCTGCTCCAGAACTTACTGCAGCAGCCCAGATTACTAGACCGAATGCAATTTTGTTAATGAAGTCAGCTAAATTGTAAACGACGTTAAGTGAGTTAGCATCTACACCACCTGTTAAGTAACCGAATACGTAACCTAATGGGTAAATTGCCCAACCTACAGTAACAATCATTCTCATAGCACCGAAAGCAGTCACAAGTGCTTTGTTACCACTTTTAGATGCTGCTTTTCCAGCTTCACCTGAGAATATTTCATAAAGGATGTATACCCAACCAGCCATACCGATTATGAAACCAAGTGTAGCGTTGATGTATCCAGCTTCCCCTAGATATCCACCGATTAGCATTACTAATGAACCAATTAACAATCTCCAGAAAATTCCAGAGTTTGCTTTTCTTACAGCTACTAGAATTAAATAAAATTCTATCATCTGTAATGGCACAGTAATTAACCAGTCAATATATCTGTATACTGTTGGTGAGTCACCTGTAGTTACCCATACATCTCTCATGTACATGTAATGGATAAAAGCGATACCAGTTACAAGACCTGCTACTGTTACAGATGTTTTCCATGCTGGGTTAACTGTGCTTCTCTCCATAAAGAAAAAAGCTGTTGAAGCCAACATACCCATTGAAATTATCCAAAAAGATATCCCAACGAAGTCATCCTGAGCTAACATAGCGGTCGCAGCGTTTGCTACTGTTGTAACACCCATTAGGGCTACAACTGTAAGAGCAAACAATTTAAGTTTTTTCATAAAAAACTCCCTCTTTAGTTAGTTTTTACTTTGTTAGTTTATATAAACTAGGCTTAGGCTTCCCTAAGCCAAAGTTGGGGGTTAATACCAAATTAAAACAGTAAATTGAAGACAAAATTACCATTAATAAGCATTGATTTTACTGGCTTTTTAAAATTAAATACAATTTATACTATAATTATCAATTAAATGAATAAACTCGAATCAAATTTTAATGTCCAATAAATTTAAAGACATATATAAAAAATCTATCGAAAATCCTGAAATTTTTTGGCAAGAGGCCTCTAAAGATATATTTTGGTTTAAAGAGCCTACTAAAATCCTAAACAAATCAAACGCACCTTTTTATAAATGGTTTGAAGATGGAGTAACAAACACCTGTTATAACGCATTAGATATTCATATTGACCAAGGTAATGGAAAAAGAATAGCTCTCATATACGATAGTCCTATCACAGGTAATAAAAGTAAGTTTACTTACAATGAATTAAAATTAAAAGTTTCCAAATTTGCAGGAGCTTTAAAAAATCAAGGAGTTAAAAAAGGGGATAGAGTAATCATTTACATGCCAATGATACCAGAGGCAGTGATTGCTATGCTTGCTTGTGCTCGAATAGGAGCCATACATTCTGTTGTATTTGGAGGTTTTGCCTCAAACGAGCTTGCCAGCAGAATTGATGATAGTAAAGCGAAAATATTGGTTACCGCCTCATGTGGCTTTGAGCCTGGAAGAACTGTAGAATACAAACCATTAGTTGATGAGGCTATCAGGCAGGCTAAACATAAGATTGATAAAATGATTTTATTTCAAAGAACTGGCCATGAAGTAAAATTAAATGCTCCAAAAGAAGTCAATTGGGATGAGGCTGTTTCAAATGCAGAAGAAATCGACTGCGTTGAAATGAATTCAAATGAATTTGCTTACATTCTTTACACTTCTGGGACTACTGGCACTCCTAAAGGAATAGTCAGAGATATTGGTGGTCATATAGTTGCTTTAAAGTGGACCATGAAAAATATCTACAATATCGATCATGGAGATATTTGGTGGTCTGCAAGTGATATAGGCTGGATTGTAGGTCACTCATATATTGTTTATGCACCTCTGTTCAAAGGGTGCACTACAGTTTTATTCGAAGGTAAACCCGTCGGCACTCCAGACGCTGGGGCTTTTTGGAAAATTATTTCAGATTACAAAGTTAAATCTTTATTTACTGCTCCTACAGCATTTAGGGCGATTAAAAAAGAAGATCCTGATGGTAAATTTTTCTCAAAATATGATCTTTCTAAATTTCAAAGTCTATTTCTTGCAGGAGAAAGAGCTGACCCAGATACAATCAAATGGGCTGAAAATTTATTGAAAGTCCCTGTCATCGATCATTGGTGGCAAACTGAAACAAGCTGGGCAATCAGTTCTAATTGCACTGGTATTGAAATGATGGAAACTAAATACGGTTCAGCTTGTAAAGCAGTACCTGGTTATGATGTAAAAATTATAAAATCAGATAAATCTATTGCGAAACCGAATGAGATGGGAGATATAGTTGTAAAGCTTCCTTTGCCACCAGGGACTTTTCCCACACTTTGGAATGCAGATGAAAGATATAAGCAAAACTACATGAGTAATTATGAGGGTTACTATCAAACTTATGATGCTGGGCATATAGATGAGGATGGATATATTTGGATTATGTCTAGAACTGACGATATTATAAATGTAGCTGGTCATAGATTATCCACTGGGGCAATAGAAGAAGTTCTCTCTGAACATAGGTCAGTTGCTGAGTGTGCAGTTTTAGGTATTGCTGACAAATTAAAAGGTCAATTACCAATAGGTCTAATTGTTTTAAAAGCAGGAGTGGACAAAGAGAATGAAACAATCTCAAAAGAATGTATTCAGATGGTAAGGGACAAAATTGGTCCAGTTGCTGCTTTTAAAATTGCAATCGTCGTTAAAAGACTTCCAAAAACAAGATCAGGAAAGATTCTT